>JBEARP010000117.1:0-3682 GCA_041163105.1 Pseudomonadota bacterium
GTCTTTAACCTGTCCCACCGAACTCGCCAACGGGCCAATTTGCCAGTCGGCAATTTTAAGTAGAGTTATCAACCCAAAATACGCTCTGGTAGGCTGGCAGGATGCAGCGGATCCGGCTAGAATTTGGTCCGGCATCAGCCGAACGATACGAGATGTCGCTGCGCAGTCAGTCACTAATCAGAGGGCTGAGGGAATTTCTGACTTCTCCTCGCCGCCGACCACTACCGGTGGCGCCAATGATCATAAGCCCTGATCGTTTTGCGCCCTCTGGCCGCGGGGTTCATGTCAGCATGCCATCATATTGATTGGCGTTGGCAGTGCAGACTGTGCACGACAGATTTCCAGAGTTGCCAAAATCAGCGCGGGTTGCACCCTGTGCCGTCCTGCTTTATACGGTCCCCCATGTCCAACGCGCCGAACATCTCGTTCGTCCCCGCAGCATTGCCGCTGCCGCTCGCGCTTGGCCGCCTCCTTCTTAGCTGCCCCTGAGGGCCGGCCGGGCATCTGCCCTGGCTCTCCGGGGGCTTCACCGACCAACCAGCTAAGCCAGGCATTTCTGAAAGTTTCCCGACATGATGATTTCCCCCCGCGAGAAGTACCGCCCGTTTCCGCAGGTCCAGTTGGCCGACCGGCAATGGCCGAACAGGACAATTACCCACCCGCCGGTGTGGTGTTCCGTCGACCTTCGCGACGGCAACCAGTCGCTGATCGAGCCGATGGGCCTCGACCGCAAGATGCGGATGTTCGATGCCCTCCTGAAGATGGGCTTCAAGGAGATCGAGGTGGGCTTCCCCTCGGCCTCGCAGACGGACTTCGACTTCGTTCGTTACCTGGTCGAGGGCAACAGGATCCCCGACGGCGTCACCATCCAGGTGCTTACCCAGTCACGCGAGGAACTGATCCGCCGCACCTTCGAGAGTCTGAAAGGCGTGAAAAGCGCCATCGTGCATCTCTACAACTCGACCTCGGAATTGCAGCGCCGCGTGGTGTTCAAGCTCGACAAGCCCGGCATAATCGACATTGCCGTGAAGGGGGCCACACTCATCCGCAAGCTCGAGCGCGAATATGGCCTCGAGGGTGTGACGCGCCATGAGTATTCGCCGGAGAGCTTCACTGGAACCGAACTCGATTTCGCCAAGGAAATCTGCGAGGCGGTGATCGATGCCTACGAACCCACACCTGCGAAGAAACTGATCCTCAACCTGCCGGCCACGGTGGAGATGTCCACCCCCAACGTACATGCCGACCAGATCGAGTGGTTCTGCCGCAACATCAAGAAGCGCGACAGCCTTCTGATCTCGCTTCACCCGCACAATGACCGGGGCTGCGCCGTGGCGGCGACCGAACTCGGCCTGCTGGCCGGTGCCGACCGCGTGGAGGGAACGCTGTTTGGCAATGGCGAGCGTACCGGCAACGTCGACCTCGTGACGCTGGCCATGAACCTCTACAGCCAGGGCGTGGACCCTGGCCTCGACTGCTCGAACATCAACGAGCTCGTGCGCATGGCGGAATACTGCAACCAGCTGCCCATCCACCCGCGCCATCCTTATGCGGGCGAGCTGGTGTTCACCGCCTTCTCGGGCTCGCACCAGGATGCGATCAACAAGGGTTTCAAGGCCATGGCGGCGTCCAACTCGCCGCTGTGGGAGGTGCCCTATCTGCCGATCGACCCGATGGACCTCGGCCGCTCCTATGAGGCGGTGATCCGCATCAACTCGCAGTCGGGCAAGGGCGGCATCGCCTATATCCTCGAGAAGGAACACGGCATCGAATTGCCGCGGCGGCTGCAGATCGAATTTTCCAAGGTGGTGCAGGCCATCGCCGACGGGGAAGGCGTGGAGCTTGCAGCCGACCGGCTGTGGGGCGCCTTCCAGTCAGAGTACCTCGAGGGCAATGGCCGCTATGGCTTCGTCTCGCACTCGGCCAGTGCCGACCAGGCTGAGCAGGATGTCATCGCCAAGATCACGGTGGATGGGAACCTCAAGACCATCCTCGGTCATGGCAATGGCCCGGTTGACGGCTTCGTCGATGCCATTCGCAAGGAGTCCGGCCTCAACTTCGACGTGGCCGACTATCGCGAGCATGCCATCGGCATGGGCGCCAATGCGGCGGCCATCGCCTATGTGGAACTCAGGCTCGCTGACGGCTCCAGCCTGTTCGGCGTGGGCGTTGACAAGAACATCGTCGTGGCGTCGCTGAAAGCCGTGATTTCGGGTGTCAACAGGGCCCTGAAAAAACACTAGACGGGGGGCGGCGGGCGATGTACTACCCCGCCGTCGGCTCCGGACTTCTCGGGGCCGTACGTCCTTCAAGGGGCGGGCGATTAGCTCAGGTGGTAGAGCAGCTGACTCTTAATCAGCGGGTCGTAGGTTCGAGTCCTACATCGCCCACCATTGAATTCTCAATGGTCACAAGGAACGTCTCACAATCCCCTCGGTGCCTTGCCGGGTCTGGGCTTCTTTTCAATGACATCAGCATTCGATGTCCTCCACGGCATGATAAAGGCCAGCCCCTCGCGGAGCTGGCCAGCCGACCGTGGTCTCAGTTGGCGGCGCAGCCGTCCGGTGCGGGCTTGCCGGCGAAGCGGTCGGCGATCCAGGGCAGGTAGAACTGCTCGGAGACGCCCGGGGTGGAGAAGTGATCCTGGTTGCCGGGCAGCTGCATGCGGCCGACATTGGCACCAGGGTTGTGCACATGAATTTGCGGTAGAGTTCATGCTGAACCGGCGGCAACGTCGTGTCGTTGTTGCCGAAATAGATCATGACAGGCGCCACGGGCTTGACGTCGTTGGGAACGCTGACGGACTGGAACGACTGTGCCCAGGCAAGCTCGTTCTGCCTGTCGGGCCGCATCAGCGTCTTGTAGCTGGTTCCTAAGGTATAGTTGATCGTATCGGAACTCGCATGGATGCACTTCGTCCGATAGATTTCGTCCAGCACCTTGGCGCCTTCTTCGGTATAGACGTCGGTGTATTTGAGCTTGTCCGGATAGGCCGCCTGGATGCCCCACAGCATCATGGCGAAATGCGCGAACTCGAACACATTGCCCGAGAAGGTCTGGGTGAGCTCATCAATCGCCTTCTTGGCGCTTGCGGCGTCTGTAGGTTTGGGCGCCATGGCTACGAAGCCCCCGAATTCGAGGCCGTCACGCGCCGTGCCCTTCTGGACGACATAGTCCGGTTGGCCAGCCGCGGCGATGGTGGAACCGCCTCCCTGCGACCAGCCGATGCCCAGTGCCTTCTTACCCGCGCCCGAAGTAGACGTCAGGCGGGGTGAGGTTACCGATGCTCTCGTGGTACCGGAGATGATTGTAGTAGGCGACGAAGTCACCGATCTTCTGCTCGAGATCACCGGGCAAGTAGTAGTTCTTGAGCAGAATGCGGTTCTTGAGCGTCTGGTTCCAGCGCTCGACCTTGCCCTGCGTCTGATGATGCAGCGGAGCCCCCTGACTTGGTCCATGCCCTTCTGCTCGAGCCAATCCGCCAGGTCACCGGCGGTGTAGCTCGAGCCGTTGTCGCTCAACAGCCCTGGTCGGTGTGCGACCTGCATGCCGTCGAGCACTGAGGCTTCGAGCGCCATACTCAGCGTGTCGGTGACATCGCTGGCCTTCATGAAGGCACAGCAATCATTCGAACCAATGTCGCTCATTTCCATGAAATGACGCCCACGCCGCTTGGGCTGCC
>JBEARP010000118.1:0-12385 GCA_041163105.1 Pseudomonadota bacterium
ATCACGCCGGAGAAAGACACAGCACTTCGGCCACCACTACTCGCCACCGGTAGCCAGACTGCAGTGCTGGTGGTGTTTCCCGCGTCATCCGATCTCAATGAAAGACCCGCACCCGTGATGACCTGAAAATCGTCCTGCGGAGGCACCTGACCCTCGCCGCAAACGCCGGGATTGGCATATTCACCCTTGTCGAACTGACGAAGCGGACGATCCGACAATTCGCCCATGATCGGAGCCCAACCATTTACCGGGCTATTGCCTTGCCCTGCATATGGTACGCCATTGCAGCCCTGAACATCGGGTCTAAGACCGAGCGTGGTGCCGATTTCTCGTGACGCTGCATTTGCGAGGGTCTGAGCGTTGATTGTGCCCGTCGTGTAGAACACGAAGGCCGGCTTCAAGCTGTCACCTTCTGAACCTGCAATGAAGAAGGACCCCAGGGAGCTGATGCCCGCAATGTCCGCGAAGATCCAGGCCTCGGAACTCAAGGTCATCAGCACATCCATGCCATAGGTCTGATCCTGAGAGTTCGAGCGGCTGATGCGGTCTTGGGCCGGCTGCTCAGTGGTCACATCGACGTCGAACGGAGCGAAGTCCTCCGCAACACGCTGCCAGATCTCCTGCACCAGACGCCGCTCAGCATCCGAGAAGGCTGGGTCACTATCGATGCTGAAAGGAGGTACGTCGATGCCCATCCCACCCGGATCGAGAAGCGAGACAAGAAAATGCTCGTCCGCGGCCAGGCTCGCTCCCTGGAAGTTGAGGTAGATTGTCTTGAGCGCATCAGGCTTGCTGTGAAGCTGGAAAGTCTGTGCAAGCGGAAATGCATCGAGGCTGTTCGACGACATGGCGAGTGAGGCCGCTGCCGAACGCGTGGTCGGCGGCCTGCGCGGACCTGCCGAAAGATAGACCAGGCGACCGGTGCCGCTGAGCCGCAGCCCGCTGTCGCCAAGCAGCTGGTTCCGCAGCTGCTCCGCCGTCATCCCATAATAGCCGGCGACCGCAGTCAAGTTGCGGCCAAGCGCCGCTATCGCTTGCGTACCGGAGACCCCCGGCGTGGCTACCGTAATGCTGGGGAAGACCTTGTCATTCGCAGCGCGCGCCACGGGGATGCCTGACGCCAACACCATGCACACCACTGCGGCAATGCGGACCGCTGCACGAAGGCTGAACACCACCGGAAATTCTCCTCCACGACCAAGCGCCAAGCTGGATGACGAAACCAGCAATTAGAGCAAGTGGAGGTTGATTTATCAACGGCCATTGCCAGGGGCAACGCATCACCGCCAAAACCCTCGGAATTCTTACAAGCTTACTTAATGTTACCGAAACCACGACCGAGATCAGTCGGTTGTAATCGCTTTCACGAACGGGAGGTCGTCCATGCTGATCCAGTGATAGGTGACCTGACCCCAAATGAAGGCGAAGACGATGGCGGCAAGCACGGTTGTGGCAAGGATCTTGCGCAGGAGCATGGGCTTCACCGGCGCCCCGTGCTCGTTGCCCTGCTCCACTGCCTCGCCAGCCTCGTGGGCGTTTTTCACGCCGAAGGGCAGCACCACGAACAGGCAGACCCACCAGGTGATGAAATAGATCGCGACAGCGCTGCCGAACTTCATGCCTGCTCCAGTTCAACGAGTGTGCCGCAGAAATCCTTCGGGTGCAGGAACAGCACCGGCTTGCCGTGGGCGCCGGTCTTGGGGTTGCCGTCGCCCAGCACGCGCGCACCTTCCGCCTTCAGATGGTCGCGCGCGGCCAGAATGTCAGCCACCTCATAGCAGACGTGGTGGATGCCCCCCGCCGGGTTCTTCTCGAGAAAGGCCTTGATTGGCGAGGCCTCGCCGAGAGGCTCCAGCAGTTCGATCTTGGTGTTGGGAAGCTCGACGAAGACCACCGTCACGCCATGGGCCGGCTCGGCCTGCGGAGCGGAGACCTTGGCACCCAGCATGGCACGGTACACCTGGGTTCCCTTGGCGAGATCCGGCACCGCGATGGCCACATGGTTGAGACGTCCGAGCATGGTCTGGTCCTCCTGTCGGACGGGGTTTTAGGGGGGAGTCCGCCGTGGCTCAATGCGGCGTTTCAGCCAGTGTCCGGATGATCCAGTCCTGCTGTTCGGGAAAGGTGACGCCGCGCGGCTCGAACAGGTGCCGGTCGAGGAAAAAGGCGGCGAGCCTCAGCCCCTCGATGATGTCGCCCGGCGGGGCGGCAACCCCGCCCTCGCGCAGGAAGGCCGGAAGACCGAACAGACGGTCGCGGAATGGCTCCCCCGCCGCCTCCGATACGGCCTTGCCGCTTTTGGGCGACACATAGACGAGCCGGTCGCGTGCACCCGTGGCGGCACATTTGGAAAGATCGAGGCCGAAGCCCAGCTCATCCAGCAGCCCCAGTTCCCAGCGCACCAGAAGGGCTGGCCACACCGCGTCATTGTCGATGGCATCGAGCACGATGCGCAGCGCCTCGTAAACGCGCGGGTGGGGTTCACGCTCAGGCAGCAGTTGCGACAGGGCGGACAAAGTCGCGAGGCCGGCGAGCCTAAACGGCTCCTCCATGATGGCGCCGGCCTTGAGGTCAAGCGGTTCGAGCACGAAGGTGCCGAGCTGCTCCTCGAGCCTCGCCCGCCATACGGTCTGCACGGCATTGCCCGCCTGCAGAACCGGTCGCTGCTGCTTGGAGCGACCGCCGCGCACCAGTCCCATGACCCGGCCATGCCCGGCAGTGAGGATTTCGGCAATCGCACTTGTTTCGCCGTGACGGCGGACGGACAGGATCACGCCCTCGTCGCGCCACTCCATGGATCAGACGTCGAGGCCCATGTTGCGCAGGCGTTCCTTGTCCTCGGCCCAGTTCTCACGCACCTTCACGAACAGGAAGAGGTGCACCTTGCGGCCAAACTGCGCTTCCATTTCCTTCCGGGCCATCTGGCCCAACAGCTTGATGGTCTGCCCGCCCTTGCCGAGCACGATGGCCTTCTGGCTGTCGCGCTGCACGAAGATGATCTGACCGATCTTGACCGAGCCATCCTTCATCTCCTCCCAGGTCTCGGTCTCGACGGTGGAGGAATAGGGAAGCTCCTCATGCAGGCGCTCATAGATGACCTCGCGGGTCATTTCGGCGGCCATGAAGCGCAGCTGCACGTCGGCCACCTGGTCGGCAGGGTAGAGCCAGGGGCTCTCCGGCATCCTGGATGCCAGATATTTCAGGAGGTCCTGCGTGCCTGAGCCGTTCAGCGCGCTGACCATGAAGGTCTGCTCGAAGGGATAGGCGGCGTTGAACTCGGCAGCGACTTCCATCAGCCGCTCGCGCGACATCAGGTCGATCTTGTTGATGACAAGGACCGCCTTGGTCTTGGTGTGCGAGAGATGCGCGATGATCTCCTTCGCCTCCTCGGTGAGGCCAGGGCGGCCGTCGACCAGCAGCACCACCGCGTCGGCGTCACCCGCCCCGCCCCATGCGTTGCTCACCATCGCGCGGTCAAGCGTGCGCTTGGGCTTGAAGATGCCCGGCGTATCGACCAGCACGATCTGGGCATTGCCCTCCATGGCGATGGCGCGGATGCGCGCCCGCGTCGTCTGGACCTTGTGACTGACGATCGACACCTTGGAGCCGGTGAGCTGATTGACCAGCGTCGACTTGCCGGCATTGGGCGCCCCGATGATGGCACAGAAACCGGCGCGCGTCGGGCCTTCAGGCATTTTCTGATCTTCGCTCATGGCCTGATCCCTTCACGTTTCAGGAATTGTTCGGCGGCATCCATCTCGGCGGCACGCTTGCTTCTGGCAGTGCCCTCGGCGGGCGGCCTGTCCTTCACCTCGACGGATACCACGAAAACCGGCTCGTGTTCGGGGCCTTCGCGGCTGATGATCCTGTAGGCAGGGATCGGCAGGGCACGGGCCAGCGCCCATTCCTGCAGGAAGGTCTTGGGATCCTTCACGGCGAGCTTCGGCGCCTTCAGCTGCGCGTCCCAGCAGCGCAGCACGAAGGCGCGGGCCTCATCGAGACCGGAGTCGAGGTAGATCGCGGCCACCAGGGCCTCCATCGCGTCGCCCAGCACGGTGCGGTTCAGGTTCATGCCCTTGGCACGCTCGCCGGTCCCGATGATGACGAGATCAGACAGGCCGATCGTGTCGCCCGCGTCGGCACAGGCTTCCGACCGGACGAGGCTGCTCAGCACATGGGTGAGCTGGCCCTCCTCGTCTCCGGGGTGGGCGCGGAACAGATGCTCGGCGATCACCAGCCCCAGCACCCTGTCGCCGAGGAACTCGAGGCGCTGATAGTCGCCCTTGTGCTTCTGGGTGGAGCCGTGGGTGAGCGCCTCGATCAGGAGCGCCTGGTTCCTGAAGCGATAGCCGAGCCGCTCCGTGATCTCGTCCAGTCGCGCCGGGTTGAAGCTGGTCAAGGTCTCAGATCAGCGTGAAGAAGCGGTTCCAGCGGATGGCGAAGGGCCACTCCCACACTTCCCACAGGCTGGCATCGGGCGACACCGAGAAGAAGATGATGTCGGCACGGCCGACGAAATTCTCCAGCGGCACGTAGCCCACCCGCGGGTAGCGCGAGTCCTGCGAATTGTCGCGGTTGTCACCCATCATGAAATAGTGCCCGGCCGGCACGACGTATTCGTCGGTGTTGTCGGCATCGCCCAGCGCGTCGGTGTCGAGCACGCGGTACTGCACGCCGTTGGGAAGGGTTTCGAGGTACTGCGCCACAGGAGACTGGAGTCCCGACTCCGAGGGGTCGGCATAATCCTCGATCCGCTCCTTCTTGACCGCCTGCCCGTTGATGTAGAGCACGCCGTCGCGCATCTGGATGCGGTCACCCGGCAGGCCGATCACCCGCTTGATGTAGTCGATGTTGGTGTCGATCGGCAGCTTGAAGACGGCGACGTCGCCGCGGGTCGGGTCATCCGCCAGCACGATGCGGCCGGGGAAGTCGAGGTTGCAGCAGGACACGATTTCGTGGCCGAACAGGCCCAGCGAGAAATTGAAGGAATAGCGGCCGTAGCCATAGGACAGCTTGGAGACGAACAGGTAGTCGCCCACCTTCAGCGTCGGGTACATCGAGGCCGAGGGAATGTTGAAAGGCTGATACAGGAAGGTGCGGACCACGAAGGCGATCAGCAGCGCCTGGATGATGACCTTGACGGTTTCCCACAAACCGTCCTCTGACTTGCGCCGCGTGTCCTGTGCCGCCGCCATCTCGTGGTCTTTCTTATGCATTTTGCCTAGCCGCCAATCGCCGGGCCCTGAGAATCCCGGCTATAAACCGTTTCGCCGGAGCGATGCAACGCAGCCGCACTCAAGCATGCCCACTGTTGCCAAATAGTGACAGTGAGACGGCGTTTCCAGACCCTCGATGACCCCATCTCCCATTCTGCCGACCGGAAAGGGCACTAGACGGGCAGCGCCTCGATCATCACCACGGCATGGGCGTAGGGGAAATCGTCGGTGATGGTGAGGTGGATGCGCGGCTTGTGGCCGGGCGGCACCAGGGTTTCGAGCTGGGCCCTGGCCCCGCCGGTCAGCACCATAGTGGGCTTGCCGGAGGGTTCGTTCACCACCCCCATGTCCTTCCAGAACACGCCCTTCCGGAAGCCGGTGCCCAAAGCTTTGGAGCAGGCCTCCTTGGCGGCGAAGCGCTTGGCATAGGAGGCGGCGCGTTGGGCCCGCTTCTCGGACTTGGCGATCTCCACATCGGTGAAGATGCGGTCGATGAAGCGCGGTCCGAAACGGGTGAGCGTTTCCTCGATGCGCCTGATGTCGATCACGTCATTGCCGAGACCCAGGATCATTTCAGCCCGCGGCTCCCGGGCTTGATGGCAGGACTGGCGGCCAGTTCCGGCGGCAGCTGGTCGGCGGCATAGGTCGGGATGTCGAGGCGGGTGAGAGCCGCCAGCGGCACGCCGATGTCCGCCTTGCCGCCCGAACGGTCGATCAGGCAGGCAGCGCCCACGGTGACGCCGCCTTCGGCGTTGATCCCTTCGATGCACTCGCGCGAGGAGAGGCCAGTGGTGACAATGTCCTCCACCATGACGACGCGTGCACCCTTCTCGATGTTGAAGCCGCGGCGGAGCGTGAGCTTGCCGTCCACGCGCTCGAAGAAGATCGAAGGCACGCCCAGCTGGCGGCCCATCTCGTAGCCCACGACCACGCCGCCCATGGCGGGAGAGGCCACGAGATCGATGTGGCCACTCACCATGGTGCGCACCTGCTCGGCCAGCACGGCGCAAAGCCTTGCGGCGCGCTGCGGGTCCATCAGCACGCGGGCGCACTGCAGGTAGCGGCTGGAGTGGAGGCCGGATGAGAGGATGAAATGCCCCTCCAGCAAAGCGCCGGCGGCGCGGAACTCGTTCAGAACCTCGTCTTGCGTCATGTCGTCCTATCCTGTCTTGCGGCTCACGTCGCTGACGGATGGTTTGCCGCGCAGCGAAGTCATGATTTCGTTGAGGTGCTTGAGGTCATGCACCTCGAGCGTGATGTCGACGTCGTAGAAATCGCGCGCACCCTCGCGGGCCACCATCATCAGCGCGTCGATGTTGCCGCCGAGGTCGCTGATCGACTGCGTGACCTGGGCCAGCGAACCCACTTCGTTGAGAATGGTGACGGTGAGGCGCGCCGGGAAGCGCTGTTCCTCGGCACCGGTGTCCCAGGCAAGGTCAACCCAGCGCTCGGGCTGGTTGTCGAACTGCTCCAGCGCCTTGGCGAAGATCGGGTAGATGGTGATCCCCTCGCCCGGCGTCAGGATGCCGACGATGCGCTCGCCCGGCACGGCACCCGTCTCGGGCGAGATCCTGAGCGCGGTGGTGCGGGCCACGCCGCGCACCGGCACGGAGAGGTCCGGGTCGGACTTCCTCGAGGGCGACTTGCGGCGCAGTTCCTTGAGCTTGGTGTCGTCGATGGTGTGGCCCATCGCCTTCAGCATATCGACGGCGGAAAGCTCGCCGCGGCCGATGGCCGCCAGCGCGTCATCGACATCCTTGTGGCCAACGCGCGGAATGGCCGCGGTCACTTCCTTGGCGACATAGGTCTTGCCGATCTTGGCCAGCATCTTCTGCACGATCTCGTGGCCGAGGCCGGCAAACTGCTTGCGCGCTGCCGCACGCGTGGCGCGGCGAATGGCGGCGCGCGCCTTGCCGGTAACGGCGAGGCCTTCCCATGCGGCGGGCGGCGTCTGCGCCTCGGATCGGATGATCTCCACCTCGTCGCCGTTCTGCAATTCGGTGACCAGCGGTGCATGGCTGCCGTTGACCTTTGCGCCCACGCAGCTGTCACCCACCGAGGTGTGCACTGCATAGGCAAAGTCGATGGGTGTGGCCCCCTTGGGCAGCGCGATGAGCTTGCCCTTGGGCGTGAAGCAGAACACCTGGTCGTGAAACAGCTCAAGCTTGGTGTGCTCGAGAAACTCGCGCGGGGATTCACCTTCCTGCAGCATCTCCACCAAGTGGCGGAGCCAGCGATAGGCATTGGATTCGGCGGCGGGCGCCTTGAAGCCGTCAAGCGCCTCCTTGGCGTCGGGCGCATCCTTGTAGATGTTGTGGGCGGCCACACCGCGCTCGGCGATTTCGTGCATCAGCCGCGTGCGGATCTGCATCTCGACGCGCATGTGGTGAGGACCGATCACGGTGGTGTGGATCGAGCGGTAGTCATTCTGCTTCGGCGTCGAGATGTAGTCCTTGAAGCGGCCGGGCACCGCGCGATAGGTGCGGTGGATGATGCCGAGTGCGCGGTAGCACTGGTCGACCGTGCCGACGATCACGCGAAAGCCGAAGATGTCCGACAGCTGGCCCAGCGACAGGAGCTTGCGCTCCATCTTGCGGAAGATCGAGTAAGGCCGCTTCTCGCGCCCGTAGACGTCAGCCTTGATGCCGTTCTCGACCAGCTTCTGGGTCAGTTCCTGCTCGATGGACTTGAGCACTCCGCCCGATTCCGCATGGAGCTTGGCGAGGCGGTCGGTGATGATGGTGTAGGCGTCAGGGTTCAACACCTTGAAGGCAATGTCCTCCAGCTCGTCGCGCACCGCCTGCATGCCCATGCGGCCAGCGAGCGGCGCATAGATGTCCATCGTCTCCTGGGCGACGCGCACGCGCTTTTCCGGCTTCACATGCTCCAGCGTGCGCATGTTGTGAAGCCGGTCGGCCAGCTTGACCAGCAACACCCGCACATCGCGCGACATGGCAACCAGCAGCTTCCTCAGGTTCTCGGCCTGGGCGGCTTCCTTGGTGACCAGGTCGAGCTTGGCGATCTTGGTGAGGCCATCAACGAGCGAGGCGATCTCGGGGCCGAATTTTTCCTCGATTTCCTGCTGAGTGGATTCGGTGTCCTCCACCGTGTCGTGCAGCAGCGCAGCGGCGATGGTGGCCGAGTCGAGCTTCATCTCGGTCAGGATGGCGGCAACTTCGAGGGGATGGTTGAAATAGGCCTCGCCCGAGGCCCGCTTCTGGTTGCCGTGCGCCTTCATGGCATAGACGTAGGCGCGGTTGAGGAGGTCCTCATCCACATCGGGGTCGTATTTGGTGACCCGCTCGACGAGCTCGTACTGACGCATCATGCGGGTGATCTTAGCGTGGTTTAATCGTTTGGCGAGCGTGGTTTGGCCAACGCGCCACTTTCGCGCACCGCCAACGAAAAAGGCCGGACCCTGGGGCCCGACCTCGAAACACGATGGTGCGGCAGATCAGTAGCCGTTGCGCTGGCTTCCGGGGCTTTCCGCCGGGGGCATGCCCTCGAGGCCGCGCAGCATGTCCTCTTCAGTCATGCGCTCCATCTCGACCGAATCCTCGTCGGCGGCATCGTTGACGATGGTCATGTCGCCTGACTGCTGGATGAGCGGCACCTCGGTGGCTTCCGGCTCGTCGACTTCGACATGCTTCTGCATGGAGTGGATGTACTCCTCGCGCAGGTCTTCCGGGACGATGGTCTCGTCGGCGATCTCGCGCAGCGCAACGACAGGGTTCTTGTCGTTGTCGCGGTCGATGGTGATGGGCGCACCCTGCGAAATCAGGCGGGCGCGGTGGGCGGCCAGCAACACGAGTTCAAAGCGGTTGGGGAGCTTGTCGATGCAGTCTTCAACGGTGACGCGCGCCATGGGGCTCGTGCACTCCTTGTGAATGGACGGGAATTACGCGCTCTTAGGAGGGTTTTGCGGCCAAATCAAGCCCGTGCTTGACGAGTCAGGCAATCGCCCTGTGAACTGCCCGGACATGACCGACCTGACCGAGCGCCCCAACACCATTCCCTGGCCGCCCCTGCTGTTCGCCGGCGCGGCCCTTCTCGCGCTGGGGTTGCAGGCCCTGCTGCCGCTGCCATGGCCGGGCGGCGCCTGGGCGGCGGTACTCGCCGTGGCGGGGCTGTTCCTCGGCGCGGCCGGGCTAGCGCTGGACCTCGCCACCATGCTGGCCTTCAGGCGCCACAATACCACGGTGCTGCCACACCGCGGCGCCACCCGGCTCATCACCGACGGTCCGTTCCGCTTCTCCCGCAACCCGATATACCTCGGCAACACCCTGTTGGTGACGGGGGCCGGGCTGGTGTTCGGGGTGGCGTGGCTGATCCCGGCGGCACTGGCGGGTGCCCTGGCCACCCGGAAACTGGCAATCGAGCGGGAGGAAGAACACCTTGCCCGGCGCTTCGGAGCAGATTGGACCCGCTACGCCGCCCGCACCCCGCGCTGGCTGTTCTGAGGCACAGCCTCGGGGCGATGGACCGCGCCCGTGCCCGGTCCTAGTATTCACCCGCAACGCCGGAGTCCTGCCGCCATGCCGATCACCCGCCGGATGTGTCTCGCCCTCGGCAGCGCCATGGTGCTGGCAGGTCATGCCAATGCCGCACCCGTAGCGGCGCTCTACCAGGCCCGCACCATCGTCACGGGCAGAAGGCCCGAGACGCGGATTCCCGGCATGGCGCGGTGCCTCGCCCAGGTGCTGGTGAGGGTCTCGGGCGACCCGCGCCTGGCTGGGCACCCTGCCCTTGCCGGACTGATCCGCATGCCGGAAGCGGCGGTGACCAATGTGTCCTACCGTGACCTTTATGCATTCCGCCCGATCCGCGACGAACAGGGCACCCGCGACCGGCCCTATGAGATGACGGTGGAATACGACCCCGCCAAGGTCGACGCGATGCTTGCGAAAATGGGGTCAAGGCCATGGCTGGGCGACCGGCCGCGGCTGGTCGTCTTCCTCGCCGTCCACCACATCGGCTCGACCTTCATGCTGAGTTCCATGGCTGACCAGGGCGAACTCATGCGCCAGTCCTTCCAGGATGCCGCGTGGGCTGCGGCGATGGAGGTGGTGATCCCCTCCCCCGCGACGATCGCCAGTGCGGGCCTGACGGTGGACAGCACACCCGACCTGACCCCGCTGATGGCATTCGTCGATCGCAAGGTGGGTCAGCTGCCGTTGGCCGGCACGCTCGACTGGAGCACGGAGCTGCTGGCGTGGAAGGCGCAATGGCGGCTGACGGCCGACGACCGCGAGCACCGCTGGGGCATTGCCGGCGTCAACTTCGATGCCGCCTTCCGCAACGGCGTGGGCGGCGCGGCACAGCTGCTGTCGGGCAACGGCGCACCCGCCTAGGAAAACGCAAGGGCCGCACCCGGAGGCGCGGCCCTGCGGGCCGGAACTGAACCAGCCAGGTTTCAGCCAGCCGGCACCCAGTACATCCGTGGTGTGCCAAACCGTCCGAGTTGAGTCTTTTGCATGCCCTGGGCTGCGCGAAGCTGGCCAGCGCGTGACAATCCCGGCACAGACGCTCTCCCCCTGCGGGTAAGCATTTCGATTTCCGCCAGTGGCGCCCCGGCGCGGCGCGGTGTAGACAGCCCAACGGCCAGCGGGCGTGGCGGAACGGTAGACGCAGCGGACTTAAAATCCGCTTTTCGCAAGGAAGTGTGGGTTCGATTCCCACCGCCCGCACCATTTTATCTTTTGTTTTCAAATACTTATAACCTTATTCATCCATAACAATTTTTTGATTGTATGAAGCAATGGCCTTTCATACTCTACATACATGGCAAGCCGAACCACACCATTCGATATCCAAACGATCCCTGGGTACCCCGATTCTCTTCAAATCTATCGGATCCCTGCCTCCAGTTCGTGGCAGGTGCGGATGTTCGTGGATCGCAAATATGTGCGTAGGAGCACTGGCACTAGCGACAGAAGGGAAGCCGTCGAGTTCGCCAAATCGCTGTTCGCCACAATCAGAATAAATCAACGACTGGATATCAGCGTCCATACCGACACCTTCCATGCCTGCGCCCAGCATCTGATTCGCCAGCAGGATACTCTCGTGGCAACTGGTCAACGGGGGCAGCGGATCAACACCGAGGACAGCAAAAAGCTGAAGGCTGATATTCTGCCCTTCTTTGGAGCCAAAGGCGTCGCTGCCATCACATCGTCGATGATTGATGAGTACATAGCCGAATTGGGAAAACGAAAGAAACTCTCCCCTTCCACGCTGTCAAAGCATCTAATCGTCATCAGAAAAGTTCTAAAAGAAGCACTCAAACGGGGCTATCTAAAGTCCATCCCACCGTTTCCAAACATAAAAAAGAAAGACACCCCACGACCCTACTTTACTATCGACGAATACAGAAAACTTCGAAAGGTCACGAGGCTCCTATCCGCTGAAATCACAAGTGTAAGCGGACATGTGGTTACTGAGGAAATCTACGACCTGATCGTGTTTGGAATGAATGTATTCATCAGACCGAGCGACATCAAACTCCTCCGCCATCGAGATATCGAGGTCGTTAGAGACAGGCGAAACGACAAAACTGTTGAATACCTTTCAATAATGGCACCAAACTCGAAAACTGTAATCAGAGAGAGTTTGACCATGCCTACAGCGGCGATGGTCTATCAAAGAATAAAATCGCGACAAACAGCACAGGGGTACGGCAAGTCCAACGACTTCGTCTTCTACCCATATCTACCCGATCGAGCTTATGCGCTAACGATAATGAGGAAGCAGTTTGAGCTCGCCCTAAAAAGAGCAGAACTTCGCAAAGACAGGCTGGGTCGCAATCGAACACTCTACAGCCTGAGACATTCAGCGCTGATGTATCGTTTCCTGCTTGGCAAGAATATCGATATATTTACCCTTGCCAGAAACGCCTTGACTAGCGTTTCGCAGCTTGAGCGTTTCTACCTTTCCCACGCAGCCAGCAGAGATAAAATTGAGAATCTTCATTCGTTCAGATGAAGAACTTGAAAGTCCGCGTCAGAACCTGAGTATTGAACACGGATGACAAAAACAAAACGCTATTGGCAGGAAACCGACTGGGACTGCCTATCAACTCGCCGCAAGTACTCTTGGTCAGTTTCAAGCCCGAGTGAGTGGCAAGATGTCCTATCTACATATGACTGCCTGATAGACGAGCCCGACTCCAAAGC
>JBEARP010000119.1:0-15353 GCA_041163105.1 Pseudomonadota bacterium
TCATCCTGCCAAACTCGGCGCTCGTTACGGAACCGGTCAAGAACTGGACCCACAACGACGACATGGGCCGCTTTTCGATCGACGTGGTGGTTGATTATGAGACTGACCCTGAGATCATGCGAAAGCTGTTGCTCGATGCCACCCGGGCGCACCCCAAGGTCCTGAGCCATCCCGCACCCACCGTTTTGCTCACGAGTTTCGGCAAGAGCGGTCTGGAGTTCGTGGTCAGGGCCTTCGTGGGAGATGTTCTGTTGGGTACACAGGTGGCAAGTGACATTCGCTTCTCACTGTTGTCCCGGTTCCGGGATGAGGGCATAACCATTGCCCAACCGGTGGCGGTTTTGCAGGCCCCGAAAGCATAGGACGGCAATGAGCGCCGACGGAGACAACCATCACCCGCAGAGTGGCCTCGACTACTTGCGGGAGCGTTTGAAGGACTGGCATGGTAGCGCCATGGCCGAAACCATGAATATGCGACTCATCGCTGTTGATGATGGATCGGCCACCTTCGAAGCGTTTCCCTCGCCGAAATACTACAACCCGCAGATGCGCCTTCACGGTGGCTATGCCGCCACTCTGATCGACTCCGCCACCGGCTGCGCCGTGCAGACCAAGCTTCAGGCAGGTGTCGGCTATGGTACCATAGAGCTCAAGGTAAACTACGTCCGCAAGATCGACGCCGAGGTTGGCAGGCTGCTGTGCACCGGCACGGTGATTCATGCCGGGCGCACCATGCTGACCGCCGATGCGAAACTCACCGACGAAAACGGTAAACTCTATGCCCACGGTTCGGGCACCTTCCTGGTGTATCCCCAATGATTCCCAATGCCATCGTTTCGACATTCTCGGTGAAGTTCGGCAATGCGTTGCCGATCTCCCTCATCGCCGGTCCGTGCCAGATGGAGAGCCGTGACCACGCCTTCATGATGGCGGGCCGCCTCAAGGAGATTTGCAGTCGCCTCGGAATCGGTCTGGTCTACAAGTCGAGCTTCGACAAAGCCAACCGCACCAGCTTGAAAGGCAGACGCGGCATGGGGCTGGACAAGTCACTGGCTGTGTTCGCCGATATCCGAAAGGAGCTGGGACTGCCGGTCCTGACCGACGTTCATGAAAACGGCCAGTGCGCTGAGGTGGCAAGCGTGGTGGACGTGCTCCAAATTCCCGCATTCCTCTGCCGTCAGACGGACTTGCTGATTGCCGCTGCGCAGACGGGTCGGATCATCAACGTCAAGAAGGGCCAGTTCCTGGCTCCGTGGGACATGAAGAACGTTCTTTCCAAGGTAGTGGAGAGCGGTAATCCCAACGTGCTCTTGACCGAGCGCGGCGCCTCCTTCGGTTACAACACGCTGGTGTCCGACATGCGGGCCTTGCCGATCATGGAAGAGATGGGCGCGCCGGTGATCTTCGATGCCACGCACTCGGTGCAGCAGCCCGGCGGGCAGGGCGCGTCCTCGGGTGGTGACCGCCGCATGGTGCCTGTGCTGGCACGGGCCGCCGTTGCGGTGGGCGTGGCGGGGGTTTTCATCGAGACACATGAGGACCCTGAGAATGCCCCGTCCGACGGGCCAAATATGGTGCCACTGGACAAGCTTGAAGGTCTGCTTCGGACCTTGATGGCGCTGGACAAGGTGGCCAAGGGATTGGCCACCGTCTGAGTTGGCCTTTTTGGCGGGCTGCCGCCGCTCCGTCTTGCAAACGACAATTGGGACGGCCATAACCGCTCCTTGATTTACGCACATCAAGGGACCAGGCCATGACCACCATCATTGACATTACCGCCCGCGAAATCCTCGATAGCCGCGGCAACCCGACGGTCGAAGTGGACGTGGTGCTGGAAGACGGATCCATGGGCCGCGCGGCCGTGCCATCAGGTGCTTCGACCGGTGCCCACGAGGCGGTCGAACTGCGCGATGGCGACAAGACCCGTTACCTCGGCAAGGGCGTCACCAAGGCTGTGGCCGCGGTCAATGGCGAGATCTTTGATGCGCTGGCCGGCATGGAGGCCGAAGACCAGATTGCGATCGACCAGGCAATGATCGAAATGGACGGCACCCCGAACAAGGCGCGGCTTGGCGCCAATGCCATTCTCGGCGTGTCGCTCGCCACGGCCAAGGCTGCTGCAGACGCGGCGGGCCTGCCGCTTTATCGCTATGTTGGCGGTGCGGCCTCGCGCGTGTTGCCCGTGCCGATGATGAACATCATCAACGGTGGCGCCCATGCCGACAATCCGATCGACTTCCAGGAATTCATGATCATGCCGGTTGGTGCGGACAGCTTCCGCGAAGGCCTGCGCATGGGCGCGGAGATATTCCACACGCTGAAGGGTGCCCTCAAGAAGGCCGGCCATAACACAAATGTTGGTGACGAAGGCGGCTTCGCGCCGAACCTCCCCTCTGCCGAGGCAGCCCTCGACTTCGTGATGAAGGCGGTGGAGCAGGCAGGCTATAAGGCGGGCAAGGACATCTACCTGGCGATGGACTGCGCGGCGACCGAGTTCTTCAAGAACGGCGTGTATGACTACGAGGGCGAGGGCAAGAAGCGCTCGATCAAGGAGCAGGCCGAGTATCTCGCCAAGCTCGCCAGGTCCTATCCGATTTTCTCGATCGAGGACGGCATGTCGGAAGACGACTGGGACGGCTGGAAGCAGGTCACGGACCTCATCGGCAAGACGCACCAACTGGTGGGCGACGATCTGTTCGTCACCAACACCAGGCGTCTGAAGAAAGGTATTTCCGAGGGTATCGGCAACTCGATTCTGGTCAAGGTGAACCAGATCGGCTCGCTCACCGAGACGCTTGAGGCCGTCGAAATGGCGCACAAGGCGGGCTACACCGCCGTCATGTCGCACCGCTCGGGTGAAACCGAAGATTCGACGATCGCGGACCTTGCTGTTGCCACAAACTGCGGTCAGATCAAGACCGGCTCGCTTGCCCGTTCGGACCGGTTGGCCAAGTACAATCAGCTTCTTCGCATCGAGGAAGAACTGGGATCGCAGGCGACATATGCGGGACGTAGCATCCTCAAAGCCTAGTTCGGTGAAACTCACCAACTTTCACATCATCATATCGAGTCTGGCGGCGATTGCCGGCGTCGGGCTCGCCGCCTATCAGACCTTTCTAACGCATCCCGCGGCACAGGCCCCAGTCAACGTCGTGGTCTCGGTTGACCCGCAGAAGGCTGATAGCGTTGTGTCCAACGAGACTGTCGCCAAGACGGATGTCCCGGCGCTGGCCACCAACACTGTGAACCTCGCCGACGGTGCGAGTTTCACTGCCGCTCTCAAGGACGGCAGCGAGACGCGCTACGGTTTTGGCAGCCTGTTCGACGGACATGACGACACCTTCCTCGCCATCAATCCGCCGGATACGGAGCTGAACATACTTGTGCTGTTCAAGGGCGATGCCACGCGCGACGTGACGGCGCTGGAATACCTCCCACCGGCCGGTGTCGATCCGGCCAGCATGGCGAAAACACTCGATGTCATGGTGCTGCCCGAGGGCGAACTCGGCGGGTCCGGCCGCCCGGTGTTGAGCTTCGACCTGCCGCAGTCCGCCGAGCCGCGGACCTTTGCCATTCCCGGTCGAGCGGATGGCAAGGGCCTGTGGTTGCGCATCGTCGGCGCCCCGGACGCGGCGAAGACCTATGTCGGCGATTTCAGAATCCTGAGCGAGCAGGTCGCGCCCTAACTCAGGCCTTGGCGCTGCGGACCGCGAAAATTCCTGCTGCGATGATGATCAGAGTGCCGAGCACGGTCGTCCAGCGGGGAACTTCCGCGAAGAACAGGAATCCCCAGAGTGGCACCCACAGCATGCCGGTGTACTCAAACACAGTGACGAGGTTGGCGCGCGCCATTCGGTAGGCATGGGTGAGCAGCGTCATGCCCAAAGCCGCGATGACACCGCAGAGGCCCATCAGCGCCAGATCGCGCGGTCCGGGCATGGCCCAGGGACGGACGAGAAAATCGAGGCTTGGATGAACCGCCGAGGTGATGCCGAGGAGGTGAAACGCCAACGCGACCGCTGCCGCGGCGAACATGTAAACGCCATTTACATAGAAGGCCATGACGGTTGTGGATTCATCGGCGCTGTAGCGCCGCGCGAGGATCATCGAAAAGGCATAGGCAGCCGCGCTGAGCAGGCTGAGAAGCGCAGCCGGCTCGAACAGTCCCGTGCCGGGGCGGAGAATGATGAGCACCCCGATGAAACCAGTGACCACCGCCGCCCATGCCTTGAGTGTGACCCTCTCCCTCAGGAAGACGGCGGCGAGGATGGTGACGAAGATTGGCGAAGTGAAGAACAGTGCCACGGCTTCAGCCAGGGGCAGGGCCGGAAAGGCGAGGTAATAGGTCGTGTAGGAGGTGAGCAGGATCAGTCCGCGCGCGAGGAGGAGCGGCCAGTTTTTCGTCCTGAGTGACTTCAGGCCATTTTCGTACCACACCATTGCCAGCAGCAGCGGCAGCCCGACGATGGAGCGGAGTACGATGGCGAGCGTGACCGCGTGGGAGCCGCTCAACCCCTTCAGGATCGCGTCCTGCATCGAGAACACGAAGACCCCGGCGCACAGTGAAAGTACGCCGATCAGGCTTCGGTTAAGGGCGGGGCCAGCGCTGTTCATGACGGCAGCTTGACCGGCCGCAAAGACGGCTGCCAGCCACTGTGCGGCATGTCACGTCTGTGAGCGTCGTATGGCGCTATTCCGCGGCGGCAGCGAGCGGCGGCAGCCCCCTGACCACGCCCCTCTGTTGCACGGCCGGATCATGCGCCTTGCGGGCGAAAACCTCCCGAACCATGGGAACGAAGAAGTCAAGGCTCTCCGTCGAATAAGCCGGGTCGAAGGACGACTGGTCCCAGCGCTCACAAAAATCCACGCAGGACTGGTAATAGGGCGAGGCGCGGTACTTTTCGCGCTCATGCTGGTTCCAGCCATAGTGATGGGCATAGTAGTACATCTGGAACGAGGCGTGGTGCTCTACCGTCCAGACAACCTCATCGCGCATGTAGGGCCGGAGTATTTCGGCCGCGAACTTGTCGTGGTTCTGTGGAGCAAGGCCGTCGCCGATATCGTGCAGCAGGGCGCCAACCACCCAGTCGATGTCCGCGCCCTCACGGTAGGCGCGGGTGGCGGATTGCAGGCCATGGGCGAGGCGGGAAATCTTGTATCCGGGCAGCGTCTCTTCTTCCTGCAGTCGAAGTTCACGCAGAACGCGCTCGGCGGTGCCCCTGATGTGATCATCCTCGAGCGGCTTTAGGAACAGGTATTCCTCGGCGGTGCCGTCCTTCATCGCGGTGAATTCGACCGTCTTCATGTCCGTCGTTCCCTTGAAAAGATATAGAGCCCGGATCCGATGATAAGCGCTGCGCCCGCCCAGGTCCACAGGTCTGGCCAGTCTCCCCAAATCACGAAGCCGAAGATCGTCGCCCACAGGAGAGAAGAGTAGGAGAAGGGCGCCACGACGGAAGCGGGCGCTGCGCGGAAGGAGCGGATGAGGAACAGGTGGCCAAGCCCCCCCGCCAACCCGGTGCCCATCAGCAGCAACCAGTCTAAGGCGGTCGGCCACGCCCAGAACCATGGCACCAGCAGGCTCGTCACCACGGCGCCTGCCGTCGCTGTGTAGAGCAGCGACGTGAGCGGATCGTCACCCCGCACCCTTCGGGTGAGGATCTGATAATTGGCATTGAGCACGGCCGCGACCAGCAGGAAGACCGTGCCATAGCCATAGGCACCCACGCCCTCCTGCCACGGCCTCACCACGATGAGCGCACCGAGGAAGCCGAGGCTCACACCGATCCAACGCTGCAGCCCCACTTTCTCCCCCAGGAGCGGAATGGCCAGCACGGTGACCAGCACGGGGTTCAGGAACATGATGGTCGTGGCGGTGGCCAGTGGCGTGGTCCGGATGCCGGCATTGAAGAACCCTGTCGTCGACATCAAGAAGATCGAGCGCAGCAACTGCTGCCGGGGGTGGCGGCTGACTGCCAATTGACGGATTCGCGGCCCGCAGGCGACAATCCCGACGATGGTGGCAAAAAAGAAACGTGCCCAGGTGACCTGCACCAGGGAGTAACTCTCCATCAGATATTTCATCAGCGTATCGAGGGTGATGAAACAGAACATGGTGGCGAGCATCCACAGGATGCCTCGCGCCCGGTTTTCCTTGAGATCAGGCGCCATCAGAAGCCCAGTGGCACCCCGGCCTTGGCGCCAGCCTCGCTCAGTTCGGCATGAAGCCCGTCTGGCAAGGGTATGCCCTCTGACTCGCGGAGGTGCCGGCGCTCCCATTCCGGCCCGCCCGCCGCATAGGTGCCGGGTTGGGCCTTGAAGCGGTCGATATAGGTCTGGACGCCGAACCCAAAGGCCTCGAGGGTCATGAAGAGTGTGGGGTCGATGGCCATGACGAAATGACCAACCTTGGTGTCACCCAGCGCCAGTCCGTCCTGATCGGACGACAGCCGCATGCCGGTGAGGATGCCTCCAAGCACCTCCGTAAGGCCGGCCAGCGCGGCACCTTTGTAGCCGAAGTTCGGGCCGCCAACCGGGGCCAGGGCTATCGCCCGGTTCGGGTCCGTGACAAAGGCGCCCGTCAAGTCAACGGCAACTCCATCAGGTAATTCAATATCTTCGGTGCGATACCTGAGAATCTTGTTCCACGGGACTGAACTCGTTGCCATATCGAGCAGAAAGGGCTCGCCACCCGGATTGGGGGCAGCGAGCGAGATGGGGCTCGTGCCATGAATGGGTTTCGATCCGCCATGCGGCACCACGAAGGCGCCCGAGTTGCAGGTCGCGAAGCCAATGAATCCTGCGTCCGCCGCGGCAAGAGTGTAGGCACCGGCTGCGCCGAAGTGGGTGGAATTGATGACGCTTGCCATGCCGATCCCGCAGTCGCGGGCAATGGCGCAGGCTTCGTCCATGGCGCGGTACATGGCGATGTGGCCAAGGCCGTCGTCGGCGTCGACCAGCGCCACGGCCCGGCGCGGGTGGGTGACGGCGACGTTAGGCGCACCCTTGGCGATGCCGTTCCTGAGGCAGTCGGCATACCACGGCAACAGCCTGATGCCGTGGCTGTCGACGCCGTGGAGAGAGGCGTGAAGCATTGCCCAGGTGGCAGCCTCGGCCGAAGGTTCGTCCGCCCCTGCCGCCTTCAGCACGGCGCGCGAGAAGGGGGCGAGCAACTCGACCGTGCTGAAACGTGCCATCAGGCGATCTTGCCGCCGAGTTCGTCCTCGATGTGGACGCGGATGATGTCCTCGAAGTTGTTTTCGGCCTTGAAGCCAAGTTCGCGGCCGCGCTTTGCCTCGAAATTGCGGGGCCAACCGGACACGATCTTCATGATGGTTTCGTTCGGCTCGCGCTTGATGCGGGCCACCACCCTGTCGCCGGCAACCTTGCGAAGCGCCTCGATCTGTTCACCCACCGTGCATGAGACGCCGGGCAGCGTTACGTTGCGGCGGTTGCCGAGTAGACCCGTGTCCATGGTTGCCGCATGGATCAGAAAGTTGATGGCTGCGCGCGGGGAGGCGTGCCAGTGACGCACGTCCTCTGGCACGGGCAGTACTGCTTCCTGGCCGGCCAAAGGCTCCCGGATGATGTTGGAGAAGAAGCCTGAGGCGGCAAGATTTGGTTTGCCGGGCCGCACGCAGACAGTGGGAAACCGCAAACCGACGCCATCAAAGAAGCCGCGGCGGGAGTAGTCCGCCAGCAACAGTTCGCAGATGGTCTTTTGCGTGCCGTAGCTGGTCAGTGGGGTGTTGAAGAACTCGTCCGGTATGGCCTCTGGGAAGGGCGCACCGAACACGGCAATGGAGGAGGTGAAGACGACTTTCGGCTTGTAGCCGCCACCCACCTTGCGGATGGCCTCGAACAGATAGCGCGTGCCATCCAGATTGATGCGATAGCCTTTCTCGAAATCAGCCTCTGCCTCGCCAGAAACAATTGCGGCGAGGTGAAAGATCACGTCCGGTTTCAACGCCACCAGTTTTTCCGCCTCGCCAGGCGTGGAAAGGTCCCCGATCAGCGTTTCGATCGGGAAGGCCGAGGCTGGCGGGGGCGGAGAGAGCACCACGTCTTGCCGGATGATCCTGGAGACTGGCGCATCGCCGAGCCTTCCGTCCTTTGCCAGCCGTTCGATCAGCTTGACGCCGACCATGCCACCGCCGCCTATCACCAGAATGTTCATGCCGTTTCTTCCCCGTTTCTCGCCGGAGGATGGCGGATACGGCGGAGCCGAACAAGGGCGGGATACTCACGGCATGGCTGCGGCAGCGTCATGGATGGTTTCGCTGAGTGGTACGATTCTGAGGTCCGATGGAAAGCCCGAGGGGGCCAGGCTTGGCAGGGGTGGGCTACAATTAATCCACCTCAGATTGCATTAATTCGAGTTCAATTGCATTCCTGCAGACAATCCCGGACAACTTGCGAGTTATCGTTAATATGTACTTAGCGTTTCCACGCCAATTTGGTACGAACAAGCCATTGAGTTTCCGAGAATCCGACGAGAGAACCATGATTATTTCACGCCGCGCCGTTTTGACCGGAGCTTCCGCAGCGCTGCTGTCGGTACCGCTGTCCAATGCGGCTTTTGCTCAAAGCTCCGAGGACGATCCGTATCCTCTTCCGCCCTTCGACTACAGCAAGCTGCCGGCACCCTTCCGTCCAGCGACGGTGGCCTATACGGGCCGCCAGTGGCCAGGCACGGTCATCGTCGACACGCCCAAGCGTCAGATCTATCTTGTGCTTCAGGGTGGGCAGGCGATGCGCTGGGGTTGCGCCGTTGGCAAGGATGGCTTCCGCTGGGCTGGCCTTGCTGATATTGGCCGCAAGGTGATGTGGCCGCGTTGGACACCTCCCAAGGAGATGATCGCCCGCAGCCCGGAGAAGGCCAAGTGGGCCAACGGCATGCCTGGCGGCCCTGAAAATCCGCTTGGTGCGCGCGCGCTTTATCTGTTCCAGAACGGCAATGATACGCTCTACCGCATCCATGGCACAACCGACCCCATGTCGATTGGCAAGAACGCTTCGTCGGGCTGCATACGTATGGTCAACCAGGACGTGGAGGAACTCTACCGCCGAGTTCCCATCGGCACCCGCGTGGTGGTGCTGGCCGAAGGAGTGTGATTCGATGCATTTTGCCCGCGGCCTTTCTGGCCTGATGCTCGCAGCGGCGGCCCTCGGGCTTGCGGCTTGCGCTTCGAGCAAGTCCACGCCTGACCTTGCACCGGCCACTCCGACAGCTCCGATCTCAAGCGCCCCCGCAGCGCCGGCAGCTCCGCTGCCTGTCGGCACGTCGCTTTCGGCAGGCGATATTTCGCGGGCTCTTTCGGAGCGTAAGTTCACTTACGCCGCACCGGGACGAAAGGGCACAGTGACCTTCTTCAACGATGGCACGTTCGAATATGACGAGGCCGGGAAGGGAACCGGCACGGGTATCTGGCAGGCATCGAACGGGAAACTGTGCGAGGCTCGCAACCCGACCGGCTTCCTGCCGAAAGGCACGCCCTCGGTCTGCAATCCGATTACGTCTGACGGCAGCAAGTTGACGGCCGGCGCCCTGCAACTGATTCCGCTCTAAGCGCCCTTAAAGTCCTCTTTCCTGTGGCTCCGCGCATGACATTCATGCGCGGAGCTTTTGCTTTTGAGGTATCTTGTTGATGAAATCGTTTTCTTAAATTGGTTCACCGGATTCATACTTCATTTGCCATTACCTGCGATCCTTGGTTGCGAAATCACTAACCAAATCGCCAGAGGTTCCACAATGAAGAAACTGCTCCTCGCATCCTGCGCTGCCGCGTCGTTCAGCTGTTGGGCTCCGATCGCCATAGCAGGCGACCTCAACCTCGCGCCTTCCAGCTATGACTGGTCGGGTGGCTATGTCGGCGCGAATGCCGGCGCTGCCTTCAACAACACTGAATTGAAGTCCAACTACAAATATGTGGGACAGAGCGACCCAGGAGAGGAAACGCTCGCCCTCATCGACGATCTTGACTACAGCACCACTGCCGACGACATCGTGTTCACTGGCGGCATACTTGCCGGATACAATTGGCAAATGTCGAGCATCGTGTTCGGGTTGGAAGGTGACTTCAACTACCTCGGCTTCAGCGGCTCTGTGTCGAACGATGTGAGCGACGTGATGAGCCAGGTGATGGAACCTGAGAACACCACAGCCAGCGACAAGATCCACTATGAGTCGAACTGGTTCGGCACGGTTCGTGCCCGACTCGGTTACGCGATGAACAACGTGCTCTTCTACGGAACGGGTGGACTCGCCTATGGCGAGATTGACGTCTCGCAGAAACTTGCCGCCGAGAACGACACCGAGTCGGCCAATTGGAATGGCTCCACCAATGGCTGGAATCTCGGCTGGACGTTGGGTGGCGGCGTCGAATATGCGGTCGACCGCTGGGTACTGGGCGCGGAATACCTCTATGTCGACCTCGGCTCATATACTTGGAGTTCCATGGGCAACGTAACGTTGACTGATCCAATCCTTGAGACTGACTGGAGCGAGGTAAAGCAGTCCGGTGAGGCCGACCTATCTTTCAGCGTGGCCAGGGCAACACTGAAGTACCGTTTCTAACCTCAGTCCGGTCCTCCGCTGGGAGCTTGCGAGAGGACCGGCTGACGCATTAATCAAGCGCCCTTGGGCAGGTGGGGCGAAGTGGAATGACTCTAGCGGAACGGATGACGCGTGACGTGAGACCAGGCCTGTATCTGGTCGCGGCCATCTGCGGGATCATTGACGTGACCTGCATAAAGGCTCTTGGTGGAGTCTTTGCCGAGATGATGACCGGCAACCTGCTGCTGATGGCAATCGACGTTGGATCGGGCGGCACCTTCGAGCGGTCATCACGTTACTTGTGGCCGCTCATTGCCTTCTCGATCGGGGCCATACTGGGCGGGCGACTCCTCGGCCTCCGAGAGGATCGCAAGGTTCGCCGCGATGGCTTTGTTGCCGTTTGGTGCACAATTGTCATCGCCGCCATAATTTGCGGGCTTTATGAACCGAATGGAAAAGAGACGCTCAGCCGGGCCATCACCGCCTTGCTGGCTCTCGGTATGGGGTTGCAGACAGCGATCTTGCGGCGTCATGGGGTTCAGGATCTGGCGACCAACGTCATGACGCTCACCCTTACCGCGCTTCTTGCCGAGTCTCGATTGGGCGAGGGATCGCGAGCGAACGTGCTGCGGCGCGTGATGTCCATTGCCTGCTTTTTCTCGGGCGGCGTCATAGCAGCCGCGCTGGTTCACTTTGGAACCGTTTATCCGCTGGGACTCGCCGCGTTGCTCTACGCGCTTGCGATCGTACCCTTGATCCTTGGAGAAAAGCCGCAGCAGGAACGAACTGCTTGATCGACGCCACGCAGTGTCCGACCGGTATCACCGATACTGCCATCTCCTCATTCAACTTTATTCAATGATAGAAATTCGTTGCTCTGTCCGAGGAGCGCGGAGCCCAAAACTTTTGAAGCCGATGTCTGTATAACCATAGATCGCGATGCCGACTAAGTTGTGGTTCTTGATGGTTTCGGCCAGGCTTGCGCCGCCGGCAAATGCAGAGCCCAAATGGTTGGTGCGGAACGGTATCTCGGTGGTTCATGCGGGGAACCGAACCAGAACGACGTCAAGGCGGAAGAAATATTCAGTGGATTGAGTCGCTGGGGCTTCGGCCTTCTCTTTGTAGTGCGGGGGGAGGCCTATCTCCGCTGCAACGCAGTCCATGATGTCGAGGAGGCTCAGCCCGCCTACGATCGAGAAGCACCTTAAAGGCATTCGGCGCGTTAAGGATCGCCTGCCTCTCCCGCCTGTCAGTCCTGCTTAGCGACAGATTTCCTTCGTAGGCAGCGCGCTCTGATCGACTGCATAGCCCGGGAAGGAGATACCGGTGACCGTGAGCGTGTAGCAGCCCGACGTCGCCGTGCCGGGGGAGATGAGGCTGGCCACGCCGTAGCGGTTCGAACGGCGCGCGGCGGAGCGGCTCACCACACCGCTCCATGTGGCGTAGACAACAGCACGTCCCTTCACTCGGCCAAGATGATCAGCCACCGTGATCTTGGCATTGGCCTTGGCGACGCCCCTTCGATTGACCACGAGGCTCAGATTGATGTCACTCACCGAGACGGCCTTGATAGGCGCTGAATCAGCGATCGAGATGGTCTGCGAGGTGGTGGAGCTGAAGCCCTTGTCGTCCACCACGGTCAGGCTAACCGTGTAGACTCCGGCCACGGTGTAAGTCTTGGTCGCGGTCTTCAGTGAGCCCGAGCTGTCGCCCGTGTAATCACCAAAGTCCCAGTAGTAGAACGCCACGGTGCCGTCCGCATCGGCCGACTGGCTGGCGTCGAATGTGATGACCGCGGGTGCGACAGTCGAGGTGGTACTCACGGTCAGCACAGGGGTGGGCGGCGTTCCGTCACCCTGGAAACTGGCGGATAGCCGGTAATTTCCCACCGAGCCATAGCCAGAGTAGCCGTCGATAGAAGGGGCGCCCTCGCCAGTTCCGCTGACCTTGATGTAGTAGGTCCCCGGAGCTGCGAGCTGGTAGGAGAGCGTGGCGTCAAGCGCGTTGATGGGGTTGCTCGAGACAAGTGCCACGCCGGCGCTGTCGACCAGCGTGAGAACGAGATCGGCGTTGCCCGAGCGGTTGGCGGGTCTCACGGCGGCGGTGAAGCTTCCTGCAACGGCGGTGAACGAGAACATGTCTTCGTCGCCCTGTTGCTCGATGACGCCATCAATTGTGCCACCGTTGCTGCCGGGCAGGGGCGTTGCCGCAAAGACCGAGTTGCCGTTGTCGTCGGTGCGCAGCGGCAGGCCGTAGCTAGCCGCCACCGCGAAGTCATCCTCGGTATTGTTGGCGTCGGCGTACTCGCCCTTGCTGAATTGGACGAGCGGCTTGTTGTAGCCAACGCCCATGATCGGTGCCCAAGAGGTTGCGGCACCGATGCCATGGCCGTGATAGTACGGGCTTGTTGAGGAGCCATCATGGAGAAGGCCGATGTTGTGACCGGCCTCGTGCGAGATCGCCTCCGCCACACCCTTCTCGTCGCCGTTGCCTAGCATGTTGTAGAAGACGAAGGCCGGCTTGAAGTAAAGCGACGTGCTGTTAAACACCCCGATATAGGCGACGCCACCGCAGGAGCAATTGTAGACGCCGTTGTTGTCGGTGATGACCACGGTCGTGCCGAAGGTCTGGTCGTTGCTGTCGGAGCGGGACAGGAGCTCGGCCGGGGGCTCCTCCGTCGTAACGTCGACGTCGAAGACAGCATAGTCCTCGGCGACGCGCTGCCAGATGTACTGGATGCGCTGCAGCTCCGCCGTCGAGAAGGCTGAGGGCACGCCGTCGATGTCAAAGGGCTTGGCGTTGATAGTGCTGCCGCTGGAGTTCCAGACCGTGTTCGAGATAGTGGCGCCGATGAAGTTGAGATAGATGGTGCGCTGTGAGCCCGGGCGCGAATGCAGCTTGAAGGTCTGGTAGAGCGGCGAGAGCGCGCCTTTCATCACCGCCTGCTGCGTCTCGGCGGTGGCACCCGGAAGCGGCGCTTGCATATCCTCTACCACGAACATGCGGCCGTTGCGGTCTAAGCGCACGCGGCGATCCGACAGCAACTGCCTGCGCAGGCCATCGGCCGACTTGCCATACCAACTGGCTATGTCGGGAAGCTTGCCTCCCAACCGATCGATTGCGGCTTTGCCGGTGGATTGCCTTTCGATGAGGTTGATTTGCGGGAACGCGGGTCGAATGCGCTCCTGCAATGGTTTTCCGGACTGCGCGTCCACTGGAGCGGCGAGAAGGGACGTAAACACGAGAAAGGCAGACAGCAGACGATTCATTCGTTTGGCTCTCGCGCCATCTTCACCTTGCAGTGATGTTGCAACTAAGCGGCTGCCTCTGCTGAACGGGATGACACCTCGCTGACATTTCGCTGAAACGTGACCCATCGGGCTCACGTCGTACGTTGATTCGAGAACCGGAATAAAGTCCGTACGTTTACTTATTACTCAGCTACTCTCTGACTGCGACTAAACTGTTGATCTTTATGAATTACTAATGAATATTTAATTAGGGGAATAGAACTTTAATGAATCATTAACGCTTGGTTACGTTAACTCGGTTTACCTAATGTGGTGGCCCCGATGAGCGAGCCGGGTCTGTCGAGCGAGGTCCGGTCTGGCTTTCAGACGCACTTGAAGGAGAGCGGGTGGCGCGGCTACTGCTTTCCTCTGGGATTGAACCCCCGCAGCATCGGAAGGCCGATGAAAATTCGGAAAGTACCATTCCGAATTTTGGTGCCTTCGCGGACGAATGCATCAACAGCCACGAACCCAAAATCAGGAACGAAGAGCATGTCGCCCAGTGGGAGATGACCCTCGGCGTCTCCTACTGCGGGGCGATCTGTGCCAAGCCCATCAATGAAATCGACACGGACGCCGTACTCTCCGTCCTCCAACCGATCTGAAGCAAAGCACCGGAGAAGGCCTCACGGTAGCGAGGCCGGATCGACAACATCTTGGATGCAACGCGGGAGCTGTGCTACCGCGTCGGGCCAAATCCGGCCGTCAGGCGGGGCCACCTCAAGACCCTTCTATCTGCGCGTCGGTAGCTCAAGTGGGGCCATCATGCGGCGCTGGCCTATGATGACCTTCCGGCCTTCATGGCGGCTCTACGGGAGCGACGGAGCCTTGCAGCGGCAGCGCTGGAATTGTGCATCCTCACGGCGACCCGCACCTCCGAGGTGCTGAATTCGGAGTGGAGCGAATTTGACCTCCAAAAAGAAGGTTTGGACCATTCCCGCAATCCGCATGAAGGCCGACCATGCCCACCGCATTCCGCTCACGGAACGGGCGATGAACGTCCTCAAGCGCCTCCCGAGGCTGGACCACAAACAGCGTGTGTTTTCGGTGAAAGCCAAGGGCAAGCCGCATTCCGGTATGGCGATGACCATGCAGCTGCGCCGGATGAAGATGGAGCACATTACCGTTCACAGGTTCCGTTCCACCTTCCGCGAATTGGCCTCAGAGCAGACCGCTTTCCCGCATGAGACATGCGAGCGCGCCCTTGCCCACCGCACAAGCGACCAGGCGGAGGCGGCCTATGGGCGCGGTGATCAATTGGAAAAGCCCCGCAGGCTCAAGAAGGTTTGGGCTGCTTTTTGCGAACCTGTCCAAAAGTCAAAAGGTGTGCCTCTCCACGCATCCGAAACCTTTTGAGACGAACTGAGCCAAACCAACTAGGGTCAGAACCTATTAAACCTGTTGCGGATCAGTTGCCAGTTTGATTCAAGGCTTCCGAAAGAGGAGGCCCTGATGAGTGAACTGTTTCTGCTGAGCAAGGCCCAGATGGCAAGGATTTCGCCGCATTT
>JBEARP010000120.1:0-11024 GCA_041163105.1 Pseudomonadota bacterium
CCATGGCGCCAGTTGGTATTTCTGGTTGGCAGACTGACCGGCCATCATCCACAAGGCCATCGGGTGCTGGCGCGAGGCGTCGACAATCGACTTGGAGACAGTAGCTCCAGCGGGCAGCGTGCCGTCCAGCCACCAGTCACCGTCCTTCTGTCTGATACCGACAAAATCGATATCGTAGAGGGCTATGCCGTATTGCCGCTTGAGGTCGTCATTGGCGAGGATGGTTTGTGCCGGGGTTTCGAGAATGGCGATGTCGCCGTCGATGAGCCCCGTCCATCCTGTAGCGGTGTCTTCCTGATTGGCGATGTAGCCGAGCAGCTGGCGGGTGATCTGGTGGACCGAGGACAGCGACGGATCGGCGAGGATAGCATCGGCCGCGATGCGGGCCTCGACCGGTTGCTTGGCGTTGGCCAGCAGGTTCGCAACGTTGTAGGCCGCGGCGGCGCGGTGGATCGAATTGGACTGGGCGATTGCCTTGAACTGCGGGATGGCCTTCTGCTTGTCACGGTAGAAGGCGATCGAGGCGTCCTGATAGGCGCGGTCGACCTTCTGTCGGTTGGCGACGGCAGCATCGTCCGCGAGTGGAGCGGGAAGCGCCACTTCGCCATCCTCGCTCGAGCAGGCGCGGATCACCTGCTGCTGCGCCAGAAGCCATTGCTTCACATAGGGATGATCAGCGCCAAGCTGGTCAATGCGCTTCTTCAGAACCGACAGCGGATAGCCGATGCGGCAGTTCCATCCAACGTTCTGCAGGTCCTGCTGGTCCGGCATGATCTCGCCGGTGAGCTTGCGCCACTCTTCCTGCTGGGCCCATGTGTCGGCATCAGCCGAGCCGGGTTCGAGCATCGGGTCACCAAGACCTTGCAGGACCCGCCAGGAGCGGGCGCTGAACGGCTCCTGGGCATAGCGGTCAACCGCGTCCGCCAGCTTTGCGGAGTCACATGCCGTCTGAGCAAGTGCCGGCCCAGCTAGGAGCGCCAATGCGGTGAGGCTCGCTGCGAAGGATTTCATCATGGTCTTTCCTTGATCAGAAGGGCAGTTCCAGCCCGTCGTAGGCTGGGGTGACGCCCACCGGAAGTTCCGCCTCGAGTGTGGCGAAGTCGAGATCGACGTGGAGGTTGGTGATGATGGCCCGCCGCGGATTCATGCGGCCAATCCATTCCAGGGTCTGCGAGAGGTTCCAGTGGCTGGGGTGTGGATTGCGACGCAAGGCATCGACGATCCACAGGTCGAGGCTCTCGAGATGCCCGAGGCTGGCATCAGGTACGCCGTCAATGTCTGGGGTATAGGCCATACCGCCGATGCGGAAGCCAAGCGCGTCAATGGTGCCGTGTTGAACCTGGAACGGCAGGGCGGTGATGGCACCCCCTGCTCCGTCGATGGTTACCGGGCTGCCCGGTTCTATGGCGTTGAGATTGAGGATGGGCGGATAGTCGCTTCCCGGCGCCGAATAGAAGCAATAGGCAAATCGGGTGGTCAGCATGCGGCCAGTCGCATCGTCGGCCCAGATCTCGACCCGCTTGCGCTTCATCAGGAAAAAGGCACGCAGGTCGTCGATGCCGTGGGTGTGGTCGGCATGCTCATGTGTATAGAGGACGGCGTCGATGTCGCTGATTCCGGAGCTCAACATTTGCTCACGAAGATCAGGGGAAGTATCTATAAGTAAACGTGTTTCGCCTTGAGGGCCAGATTGCGTCACAAGTGCAGAGCAGCGCCTGCGGCGGTTCTTCGGGTTGGCGGGATCGCAACTGCCCCAATCATTGCCGACGCGCGGCACGCCGCCGGAAGACCCGGAGCCGAGGATGGTGATCTTGCGCGTCATGTGGCTTTCGAAAACAGCCGGAAAAAGTTCTCGGTCGTGATGCGGGCCATTTCGTCGACCGGGAGGTTTCTTACTTTTGCCAGCGTTTCCAAGGTTTTCACGACGAAGGCCGGCTCGTTCGACTTGCCCCTGTAGGGGAGCGGCGCCAGATAGGGAGAGTCGGTCTCGACAATGATGCGGTCGAGCGGCAGGGCGGCGGCCGTGTCCCGGATATCCTCCGCGGACTTGTAGGTGAGGATTCCCGAGAAGGAGACATAGCCCCCCATTGCCACCGCGGCGTCCGCCAAACGGCGGTGGGAGGTGAAACAATGAAGCAGCGGGGTGAATGGGCCCTTGGCCATTTCCTCCTGCAAAATCAGAATCGTGTCGTCCTCCGCCTCGCGGCTGTGGATGACCAGCGGCAGGCCCGTTCGGCGCGCGGCGTCGATGTGGACGCGGAAGCCCTGTGCTTGGGCGGCACGCGGGCTCAGGTCATAGTGGTAGTCCAGTCCGACCTCACCGATGCCAACGCATTTCGTGGCTTCGGCGAGCTCCACGAGATCGTCCGAGGTCACATCAAGTTCCTCGTGTGCATTGTGAGGATGCGTTCCTACAGTGCAGAATACATTGGCATTATCATTCGCGATGCGAAGCAAATTGTCGAACTTCCGGACCCGCGAGGAGATGGACACCATACGGTCCACACCCGCCTCCTCCGCACGTCTCAGAACGGCCGGGAGGTTTTCCTCCATCCCTTCGAAATCAAGGTGGCAATGGCTGTCCACGACGCGCATCAGACCTTCGCTGCCTCCTCGTCCACATAGCGCGGGAAAATCGGGGCGGGTGCTGGAAGCGGCGTTCCGGAGACCAGACGCTTGCCGAGGTCCGCGAAACTCGCGTTGGTGTCGATGCTCAAGAGTTGCAAAAGCGATGCTGCCGACGCGGGCATGTAGGGCTGCACCATGATGCCGATGATGCGCAGAACTTCCGCCGTGACATAGAGGACGGTCTCCATCCGGGCGGGGTCGGTCTTCTTCAGGGCCCAGGGTTCTTGCCCCGCGAAGTAGCGGTTGGCGTCTGCCACAACACGCCAGATGGCATCCAGCGCCTTGTTGATGGAATGGGTTTCGTGCGCTGCCCGTGCTTCGGCGTGAATGCCGTCCGCGGCAGCCAGGATCTCCCGGTCGGCCTCGGTGAACGCGCCATGCTTCGGCACGACGCCACCGCAGTTCTTGGCGATCATCGACAGCGAGCGCTGGGCGAGGTTACCGAGGTCGTTGGCAAGGTCGGCATTGATACGGTTGACGATCGCTTCGTGGCTGTAGTTGCCGTCCTGGCCGAAAGGCACTTCCCGCAGGAAGAAATAGCGCGTCTGATCAACGCCATAGGCCTTCACGAGGTCGGACGGCGAAACGACGTTGCCGACCGACTTCGACATCTTCTCGCCACGGCTGAACAGGAAGCCGTGAACGACCACCTGGTCCGGAACCGGCAGGCCGGCGGAAAGAAGGAAGGCCGGCCAGTAGATGGCATGGAAACGGGTGATGTCCTTGCCGATGACATGAGCCGATGCCGGCCAGAACGCGGCGCGCGGGGCATGGGTGTCAGGGAAGCCCGTGGCCGAAAGATAGTTGGTCAGCGCATCGACCCAGACATACATGACGTGTTTGGGATCGTCCGGAACCTGGACTCCCCAGTCGAACGTGGTCCGCGAGATCGACAGGTCGTTCAGTCCTCGCTTCACGAAGGCCACGATCTCGTTGCGATAGTGCTCCGGAACAATGAAATCCGGGCGCTTCTCATAGAGTTCGAGCAGCTTTCCGGCATAAGCGGAGAGCTTGAAGAAGTAGCTCTCCTCCTCAACCCATTCCACGGGCGTGCCGGTCTTGAGGGAGAAGCGACGCCCCTCGCGCTCCTCAATCTCATCCTCGGCGTAGTAAGCCTCGTCACGGACCGAATACCAGCCGGAATACTTCGAGAGATAGATGTCGCCATTGGCTGCCATGCGGCGCCAGATTTCCTGGACGGAGTTCTTGTGGCGCGTCTCGGTAGTGCGCAGAATGTCGTCGGCTCGTGCGTTCAATTCTTCGCCCATGGCCTCGAACTGGGCAGCGGTACGATCTGCCAGCTGTTGCGGCGTGATGCCTTCGCGGGCCGCCGTCTGCTGCATCTTCTGGCCATGCTCGTCCATTCCGGTGACGAACAGCACATCATAGCCGTCAAGCCGCTTGAATCGCGCGATGGCGTCGGTGGCAATGCGTTCATAGGCGTGGCCGATATGGGGCGCGCCGTTGGCATAGGGAATGGCCGTGGTGATGTAGAATTTCGGTTTCGACATGTTCTTCGATCTTATTGAAATCAGGAGGCCTTCAGAGCCTCTTCGAGACGCATCAGCGCATCGGTGACCGTCTGGCGGCGGTCGAGGTTTAGGGCATCCGCCTGCCGGAGGGAAGCGTTGATGTCGTCATGTGCCCGGGCCAGTGCTTCGCCATGGCCGCGGAGCCCTGCTGCCCGTGCCTGCTCGGCCGTCCAACCCATTAGGAGTTCGCAAAAAATGAAATAATCCTCAGCGGTTTCACGACCGGAAAAGACCGCCGAAATTTCGACCGCCGTGGCGGGCGACAACTTTGAGCGCTTCAGGAACTCTCCGAAGGCTGCCGCCCCCCTGGAGCCGATCAGGTCCAGCGCCTTGCCTGGGCTGCCGCGGGAGAGTTCGGCTGCCTCATGCACTGCGCCCTCCTCCGCCTCGATGGCGCCATCGGGCAGGTGGCGAAGCACTTTCAACGTGTCGTCAGCCGAGAGCGGGTCCATCGGCAGGTGCAGGCAACGCGAACGGATGGTGCGCAAGAGCCTGCCGGGCTGGTTGCAAACGATCAGGAAAATCGACTGCTTCGGCGGTTCCTCGATCACCTTGAGAAGAGCATTGGCGGACTCGGTATTCAGGTCGTCGGCGGCATCGACGATGGCGATGCGCCATCCTCCGGCGCCAGACGTGCGGGCGAAGAAACCCTGCGCGTCGCGCGCGTCGTCGACGGCAATCTCCGTCTTGAGCCGCTTGGCGCGCAAATCCACAGCGCGCTCGATGATGAGCAGATCCGGGTGGGCGGCGGCAGCGACCTGCCGGAAGGCATGTCCCTCGGGCGCGATGTGCAGCGTGCTGTGGGCTCGGGCGCTTTGGGCTGTCGGCACCTGCAGCAGGAACTTGGCGAAGCGGTAGGCGAGGGTTGCCTTGCCGATCCCCTTGGGTCCCGACAGCAGCCAGGCATGATGGAGCTTGCCTGACTGGTGGGCCTGCAGCAGACGGGCTTCGGCGGGTTTGTGCCCATAGAGTTCGGTCGCACGGCGCGGGTGCCAGGCGGTATCACGCGGGTCCAGATAATCCTCAGCCATCAGAGCACGCCTTCGACGACCGACCAGACATCCTCGGCAACGGCATCGACGTCCTGAGAGGCATCGACCAGCCGGCAGCGCCTGGGCTCGCGCCGCAGGATGTCGAGGAAACCCTCGCGGAGCCTCTGGTGGAAGGCCAGTCCCTTGCGTTCGTAACGGTCTTCGGCAATCGCATCGCCCCGAGCCTTCGCGCGCGCAAGCCCGATGGTGGGATCGAGATCGAAAACCAGCGTCAGGTTCGGTCGCGTCGGTCCAACGATGGCTTTTTCAAGTGAATCGATGAATTCGCTCTCGCACCCCCCCGCATAGCCCTGGTAGGCCCGGGTTGAATCCATGAAGCGGTCGCAGAGCACCGTGCGCCCGGCAGTCAGCGCCGGGCGTATGACCTGCTCGAGGTGCTGCTCGCGTGCAGCGTAGTTCAGGAGCGCCTCGGATTTCGCCGTCCAGCGCGTGACGTCGCCCGAGACGAGCAAGGATCGGACCGCTTCCGCCTCCGGCGTTCCGCCGGGTTCCCGGGTGACGACGAGATGGCGCCCCTGCGCTTCGAGGCGTGCTGCGAGACGCCTGATCTGCGTGGATTTGCCGGAGCCCTCGCCCCCTTCCAGGGTGATGAAGATTGCAGGCATCTAACTGCCGAAAACCATGATGAAGACGGAATCGACCGCCCGCGACCACATGGACGGCTCCTCCGTTATGGCGCCGGCGGTCACCACCGGCACATCCGCAACCGTCACCCCGTCGACGATGAAGCGGACGGAGCCCACCTGTTGCCCCGCTTCCACGGGTGCGATGAGCGGGCCGGTGTAGGCGAGCTTCACCTCCGCCATCTCCTTTTCTTGCGGCGTGAGGGCCACGCGCACATCGCCCGCCGCAAGAAGCGCAACGTGGCGCTCGGTGCCGCCCCAGACGCGCGCCTGGCCGACGCGGTCGCCCTTCGCATAGACGTCAACCGTGCGGAACTGCTTGAAGCCCCAGTCGAGCAGCCCCTGCGCTTCCTGGCGGCGCTCGTTGATGGTCTTGAGCCCGGCGATCACCATGACGAGCCGGCGCCCATCACGCTGGGCAGAGCCAATGAGACCGTAACCGGCTTCCTTGGTGTAGCCTGTCTTCATGCCGTCAGCACCCGGATAGTCCTTCAGCAGCGGGTTGCGGTTCTGCTGCGTGATGTTGTTCCAGGTGAATTCAGGGATCGAGTAGTACTTGTAGTACTCTGGGAATGTATTGATGATGTAGCGTGCCAGGATGGCGAGATCACGCACGCTCATCTGGTGGCCCGGATCGGGAAGACCGGTCGCATTCTTGAAGGTGGCGTTGGTGGCACCCAATTCACGGGCGCGCGCCGTCATCAAATCGGCGAAGGCCGGCTCGCTGCCCGCCATGTTTTCGGCGATGACGATGCAGGCATCGTTGGCAGAGTGCACGACGACGCCCTTGATGAGGTCCTCGAGCGCGACCTCAGAGTTCAATTCGGCATACATGGTTGAACCACCCGAAGGAGCGCCACCGCGCTTCCAGGCGTCCTGGCTGACCTTGAACTTCTGGTCCAGGGAGAGTGTACCGGACCGCAGAGCCTCGAAGACCATGATCATGGTCATCAGCTTGCTCATGGAGGCCGGCGGCACAGGCTGGTCGGCATTCTTCTCGAAAAGCACGCGGCCGGTGCGCGAATCCAGCAGGATGGCTTCCTCGGCCTTCGCAACATAGGGCTGCTCTGCCTTGCCCTGCGCCATGAGATCGGATGCTCCGGGCACGGCCAGAAGCAGTACGGCCACCAGGATGGCGCAGGCGACTCGACGGAAAAACTGGACTGACCTCATGCCCGGCAGGCTAGAGGCCTTCGAACGCGAAAGCAACGCGGGCGCTGGTGCAGCCTGATAACCCCTTCGACCTCCTGCCCTCCCCCAGCAAGCCTGCTATTGGAGCCAGCCGCTAGACCCAAATCACTGCAGCGCAGCCTGCACGGCCTCGGTCTTGATGAGGCGTGCATCGGCAAAGCCGGCGGACTGGGCATCGACAAGGGCTGTCCGCGCATCGTCGCCAGCGGAGATGGGCCCCAGTCGAACCCGGTAGACCGGCCCGGAGGCCCCGGAAAGCTCGATGAACTGGACGGGCCAAGCGGAGGCAAACTGGTCACGCGCCCGTGCTGCATTCTCGGCGTCCGCGAAGGAACCGAGTTGAATATAGTAGCTGACCTCGCCCGGAGGTGCCGCAGGCACCACGGGTTCCGCTGGCTGCTCATAAGCAACAGTTTCGGCCTGAACGGCAGGCGATGCGGCATTCCGCACAGGCTTGGTCTCCGCTACCATCTTGGTCTCGGTGGTTGCCTTGCCCTTGCGGCCGTCAGCGGCGGCAATCATCTTGCGCATGGGCGTACCGCGCTCAAGCTCGGTGTTCATCGCCACCAGATGTCGGCCGCCCTTGTCATTCAGAGGGGCCGGGCCGATATACTGCACCCTGACCTGAGCCTTGCCCTTGTTCTTGAAATCAAGTGCCTCGGCCGTGCGCTTGGACAGATCGATTATGCGGGTGTCGACAAACGGACCGCGATCGTTGACGCGCACCACGACCTCCCGACCATTGGTCAGGTTGGTGACCTTCACGTAGCTGGGTAGCGGCAAGGTTGCATGCGCAGCCGTGAGGCGGTTCATGTCGAACCACTCGCCGTTTGACGTCTTGCGGCGATTGAAGTCCTCTCCGTACCAGGAGGCCGTACCCTTCTTGTCGTAACCCGGTTGCTCCTTCGGCGTGAACCACTGGCCGGCCACCTGATAGGGTTTGCCCACGTGGTAGCGACCGCCACCCCACGGCAGCGGGCCGCTGCCGGGGTAGATTGGACTGCCGACACCGGCAAAGGGATCTTGCTTGGCCTGCTTCTTGTGCGACGAGCAGCCAGCGATCGCCAATCCGATGGCGACCAGAACAATGGCCTTCCGCGCAACACGCAACATACTCACCCACTCCGCTTGGAATGCAATGCGCCTCGCGTGACGCATGTGATTCCGTCCGACGCAGTTTTGCGCCCGGAGCGTAAACGGGTGGTTGGCAAGCGTGGTTAAGGAAGTCCTTATGGCGCCCTATTCGACGGCGACGCTCTTGCCTTCCAAACGGTCAATGTTCTGCTGCGCCCGGTTGTTACCTGCGGCGAGCGCCTGTTGGTAGAGGTCCAGCGCCTTGGTCTTGTCGACAGTGGTGCCCCAGCCCATCTCATACATGCCACCGAGGTTGTTGAGGCCCCACGGATCGCCTTGGGTAGAAGCGGCCTCGAACATTGCGAAGGCCTTGGAAAGATCGCGGCTCACGCCCTTGCCCTCGAGATAGAGCATGCCGAGATTGTTCTGGGCATCTGCGAGCTTGAGATCTGCTGCCTTCTGGTACCACTCGGCGGCCCTTGCGAGGTCAACCCCCGTGCCGCGACCCTGCTGGTAGGCCTGACCCAGCGCATCCATGGCGGGGGCATATCCCTTGGTTGCGGCATCCTGATAAAGCTTCAGCGCGGTGGGGTAATCCTGCTTCAGGCCCTTGGCGCCGCGCGAGACCAGACGCGCCAGGTGATATTGGGCATCAACATTGCCCTGAAGCGCTGCCTGGCGGAACCAACGCGCGGCCTCCGCCTCGTCCACGGTGACGCCGCCCTTGCCAATCTCATAGGCCAGCCCCACTTCAAATTGCGCATCGACGTCTCCGACTTTAGCCAACGTCATTTGCTTGTCGAACGGCAGCTCCTGCAATGATTGGGCCGCGGCAGGAGCGGCAAGCAGCAACAGTGCTGCAAGGGCGAGAACCGGATGGCGCATGGATGGCCTCTTGCTTCAATCGACGCGGATGAATTTCATGGATTTGCAGAATACGCCCGCCACGCAGCCGTTCACCTTCATGGTGGAGGGTCCGAGGAGGTGCATGCTGGAGCTATATGTGTTGCCGTCATCTGGGTTGTAGATCGTTCCCGACCACGCGCCTTCCCCATTGGCGCGCATGTTCGACAGGATGGTGAGGCCGATCACCGGCCGCGAGCGAAGTGCTGGATTGGGGTTTTCCTTATCCAGACGTGGACGGCCCTTGTCGTCCCGGGGCTTCCGGAGGGCGACCACCCGACCGCATAGACCGTCACCGCAGGGCAATACCCTGACCGTGACCTTGTCATTGGAGAGCCGCCAAGTGCCCTTGGCGCCGTCTGCCGCCCGGGCGTGCCCCGCTGCAACCGCAAGTCCGAGGCTCGCCGCCGCGACTGCTACCTTCCGCATTCCCGTTCCCTCCGCACTCCCGCCATGCGCCCCGGCCCGATTATGCCCGATTGCCGGGAATTATGGGAAGGGTTATCGTCGGGGCCCTCAGCACAGGAGACCAAGATGGGCAATCTCGCGACGCTCAAGACCGCCAAGACACTTGAAACCGATGAATGGCAATTGCGTGTCGACCTTGCGGCGGCTTTCAGGCTCGCAGCACGCTATGACTGGCATGAGGCGGTGGCCAACCATCTCAGCCTCGCCGTCTCGGCAGATGGCAAGAAGTTCCTGATGAACCCGCGATGGAAGCATTTCTCTCGCATCAAGGCATCCGAACTGCTGTTGCTCGATTCCAATGATGCCTCAACGATGGATCGGCCCGATGCCCCGGACCTCACGGCCTGGTGCATCCACGGGCGGATGCATGCCACCGTGCCTCAGGCCCGCTGCATCATCCATCTTCACCCGACCTACGCCACGGCCATTGCCTCGCTGGCCAACCCGGAGGTTCTGCCCATCGACCAGAATACCGCCCGCTTCTACAACCGGGTGGCTTTTGACATGGATTACGGCGGCATGGCGAACACGACCGAGGAAGGCGACCGCCTTGGGCGGTTGCTCGGCAACAAGCAGATGATGATGATGGGCAACCATGGCCTGCTGGTCTGTGCCGAGACGGTGGCGGAGGCCTTCGACCTCACCTACTACTTCGAGCGCGCCTGCCGTAACCTGGTTCTTGCCTATTCAACGGGCCAGAAGCTACACGTGATGAGCCCTGCCGTGGCAGAGAAGACAGCCCAGGAATGGGAGGCAGACCGGGAGCAGTTCAAGTCGCATTTCGCAGAAATGAAGGAAATCCTCGACGCCGAGGACCCGTCCTACGCCGATTGAACCCAAACCATTGAGATGCCCGGCGAAGGCTGCTAGGAAATCACCGCCTTCGCCGGCACCTACCTGGAGGGGTGGCAGAGCGGTCGATTGCGGCGGTCTTGAAAACCGTTGAGGGTTCGCGCCCTCCGGGGGTTCGAATCCCTCCCCCTCCGCCATTCAATCGATCTAAACAATTGATTTTAAAAGATATTTTGCTTCTAATTCGGTGTGTGCCCTACCGCCGTCCCTTGCGCTGGATTGGGGAATAGAAACGCAAATCCTAGAGTGCTTCGAAACCTGCGCCAACTTCAGTGACCCGCATCCCGAGTGCCTGTTGCTTGCGTCAGCGCAGTTGTCGCTAATGGAATTGTTGGTCTCCGCCAGTTCAAATGCCCGGGCAAGCTGCTAGGATCAGGACTCATTGATTGAGATAGAAGATGAAGCTGGCTGCGATACAGATGGCGGAGAAAAAAGTGTGGGCGCAGCGGTCATAGCGGGTTGAGATGCGCCGCCAGTCCTTGAGTTAGTCGAACATGTTCTCGATCTTGTGGCGGCTCTTGTAGAGTTTCTTGTCGAAGACATGCTGGATCTTTCGTTTTCGCTTTGGTGGTATGCAGGCATTGATGTTCCTGGCGGCCAGCGCCTGGCGGAACTCGTCACTGTCATAGCCCTTGTCGGCAATCAGGGTGTTGGCGGGAGGCAGGCTGGGATAGAGCAGCTTGGCTCCTGTATGATCACTC
>JBEARP010000121.1:0-22914 GCA_041163105.1 Pseudomonadota bacterium
GCACGGCGCCGCGCATGTCAAAGAGATGGGCGAGCGTGCGGTGAACGATCGTGGCGCCAACCTGCGCCTTGAAGTCGTCTCCCAGAATGGGCAGGCCGCGCTGCTTGAAGGCATTGGCCCACGTTGGATTGCTGGCGAGAAACACCGGGATCGCATTGACGAATGCCGCGCCTGCCTCGAGCGCGCAATTGGCGTAGAATTCGCTCGCCTGCTGCGAGCCGACTGGCAGGAAACTTATGACCACCTCGGTTCGCGCCGCCTTCAGTGCCGACACGACCTCAGCTGCGGACATCTCTGGGGAGGTGCTCGGCACGAAGCTGCGCTGCGGCGCCTGGTTTCCGAGGAACGCCGTCATGCCGTCGAGGCTCGGGCCGCGGCCCACAGTCACGTTCAGTTTGGGCACGTCGCGATGAAAGATTGCGGTGCAGTTGGGCTCCGCGAACACCGCCTCCGAGAGGTCCCGACCGGCCTTGCGGGCATCGATGTCGAAGGCTGCAACGAATTCTATGTCACCCGGAACGTAGGGCCCCAGCTTCGGAAATGGCACGCCGATGGCGGACGCGCCCTTGGCGCGGCAATAGTGAACGCCCTGAACAAGCGAACTGGCGCAGTTACCAACGCCTACTATGGCAGTACGGATCAAGAGACCCCCTGTAATAAGATATTCGAATTTGACTTATCGCCACACCTGTCACAATTCGCGTGGCATTACAAGTTGTTCGGCGGGCAATTCGTTTGCTGTTCAGCGCGCCCTAATCCGCCGTCGGCCAAACGAAGCCGCACCTGTCTGCGACTGTCTGAAGGAGACTTCCGGGCTCCGGCTTGCGTGCCCGTTCCTCCTTGGTCAGGCCGTGGTTCCAGAGGTGCACGCAGACTGTATCGGTATTGATCCACTGGCGCCAGTCATAGCTTCCGTCCCAGATTGTGCGGCGTTCATCCCAGGGTAATCCGCAGGACCATGTAACCGGCCGGATTTCGGAGGTCATTTTGTGCTTGCGGAGCAGCCAGGTGAGCAAGTTGGGGCCAATCACCCCCCAGTCGGCGTCGCTCACGTGCTGCGGCAAGCCAATCGCCTTGCGAGCCGACAGGTAGATGCGCCTCCAGAGCGGGTACCAGCCCGGGATGGGGTGCTCGTCGAAGGCGTGTCGGCGCAGGTCGTTGATCAGGGGATGGCCGGGAGTGACCCAGATGAAGCCGGCGCTCACGAGCTTTGGGTCCTCCCAGCCGACCAGGTAGTCGCCCGTTGCATGTGGGGCCTTCAGGAAGAGCATGTCGGTGTCGAACCAGGCGCCGAGACCCTTCGCCAGCACTTCATAGCGGAAACGATCCGAGAACAGGGCGACGCTCTGCGACTTGCGGTGGCGAACCATCTTGTCGAGGCCGAGAACCTTCTTGCCATCAACGACTTCCACTCCAGGTGGAATGCCCTCGACCGGCTCGTAGGTGAACAGCCTGACGCGCGCTCCGGTGCCGACGGCGGACGCGAGGCAGAGGCGCTGCAAGGGGGGGAGGCTCTTGCCAACCCATAATGTGTTCAGATCCATTGGTTTTCTCCGTCAGCCCACGAGGTCGCGGGTGTCAAAGGCGAGGACGTCGCCCGAGCGGGTGGCGTGGTGGGTCGAGAAGCCGGGGATGATGCCGGGCAGGAAATCGATTGAAGTGGCGGGTTCTTCCCGAAATTCGGTGGGGGTGAGGGCGGTGATGCGCATCGGGCGGATGCCTTCGCCGTAGTGGTTTGGGCTGTCCTGCATGAGGCGGATCAGTGTGCCGTCCGGTTGCCGGCCGATATATCCAGCGTTGCGGCCGGTGCCATTTGCGTTGCTGCCGTAGACATTCTGACTGTTGATCGGATGGGGCGTGAAGTGCCCTGACAGCAAGTCGTCGGTGTAGTGGATTTCGAGGTGTCGGTTGGGTGCCGAACCCTGCACCGAGGTGATGAGGTACCAGAGGCCGCCCTCGCGGACGACCATGCTGTCGGCGGCGTCGACCCCGAAGCGCAGCCGCCGCCTGAGACGCCAGCGCGACGGCCAGGCCTCGCAGACGTAGAGGTCGATGGCGCGGCGCTCGTGCGTCTCGGGGATCATGTAGCTTGTCCCCTCGATCTCGAAGATGAACGGAAATGAGGCGTGGCTGTCGAGTGCGGCGTATTCGGGCTGGAATTCGATGGGCTGGGTGGAGGTCACCGTGAGAGTGTCGTCGAGCCCCACCACCGTGAGGAAGCCGCGATCCTCCGGGTAGACGAACTCCTCCATGAAGAGCCAGAGCTTGCCGTCCCGCCGCGTGATGAAGGGGTCGGCGTAGTAGCCGTCTGCGGGGCCAGGGATGACCGTCTCGCGGCGCTCCGGGAGCTGCCAGAGCTTGACGTCGAAGTGGTCCTGCCGGCGCCGCTTGCGGCCGTCGAGGCGGGTGTCGTCGAAGACGCGCGCCTTGTGGTAGAGGCGGTCGGCGGCTTTCCACGTTCCGGACGCGAGCCGCTGGAGGGGGTCGACCCAGAGCGGACGGCCAACAGGAACATAGTTTCGGGTCGATATCATGGGGCTCGGGCTCGCCGAGCTGATGTCGATCTCCTCCGCCGTCGGCTCGAACTGGCCTGCGAACATGGCCTTGGCGATGAGGCAGTTGAGGAGCGCCTGGTCGTGCTTGTGGAAGGCGGCGTAGCCCTCGGGAACGATGTGGTCGGCAATCAGGGCATGGCCCGCCCAGTATGCGACCAGCTGACGCCCCAGGGGGGTCGCTAAGTCGAAGCCCACCGCGCCTGCGGCGTATTCCCGGACGTGGCGGACCTCGAGGGGAACTTCCAGAGCCTCGAGGACGCGCGGGTCGCACTTCTGTGCCAGCGGCATCTGGCTGCGCAGGCCCCAGAACCCCTGCCTCTCCAAAGCCTGCAGTGCCTCGTCGATCGGCGACTTGAGGATGGTGCCGCTGTCGAACCAGAATACCGGGCCCCCGTGGTCTTTCGCGACTTCGCGGATGATCAGGGGTTTCCAGGCGTAGCTGCCGCTTTCGACTGCGACGTGGGCGGGATAATCCGCGAAGGGGAAGGGCCTTAACGTCACCCACGGGAAGCGGCCTGCGATCTGACGCCGTTCTGCGTCGGAAAGTCCCAGGTCATAAACCACCCAGCGAGCGCGCCTGTCCTCTCCCTGGCGCTCGGCCGAGAGCAGGAACTGCATGAGGGTGCGGGCAAATCGATGGTCGGCGGCCGTCAGGATCAGCGGCGGCCTCGCTCGGTCTGTCGTCAAGCCGGGACTGCAGTGGAAGGCGGGATGATCACTCAAATAAACAGCCTATTGTGGGCGTGCGCGAGTCTCTCTATCAAGAGCCGCGAAATTCGGCAAGTTTGTGCTGCCGGTATTTGCCGGATGAACACGTGAGAGTTGGCCCCTAAGCAGTGAACGTATTCAGTCTTCTCGGTCCCATGCTAAGGTTCTTGTGGTCGCACGCACCGCAGCGGCTCAAGTACGTCGTGCTCCTTCTTGCACTCCTCGCCGGCCTCTCGCGCGACTGGCTGATGCTGGTTATCAACAAGGCTGCCGCCGCGCCAGTCGATCAGACCATTTCCTACTGGCTGCCGCTTTTTCTGGTGACCTTCGTGCTTGTCATCGGATCCGCCTTCACCTACGCCGTACTCGTCCAGGCCGTCACCACCCGCGTGGTCAACAACGTTCGCCTGAAGCTGATCGGCGGCCTGCTGAAGGCGCAGCCGAGTTTCGTCGACCGCCGCGAGCACGGCGCTCTCTACCACATCCTGACGACCGACGTCAGCGCCGTCGCGGGCTTCACGAGCACGCTCCTCAACTTGCTTCCGGCCTTCATCTTCCTCTGCATCGCCATTCCGCAGGTGTTCTACTACTCCATGGTGTCGGGTTTCTTCGTCATCCTCGTGATGATCGGCGGCGTTCTCGCCTACCACCTGCAGCAGCGGACCATGGCGAAGCTTAATGACGACGCGCGCGCCCTTGAGGTCGCCTATTTCGAGCGCGTCTCCGAGATGCTGAGGGGCTTCCGCGAGCTGAGGCTCCACCAGCCCCGGCAGAGGAGCTTCAGCAGCGACATCCTGCAGGTTCTCGAAAAGCTTCGCGGATTGCTCATCAAGGTGACTCGTATCTTTGAGACGAGCGAATCCGCCGTGCAGGGGCTGAAGTTCCTGCTGTTCGCGGCGATCGTCTTCCTCGTGCCCTACCTCGTCCGGACGGACAACGTCATCACATTCCAGATCCTGACGCTCGTTCTTTTCTCGCTCATGCCGTTCGAGCAGATCGTTACGAGCTACCCCGCCGTCATCGGCACGCTGGTCTCCTACATGCGCATCAATGATCTTGCGACGGAGCTCAACGTCATCGAGAGGGTTGTTGAGAGGCCCGTCGACTTCGCGCCGCCCTTCAAGACGATCTCGCTGCGTGACGTTGAGACAAGGTATAACTCACGCGAGACGAGCAGCTTCGCGCTGGGGCCCCTGGATTTTGAGCTCAAGAGCGGCGAGGTAGTCTTCCTCGTCGGCAGCAACGGCTCCGGCAAGACGACCTTCATGAACGTGCTGTGCGGGCTGCTCGATCCCACGTCGGGCACCATAGAGGTCGATGGCAGGCCCCTCGCGCCGGAGGACATGGGTGCCTACCGCGCCCAGTTCTCGGCGATCTTCACGCAGTTCCACGTGTTCCGGCAGCTCTATGGCCTCGAGGCCGTGACGCCGGAGCAGGCGGACGAGATGATCGAGAGGGTGGGCCTCACCGGCATCACGCAGATCAGGAGCGAGGGCATCAGCCGCATCGACCTCTCGGCCGGGCAGCGCCGCCGCCTGGCGCTGGCGATTGCGCTGCTCGAGGACCGCAACGTTCTGGTGCTCGACGAGTTCGTGGCCGACCAGGATCCGGAGAAGCGCGACTACTTCTTCCGCACGCTGGTTCCGTGGCTGAAGGCGCAGGGCAAGACGGTGATAGTTTCCACCCACGACCTCGCCTGGCTCGAGTGCTGCGACCGGGTCATCACCTTCGAGAACGGCAAGATGAGCGAGCTGGTGCGGACACCGCTGGCTGACGCCGCGGCTTCCTAAGTCTCGCCCTTCAACCAATCACCTTCAACTGCGGCCACAGCCTGTGCTCGACGCGCGCCAGCATCGCCTCGTCGTCGATCTCGCCCCACAGGAGGTCATCGACCCTGAGGCAGGCGATGGAATTTTCGCCCGCGGCGCGCACCACCGCGCTCTCGTAGTCGGCGCCGGGCAGAGCCTCGCCGGCGTGGACGGTGAGTTGCCGGGCGAGTTCGGCTGAAATTTTTGAGATGCCCACCAGTTCGCCAAAGGGGTCATCCGCGTGGCTGGCGCGCTGCTTCGACATGCCCCGGAAGCGGTGGGCTCCTCCCGCCTCGTCGGCCCAGACGTAGACCTCATCGCCCGCGCCCGTGGGCCCGGAGGTGAGGATCACGCTCTCTTGGTCCGACGCCAGCACCGTCGCGAGGGCGCGGGGCTCGTAGATGATGTCCGACTCGAGAAGCAGGAAGGGACCCCTCATCGCGGCCAGGCCTACGCGGAGGCTCTCGAAGCTGCCCTTCTCGGCAAACTGGGGATTGTGCAGGGTCGTCACGGCAACGCTGGCCAAGGGGGGCAGTTTCTCGTAGAAGTCGGCGAGGTGCCCCGTGACGATGGTGACGTCACGGACGCCGGAGCCTGCCAGCAGTGCGAGCGAGCGCGCGATGAGCGTCTGGCCCTCGACCTCGATGAAGCCCTTGGGGATGCTTCGGCCGCGATGCCCCATCCGCACTCCGCGTCCCGCCGCAAGTATCAACGCCTGCTCGATTGCCACCCGTTTCGCGCCTGCCGTTATGGAAAAGATATTGCTCGACAAAGATGGCGGTGCCTGTAGCATTACCCGCCGTGAAGTCAAGATCACGGCATTTCATGCAGCTGGAACAACAGGATATCGAGCAGTTCCGGAGCAGCGGCTACCTCATCGCACGTGGCCTGTTGAGGCACCAGGAACTTGCCGGACTGCGAGCGCGAGGCCGGCAAGATCTATGAATACAAGGTCTAGCCTGGTGCCTGACGCGCCATGAGGATTGTTCAGGTCTGCCCCTATGACCCGGATCGCCACGGCGGCGTGCAGCGGAACATGCATGCGCTGGCCAGCGCGCTCTCGGCGCGTGGCCATCAGACGCTGATTGTCGCGCCCGGTACCCCCGACCCGTTGCAGGAGGGCGTGTGGCGCCTGGGCGCAATGCGCAGCGTGCGCTTTGCGGGAACGCGCTTCGAGGTGACCTGGGCCAACGCGCACGAGCTGGAAAGTTCCGTTCAGCTGCTCCGCGCCTGGCAGCCCGATGTCGTTCACTTCCACACGCCGTGGGACCCGCTCATGCCCTGGCAGCTGTTCCGCCGGCTCGACATGGCGCGGGTAGCGACCTTCCACGACACGCCGCCCCCGGGCCTGACGGGGGCGCTGCTGCGCAACCTGTTCAAGGGGCTGAGCCGCTACCTGCTCTCGCGCCTCGATGGAGCCATCGTGGTGTCGGCCGCGCCGATGGCGCACCTTCGCCCCGGATCCTCCGGCGTGAGGCCGGTGGTGCTTCCGCCGGTGACCGACCTGTCTCCGTTCTTCGACACCAGAAAGGTTGCCACGGAGCGACCCACCATCCTGTTCCTCGGCCGGCTCGAGCCGCGCAAGGGCGTGCAAGTGCTGCTCGAGGCGGCAAGCCTCCTGGCCTCCGGCGCAGTGAAGTTGCCCGCAGGGCTGCCGCCCCCGCGTTTCGTCGTGGCGGGTGACGGCGACCAGCGCGGCGCGGTGCTGGCGGCGCAGGAGACGCTGGGCGGGGGCTGGATCGACTTCGTTCCCGCCCCCTCGCAGGAGGAACAGTTGCGTCTGCTTGCCGAGGCCACGCTCGCCGTGTCGCCCGCGCTCTATGGCGAGAGTTTCGGCATCGTGCTGGCCGAGGCTCTGGCGAGCGGCACGCCGGTGATCGGCGCCGACAATGCCGGCTACCGCACGGTACTGACTGGGACGGGCGCGAGCCTGCTGGTGCCGGCGGGCGATGGCGCCGCGCTGGCGCAGCGGATCGCTGATCTCCTTGCCGCACCGCAGGAGCGGGACGTGCTGGCGCAGTGGGGGCGGGCGCATGCGCGGCAGTTCGACGTGGGCGAGCGGGTCGGCGACTTCGAGGACTTCTACGCGGCCGCAATCGCCCGTCACGCGCGCTCGAAACGCGACGGTTGAGGCGATGCCCTGTCGAGGAAACCCTGCGCCATGCGCTCCGCCACGCGGCTCGGGTGCTTGCCGAAGTTGTCATTGAGCGTGACCCACTTCGGCCGCTGGCGACGCACCCGCCAGAGCGCGAGCGCAGTCGCGGGCCAGATGTCCTCGAGGGGCACGTAGCCGCAACTCTCTCGCAGGCCCTGCGGACCGGCGCGCACCGCCTTGCCCTCCGCCAGCATCAATTGCGGGTAGAGGTACTCGGGCGGCACGTTGCCGGGGCTGCGGAAGCGGGCGCGGCGGGTGGCATCGAAGGCCTGCGGAAAGCGCTCCACCATCGCCTGCCACTCCGCCTTGGTGATGAGCAGCGGCACGTGGTTCACGTAGCCGCGCGGAGCCACGCCGAAGCCCTCGTCGAGAAGGCGGTTCGCCTCCGCAAGCGCCATGTTCCAGGGCCGTTCCGCCTGCGGGTTGCGGATGCTCTCATGGCGCGGCGTGGGCTTGGCGGTCTCGAACACCAGCGGCCGGCCATCCTCGGCGAGGAAGTCCGAGACGCTCACGTCCTTCAGGAACAGCATGTCATCCTCGAGGTAGAGGAAGGTGTCGGACAGGCCGGGGATCAGATGCAGGTGGCTGATGATGGCGAAGGAGTTGAAGGTGGGGAGCAGCCCCGCCGGGATCACCTCGTCGTGGTGGATCACGGTCAGGCGGGGGTGGGCGATGTCGAGCCAGGCTGGAACCTGCGGCCGGCAGGTGAAGAGGAAGACGCGGTTCACCCAGGGGGCATGGCGCTCCAGCGACCTGAGGCCGTAACGCAGAATCTCGAGCGTGTCGCGCGTGCGGGCGGGGTCGAGGTCGGGAACGGCCTTGGCGTGAGCCTTCAGCATCTCGCGGTATCCGGGCGTACGGTCGTCCACCCAGGTGATCACAACGTCGACCGGTGCATTTCCCCTGCCTGCGGTGACCTGTGATTGCAACAATTGAATTGACCTTCCTTGGATTATCCCGATAACGGCTCTCTAGCCCTAATCTGTTTCCGGCGCATTGTGAAACAAGACCTGATCATTGCGGTGGACGTCGGGACGAGCAGCCTCAAGGTGGGGTTGATCGGGCCTGATCTCGACGTCCTCCATTCCGCAGACCACGCCTATCCCGTCTCCTATCCCGGAGCTGGGCGAGCCGAGCAGGATCCGCTCGACTGGTGGCTTGCGCTGCGACTGGCGCTGGTGAAGCTGTCCAAGATCTGCCCGAACCTGCGCGAGCGCGCGGCGGGCATTGTGTTTGCCTCGCAGATGTGCGGCGTGGTGGCCGTCGACCGCGAGGGCACGCCGATCCGGCCGTGCATGATCTGGCTCGACAAGCGGGCGGCGGGCATCGCGCGCGAGGTGATGGGCGGCTTCCCCACGCTTTACGGCTACGGCCTGCTCAAGCTGCTGAGTTCGATCCGGCTCACCAATGGCGCGCCCTCGCTCAACGGCATGGACCCTCCGGCCAAGATGCTGTGGCTGAAGCGCCATGAACCCGAGGTCTACGCGCAGGCCTGGAAGCTTCTCGACGTCAAGGACTGGCTGATCCTGAGGGCCACTGGGCATGCGGCGACCACCGCCGACCTCGCCAACGTCACCTGGATGATGGACACGCGGAAGGGTCGCGAGGGCTGGTCCGGGACGCTGGTTTCACGCTTCGGACTGAGGCGCGATTTGCTCCCGGACATCGTGGAGGGAACGGCCTCGCCGGGTGGTCTCACCGATGCGGCCGCCTCTGAGCTCGGCCTTGCCGCGGGGCTGCCCGTCTTCGCGGGGGCGGGTGATGTCTGCGCTGCGGCACTGGGCAGTGGCGCGGTGGAGGACGGCGAGCTGCACATCTCGCTCGGCACGAGCTCGTGGATCAGCGGCTTTTATCCGGGCCGGCGCCTCAGCGCCAGCGAGGGCTATGCGACGATCCTCAGTCCCTTCGGCAATCGGCCGCTGCTGATCGCCACCCAGGAAAGTGCCGGCGCCTGCCTCGACTGGCTCGACCGGTTGGCGGGTGTCGAGCCTGACGAGGCAACCTCCGGCGTCACGCCGCCGCTGTTCCTGCCCTGGCTGGCAGGCGAGCGCGTGCCGGTCGACGACAACCGCCTGCGCGGCGCCTTCCTCGGCCTGTCCCTTCAGCACGGGCGTGCGAGCCTGCGCCAGGCGGTGATCGAGGGCGTGGCCCTCAACACGCGCTGGGCGTGGCAGTCGGTTGCGCGCCAGAAGGGAACCCGGCACGCGCACCTGCTCCGCGCCGTGGGCGGCGGCGCCCTGAACCCCGCGCTGTGCCAGGCACTGGCCGACTGCCTCGGCGCGGACCTCGCGGTGTCGCGCGACCCGCGCAATGCGGGCGTGCGCGGCGCGGCGGCGATCGCGGCGGCGGGCCTCGGCTGGCGCCCGAGCGTGTGGGAGGCGGCGAAGAGCTTCGACCGCACGTCGGAAACCGTCTATCGTCCCGACCGGCAGCGACAGGCCTACTTCGATGGCCGCTTCAGGCTGTTCATCGACGCCTACAAGCGCAACGCGCCCTGGTTCCGTGCCGCCTTCGAGAGACACGCAGATGATTGACGGCCTGTTCAAGAGATACATCGATCCCCTGTGGGAGATGCCGGCGCGGCCGCTGTCGCGCGTCCTCACCGCGAACCAGGTGACGCTGATGGGCCTTGGCCTCATCGCGGTGGTAAGCCTCGCCTATGTGTGGCACCAGGCGCCGTTCTGGTATGCGCTGACGCTCGCCATCGCATTCTCGGCCGACTCGCTCGATGGCGCCGTTGCACGCCTGCGCCACGAGAGCTCGGCCTTCGGGGGCTACCTCGACGCCATCGTCGACCGCTACCAGGAACTGATCGCCATCGCGGCGCTCGCCTATGTGAGCGACGCCTGGGCGGCGGGCTTCTTCGCGCTGTCTGGGGCCTTCCTGACGAGCTACATGAAGGCCCGGGCGGCGATGGAGACCAAGGTGGACAATGTCGCCTGGCCCGATCTCTTCGAACGCCAGGAGCGGATCCTCTTCATCTGCCTCGCCCTCGTCTGCCAGAGCCTTTTCGGGGGTAGTTTCGACCTTATCCCCTGGGCCCTGTGGTTGCTCGCCATCCTCACCCACGCCACGGCCGTGCAGCGCTTCCTGCGCGCCCGGAAGCTGCTGAAGGGCGGGGCGTGAGGCGCGCCGCCGGTGCACTCCTGCTGCTTGCCGCGGCGCAGCTGCTCAGTGCCGCCGGGGAAAACTTTCCGGTCCCGAAGGAAGAGAACCAGATCTTCTTTGTGCAGCGCTCGCTCAACTCGAACACCATTGTCTACACCGCGAGGCTCGACGGCGAGGGGCGTCTCGATGCGAGGCGGCCGGTCGATGTGTTCTGGCGGCGCTTCAATGACGAAGGGGAAAGAAAGGAACTCTCGAAGCTCGAGCGCAGCCTCGCCTTCGGCGTGAGGGCCGACCCGGCGCCCGGGCAGCCGGGCGCCTTCGTCATGCGCGTCATCTCCTACCCGAAGCGCTCAGCCGTGCTGAGGCTCGTCGACGGCGTGCCGCGGCTTGAGGCCAAGGTGGCGGGTGAGCCAAGCCGCCTCGACCACGCCTTTCTCGAGGTCGACGAGAGCGGCAGCGTGCCGAGCGTCACGCGCGTTGACCTCTACGGCTACTCGCTGGCGACCGGCAAGCCGGTGAAGGAGAGCTTCATCCCGTGGTGAGGAGGGCGAGGATCGCGACGATGGCCCAGACCACGCCCGCGGCCGCCAGCCCCGCCAGCGCATCATCCACCATGATGGCCAAGCCGCCGCGCAACTTCCGCTCCGCGGTGCCGATGAGCCAGGGCTTGTTGATGTCGAGGACGCGGAAGGCGAGAAAGCCCAAGAGCCAGGATAGTGGCGTTGCGGGAACCAGCACCAGCGTGATGAGCATTCCCACCGTCTCGTCCCAGACGATGACCGAGGGGTCCTCGCCGCCCAGTGCCCGGGCCGCCCGCCCGCAGGCAACGCAGCCCAGCCACAGAAGGAGCGTCACCAGCAGGCACTGAAGACCCCACGGCAAGGGCATGATGAGCGGATAGAGAAGGAAGGCGCCGGCCGCACCGAAGGTGCCCGGCATCCAGGGCACGAGACCGAGCCCAAAACTCAGCGCGAGCGCCACCGCGGGATCACCCATGCGGCTGAACTCCACCTTCACGACTGACACCACTGGCGTTTCGTCACGAAATTTCCCGCTGACAATCCAGACGCGCCCTCTTAACATAAGAGCATGCGGGGACGAACAGAACTTTCACAATGTTGACAGGCATCGGGGTCTCCCTGCTGGCCGTGGGCGCAGCCGCGGCCGCGGTGAAGGTCCATGACTTCTTCGAGGGCGAGACACTGCTCCGCGACCTCATGGACGAGGCCATGCTGAGCCGCACGAGCCTTGCCGAACTCAACCTCGCCTGGTCGCGTAACGCTCGGCGCAGCGAGGCGATCGTTTCCCTCACCTCGATCCCGAGCCGGCTGCCGCTGATCGAGCGCACCTTGAAGAGCCTTCTGCGCCAGAGCCTGGCGCCCCGCCGCATCGTGCTCAACCTGCCCCGCTTCAGCAAGCGCGAGGGCATTGCCTATGTGGTGCCGGCGTTTCTCGAGGGCATCGATGCGGTGAGCATCCGCTGGTGCGAGGACTGGGGGCCGGCGACCAAGTTGCTTCCCTCGCTCATGGGCGAGGCGCCGGACACGCCCATCATCGTCGTCGACGACGACCGCATCTATCCCGCCAATCTCGTCGCCGATCTCATGGCCGCTTCCGTTCGCGACCCGCATGCGGCGTTCTGCATGAGCGGCTGGGTGGTGCCAGGCGACCTGATCGATCGTCCCACCACCGTGTGGAGCAACCTGCGCATGCTGCCGCCTGCACCAATCCGGGCGCGGCGCCTGTCGACGCCCGTGGAGGTCGACATCATGCAGGGGCTTTCAGCTTATGTGGTGCGCCCGTCCTTCTTCGATGTAGCGGCCATCACCGACTACGACCATGCCCCGAAGGAGGCGTTCTTCGTCGACGACGTCTGGATCAGCGCCCACTGCAGGGCGGCGCGTTTCGTCATTCCCGCGCGGCGCGCCAACTACCAGCCCAAGCTCCACCGGAGTTTCTATCGCCGCACCAGCCTGGGGCGCATCAACCGCGGTCCGGGCCCGGATGGGCAGCGCAACAATTCCATCGTGATCCGTCACTTCGCCCATGCCTGGATGACCACGGCCGCGAAGTCGGCGGCGGTCCGGCGCAGCAAGGAGGCCAGTTGATCTCATGGCACTCATGAACCGCAAGCGCGCCGCCGTGCTGCTGGCAGTGCCCGCACTGATGGTGCCGGCCATCGAGATCCCCCTGGTATTGTGGGCGCGATCGAAATTTGTCGAACTCAACCCGGACTATCTCAATGACCCGCCCACCATCAGCCGGTCGATCAATGACCCGATCGTCGGGGCGCCCTTCGCCGACTTCATCCTGCTGATCACCGCGCTGATCCTGATGGTGATGCCGGTGCTGATCTGGTCCTATGCGCTGGCCATTTCGCGGCTCACGCTCAGTCGTCCCCGGCGTGTCTTGATGTATGTTCTTCTTGGCATGCTGTTCATCTTCCAGATCATCGCATCAACTGGCATGGTGCTGACCACCCAGTTCACCTTCGCCATCGACCACGACATGCACATGCTGGGAAGCTACACATTCTTTGCATTCCAGGCGCTGACCATCTTCATCGCGGGATTGCTGTGTCGGACGCTGTTCGATGAGCAGCAGCGGCATGGCATCGCCGATGTGGACTGGCAATTTCGCCCGCCCATGCATCGCTTCCGCTTCCGCTTCGCGATGCTCATCATGGCTCTGGTGGTTCTCTACGGCGTACTCTTCGTGCTCAAGGACCACACGCTGCCAATCAGCGACTACATCGTGCAGGTGGCCTATACGCAGTGCGAGGTGATTGTCATTGCCTGCTACGTGCTGTTTCTGGGCAGCTATGCCGTCGACATCCATCACATGGTGGGGCACGACACGCTGCGGCTGGGCGGACCACAGGACGCGCAGAAGGCCGCAGCGGGCAAGCCCGCTCGGGTCGCCGCAGAGCCATGACCGGGTCGGCAACCGCAACCCCTGGCATCATCCTCCAGGCCGATTGTTCACAGCAGCAGAAAGGCCACCTCGACCAGGCGCCTGCCTGTCATGCGCAGGTGCCGGAGATCGACCGCCGCAATTGCGAGGCGCTGCGCCGTGACGATCCCAGTGAAGTCGGCAGCCTGAATGGGCTTTCGGGTGTCTGCGAGCTCAAGGCCTGCCGCCTGGAAGGTGGCTGGACTGTATTCAGGTCCCGGTGATAGAGCACGCACTGAGCCCCCCTGCGCGCGATGAAGGATCGAACCCGCCCCGTGGCACCACTGCAACAAACCTTTCAGAAGGCCCTTGCGCTTCACCAGGGCGGACGGATTGACGCGGCGCGCAGCCTCTACCGGGAGGTTCTAGCGGCCGACCCGAGGCACTTCGACAGCCTGCATCTTCTGGGGCTGGCGACGGTGCAGAGCGGTGAAACCGAGGCTGGGGTAGCCCTGATCCGTGCTGCCCTGATGGTGAGGCCCGATGTGGCCGAGGCTTGCTACAACCTCGGCAATGCGCTGCTGACGCTCAACCGGCCTGCCGAGGCACTCGATAGCTTCAACCGGGCGCTTCGGATCAATCCCAATGACGCGCAATGCCATTTCGAGACGGGCAATGCTCTCAACGACCTCAAGCGCACCGACGAGGCCATCCTGCGTTATGACGAGGCCATCCGCCTCGATCCGCGTTATGCCGAGGCGCACAACAACCGTGGCATTGCGCTCAAGGATGCCGGCCACTTCGAGGAGGCGGTGAAGAGCTATGATACGGCCATTGCCGTCAGGCCTCGCTATGCCGAGGCGCACAGCAACCGTGGCAATGCCCTGAAGGAACTGGCGCGCTTCGAGGAGGCGCTTGCCTGCCACGACAGGGCGATCAGCCTGAAGCCCGACTATGCCGAGGCGCACTATAACCGCGGCAACGTTCTGGGCGATTTGAAGCGCTATGACGAGGCCCTCGCCAGTTACGACCAGGCCCTGACCCTCCGGCCAGACTATGCCGAGGCACGGTACAACAAGGCCCTGCTGCTTCTCGGTCGAGGCCGGTTTCGCGAGGGCTTCGATCTCTATCAGGCGCGCTGGCAGACGGGGTCCTTCGTTGGCGGGAACTTCAGGGGCAAGGTGCCGCGCTGGGATGGCCGCACGCAACAGGGTCAATTGCTGTTGTGGGCCGAGCAGGGCATCGGCGACGAAATCTTCCATGCCTCCTTGCTTTCGCTCATCCCACAAGGTGGCATGCGAATCACACTCGCGGCTGACAAGCGGCTCCATGCCATCTACCGGCGCTCCTTCCCGCATGTCAGCGTCATCGACAGCAGCACCCTGGCAACGCAGAAGGACGCCGACTACGCCGCGCAGGCACCGATTGGAGATCTTGGGGGCATTCTGGGGGTCGACGCCGAGATTCTGGCCGCCCGCCCGACATCCTTCCTGCGGGTTGACGAAATGCGGCGCGAGGCCTTGCGGAAAGCACCAGGGTTTCCCGAAAGGGGACCTGTCGTCGGGTTGTCCTGGAAGAGTTCGAACAAGAAGTTCGGTGCCGAGAAGAGCCTCCGCCTCGGTGACCTCGGCCCGATCCTGTCGATGCCGGGCGTATCCTTCGTGAACTTGCAATATGGCGAGGTGGCAGCGGAGATTGCCGAGGTCCGTGAGACATTCGGCACTTCGGTCGGGGAGGTCGAGGGGCTCGACGTCTTCAACGATATCGACGGATTGCTCGCACTGATCGACGCCTGCGACCTGGTGATCACCACATCGAACGTGACGGCGCATCTCGCGGGCTCCATCGGAAAGAAGGCCGTCGTTCTGGTGGCAGCTGGCAAGGGCTGCCTGTGGTATTGGCAGGGCGGAAGCAACGACCTATGGTATCCGGGCTTGACGCGCCTCGCACAGCAGCGCGTCGGAGACTGGGAGGACGCCATTGCGGCGGCCTCGGCATGGCTGAAGGACAATTCATGACGGAACGCGTCAATCTCATCGTCGGCTTCGATCAGCGCGAAGCCATCGCCTACCACGTGTTCTGCCAAAGCGTGATCGAGAAGGCGAGCCTGCCGGTGCAGTTCCTTCCGCTCAACCCGCAATCCATCGCCGGCTATACCGAGCGCCACCGGGACGGCAGCAACGTGTTCATTTACACGCGCTTTCTCACGCCCTACCTGATGGACTACAAGGGATGGGCGATCTTCGCCGACGGCGACATGATCTGCAATGCCGACATTGCCGAGTTGTGGCGGATGCGCGACCCGTCCAAGGCCGTGATGGTGGTGAAGCATGACTACAAGACCAAGGCCTCGACCAAGTACCTCGGCAACAAGAACGAGAACTATCCGCGCAAGAACTGGTCGAGCGTCATTCTGTGGAACTGTGAGCACCCCGATAACCGCCAGCTCGACCCGGCCTTCGTCGAGACGAAGGACGGCGCCTTCCTGCATCGCTTCAAGTGGCTTGCTGACGAGCAGATAGGCGAGGTGCCGAAGGAGTGGAACTGGCTCGCCATCGAGTATGAGTTCAATCCTGCGGCCAAGCTCGTCCACTACACGCTGGGTACGCCCTGCTTCGAGGACTATGAGAACACGGAGATGGCGGAGCTTTGGCACGAGGGACTCCACCGCACCGAGGAGGGGCTTGGGAAATAGGCCCCGGTTAAGAGCAGCAGTGTCCAACACCCTCAACCAGCTTCGGCAGGCGCTTGCCTCCCTTCAGAAAGGCAATCTTGCGGACGCCATCCGGCAGTCGCAGGCGATCCTGAGGGTTGAGCCCCGCAGCTTCGATGCGCTGCACATCATGGCCCTCGCGAGCTATCATGCCAGGAACCTTCCGGCGGCGCTCAGCCACATCGAAATGGCCTTGGCGGTGCGTGGCGACATGGCTGATGCCTTCAACACGCATGGCATGATCCTGAAGGCATTGGGCCGGGTGCCGGAGGCTGCCGACCAGTTCGTCCGGGCCGTCAAGCTGAACCCACGGTCCCGCGAGGCGCACTACAATCTCGCCAACTGCCTCAGCGACATGGGCCGTCTGCCGGCGGCCCTCGAGCACTATGACAGCGCCCTCCGGATCGAGCCGGGCATGGTGATGGCCTGGAACAACCGCGGCCTCGTGCTCCGCAGGCTCGGCCAGGTCCCCCAGGCGGCAGCGAGTTTCGATGAATCCATCAAGCGGAGCCGGGATTTTGCGCCGGCCTACTACAACAAGGCCGATTGCCTGATGGCCCTGAACAGGCGCGACGAGGCCATCGCCGACTATGATCGCGCCATCGCGCTCAAGCCCGACTTCGCCGAGGCGCACTGCAACCGGGCCAACGCCTTGCTGGAGTTGGAAAGGCATTCTGATGCCCTCTCTGGCTATGACAGGGCGATCGCCCTGCGGCCGCAATTCTTTCAGGCCCACCTGAGCAGGGGGATCGCGCTCACTGCCTTGGGGCGGCAGTCGGAGGCGCTCGAAAGCTTCAAGATGGCCGCGGCCATGAAGCCCGATTACGCCGATGCGCACTACAACCTTGGAAAGCTGCTCAAGGAACTTGGTCGCTTCGAGGAGGCCTTGATCAGCTATGACGAGGCCATTCGTCTGAGGCCGAACCACGCCGAGACGCACAGCAACCGCGGCAATGTCCTCAAGGAGCTGAAGCTGTTTGACGAGGCCCTGCGCGGTTATGACCGGGCAATCAGCCTCAGGCCTGACTTGCCGGAGGCCCACACGAATCGTGGTAACGTGCTGATCCGGCTCCTCCGCCTCGAGGAAGGACTGGCCAGCCACGACGTGGCCGTTCGCCTCAATCCGGACTCGGCTGACGCGCACAACAATCGTGGCAACGCGCTCAAGGAACTCAATCGCCTAGATGAGGCCCTCGCCAGCTTCGACCGCGCCATCGAATTGAAGCCCGACTACGCCGAGGCCTTCAGTAATCGCGGCAACGCATTGCGTGAGCTCGGACGCCTCGAGGACGCCACCGAGAGCTTCAATACGGCTCTCGCCCTCGCTCCCGCCGAGCCCGGCATTCTCTACAACAAGGCCATCGTGAGCCTGCAGCGGCAGGACTTTGCCGAGGGCTTCGAGTTCTACCTCGCGCGGTGGAACTCAGAGGAGTTCGAAGAGCGAAGACCGGCAACGGAGATTCCTGCCTGGGATGGCTCCGATATTGAGGGGGAAGTCCTGCTCTGGGCGGAACAGGGCCTCGGTGACGAGGTTTTCTATGCTTCCATGCTGTCGCTTCTCGAGTCTGGCCGGACGCGCATCGCGCTGTCCTCGGACAAGCGGCTTCACCCCATCTATGCGCGATCCTTTCCCGGCATCAGACTGATCGATCGGGCGGCCACCAACAGGGCGATCACCGGCCCTTTCGCCGCGCAAGCTCCGATCGGGAACCTCGGCCACCTGTTGCGTGCCGATGCGGGCAGGATCGCGCAGCGTCGATATCCCTATCTGGCGGCGAGTGCCGAGCGAGCGCGCCAGATCGCGGAGGTCAATCCCATCACCGGACAGGGACGAATCTGCGGCATTTCCTGGCGCAGTGGAAACAAGCGGATGGGCGCAAGCCGCAGCATTCGCCTCGCCGAGCTTGCGCCCGTTCTGACGCTTCCTGGCCTGACCTTCGTCAACCTGCAATATGGCGAGGTCGATGACGAAATCCGCGAAGCGAAGGACCTGCTTGGCGTTGAGGTTCACCGCCTGCAGGATGTGGACGTTTTCAATGACATTGACGGGCTGCTGTCAGCGATCGACCTGTGTGATATGGTGCTGACGATCGACAACGTCACCGCCCATCTCGCGGGTGCCCTTGGCAAGGACAGTGCCGTCCTGGTGCCCAAGGGCAAGGCTCGCTACTGGTACTGGGGTGGCGAGCGCCAGAGCCTCTGGTATCCGAGCCTCAGGCTGGTCTATCAGGAAAGTGTCGGGGATTGGGAGCCAGCCATTGCAGCGGCTGCCCGCCACCTGACCGAGCTGCCGTAGGACAGGCCGCTTAGGGCTTCATCTCCGGACCAATCGGCCAGAGGTGAACCAGTGAAGGTAACAGGAGAAGCCGGAGAATGCCGCTCTATCAATTTCGCAAGGGTGAAACGGAAAAGACCTTCCTGTTCATCCACGTGCCCAAGACCGGCGGCACGGCAATCGAGACCTACTTCAGGGCCATTGGCCTTATGGGCTACTTTGATCCGCCAACCTACATGCCGGTTCGGCCCTACCTCAAGGTGCCACCGGCGCACTACGACTATGGCGTGCTGAAGCGGCTCTACAATCTCGACAGCCTCTACAGCTTCGCCGTAGTGCGCCACCCAGTGCGGCGCATGGTGTCGGAATACAAGTGGGCCATGGAGAAGTCGACCGCGTCCGAGACGCTGTCAAAAATGGACTTCGGGCAGTATTTGCGTTTCATGTTTGACCAATTCAAGCGCGACGATAACGTGGCCTCCGGGCACTTCAAGCCGCAGGTTCGCTTCGTCGGCGAGAAGGTATCCAAGATATTCAAGTACGAGGCCGGTCTCGAAAACATCATCAAGCATGTCATCAAGGATGTCGGATTCATGATCAATGGACAGATTCGCCTTCCCACCGTCAACAATACTTCACCACGAAAAGTCGTGCCAACGGCGGGCGAGATCAATCTGATCCGCGAGGCCTTTGCCGAGGACTACACAGCCTTTGGCTACACCGATGACATGGAACCGGCAGGGTCACCGACGGCCTGAACACGTTTCATGTCATCGGGGTTGCGACTGGTTCGGCTCCATTTGTGTCCCTATGGCCGCGATAAACGTGAAATCTGGCGCATAAAGATGCTCGATCATCTCCTTGTGTTCCAGTGTGAGGTCCGAGCGCCTGAAGATCGCCGTTGACTTATTCTTGTGCTCAAGCTCTCCCCGGAGGTTTGCCTTTTCCTTGATGATGGCAAAGCTGTCTCTGATGTTCTCCAGCAAGAACACATCCTTGACCATTACTCGGCCGGCGAGATCAGTGATGAAATCCACCTGGGGCCGCACAAAGTAGAAGCTATTGGACGGGGCATTCTGCTTCAAGACGTCTGCATCCTTGAATTCAAACTGCGCTGCAAGCCAGCGGTGAAGGAAGATGTCAAAGCTGAGGAGCTTCTGCTGCGGGTCGACGATCCGCATGTAGTTGAACAATGAAATGACCCTCGCCACTGGATCACGGAGCACCGAGAAGCTGTAGTAGGACTGGAACAGTTCGTCGCTGAGGTAATGATACCGTGCATAGTCTCTTGCCAGCAGATGCGCCAGCCGCGGTGGCCCCAGTCGTGGATCGCCGTTCGGCCGCAAGAGAAGAGGCGCCCGCAGTTCCCAGGTCAGGCCGAGATCGGACAGAAAGATGGACTCGATGCTCTGTCCACCACACTTCGGAATGTGAACAAAGACCGTTCGGTGGAAATGGGAGATCACGCGGTGGCTCTCTTGTTGGATAAGGCGAAGAAATAGATTATATTTTTCACCCGGGCAACCTCAGTCCCGCGTCCAATGTGCTGGCGAATAGGGGGAGAGTGGCTACGGAGTTCGGCTTCCTGTCGTTCCGCTGCCGTCTGCTCAGTCTCCACCTTCCTCTGAAAAAATTTGGCTTGCTATTGAATTGAAAGAGCCCCTTGCGTCCCTCATGGAGTAATCAATCATCAGCCAAGTTCTCTAGAATGAATGCCTGAACGTTGCACTGCTGAGGTTGGGCACGGAGGCCTTTCCGGAGTGTTTCGACAGAGCCTTGGCAATGGTGTTTCTTGACTGTTCGCTCGGCGTCAATCAGAGCAAGCTGATGCCTGAAGTCGTCCATCTGCAATCCAGCGAGCTTGGTGCGGCAATCGAGGCCAAGGAGGCCCCGCTGCTTGGCTGCAATCATGAGCCATGCGCCACACCGCCGCTTTCCAAGCTGGTAAAGGCTTGATTGGGGGTGTGAGCCTTGCCAAAATGAATCGAATTGTTGACCCGGGGACGTGAGCGGGCAGTGGAGAGTACTTCGATGGCGCAGCCCAGACTTGAGCGGACCTATGTCATGGCCTATTGGCCCATTGCGTCCAACGCCAAGAGATCTCTCGACCACTACACCAAGCACATGGCTCTCAGCCTAGAGATGCTGGCCGGAGAGAACCTGTATTTCATCAGCGGCAACAATTCCATTCTGGCTTCGGTGGAGGAACTGTGCAGGAAGAACAACATCAACTTGCATGTCGACAAGCTACTCCTGGACGACCTTGCTAGGCAATCGAGCATGGAAGGTCTTCTAGACTGCGCCAAGCGCTTCGGTGCCAGGTTGCGTGCGCCGCCGGCTGACTTCCAGAACGACAAGGGCCTGATCCATTACTGGCGGGACCTGCGCCAGGCAGGTGAGGATGCGTTCAGGAAGATTTTCTGCATCTGGCATAGCAAGATCGACCTCCTGCATAAGGCGGCAACTTTGAATCCTTTCTCAAGCGATCAGTTCGCATGGGTGGATGCTTCGGTCTCGCGGTTCAATCACCGCCGGCCTGGCTGGGATTTTCGTGAAATTGCCGAGGTCACTCCAGGTGTCATCCATCACTTTCCCAACGACATGCGCAAGAATGGCAGGCGATTGTCATTGAACGCGAGCTTCCTGATTGGTGATCGTCAGGCCATTGACCGCCTCCATTCGGAGTATGAGGAGGCATTCGCACGCTGCCTCGAAGAGGATTATCCCAATGACGAGGAGACCGTGATTGATGCGATTGTGTCACGGGAACCACAGCTGTTTTCCGTCATCTCCGGTGTAGCCACGACGCTATCATCCGTTCCGCCAAGCCTGAATCCGCCGGTGGCGGTGCCACCCTTGGGCACTGGCGCCGAGGCAACGCACGCGCTGCATCCGGCATCTGGACCGAAGAAAGTGCTTGTCGTGGGTGTGTTCCGCTCGGGAACGAATGCGATGAAGGCGTGCCTCGAGGAGCATTACGATGTGGATGTCACATTCAACGAATGGTTCTGGAAGCATGGCCTTCCTCCGACGGGAATACAGAACCCCGTTCCGCCTGACGTTCCGATCGTGGTGATGGTGAAATCACCCTTCGCTTTTCACGAGTCGCTTTATCCGTTCTGGCAACATCGCCGCCCGAACCTCGATTCCGGTCCGGATGTGTCTTCCTTCGCGCGAAAGGAACTCCTGGTCTTTGATGTCAGCGGCGGCGATTTCTCGCGGCCGAAGTACTGTTACCGCTCCCCCATCGAGTACTGGAATCAGTTTTATTTCTCGTGGCTGAGCTGGACTGAGGTCCAGCCTCGCTGCCAGTTCGTCAGATATGAAAGTCTGGAGGGTGATACCGAGCGGGAAATTCTCAGCCTGGCAAAGCGCTTCAAGTTGCGACGCAAGAAGCCTGGCCCGATCTCGCTGCCAGACAGTAGAGTTGGCCCGCATGTTCCAACCGAACGTAAGGGAGAACGTTTCACCCTCACTGATGATGCAAGGCAGTGGATTAGAGAGCGCGTGGACAGCAGAGTTTCCCGGACCTTCCATTACGAATTGTAGGCCCGGCAGTCGTCCTTGGGCGCGGCGTGAATGGCAGGCTTTTCATCCCAGTGAGAGCGCAGTAAGAAGCCCCGTAGGGAGCCGCGGTCGGACCTGCTGCGAATGCGGAGAGTTGCCAGACTAGATTTTTTGGGGACGGAGCTGCTGTGAGCAAGTCGGAGCGTTTGTTTCTGCTGGGGGTCGGCGCGCAAAAGGCAGGAACGACCTGGCTCTTTGACTATCTCGCGTCCTCCGAGAATGTAGCGACCAATAGAATAAAGGAGTACCACACATGGGACGGTCTTCTGAACATTCCCAGCTCCCGAACGAGGCTCATCACCAAGGAGCAGGGTGAGCGTGATTTTGCGGCGAAGATAAAGTATTTTCTCCAGCAGTCTCCTGAGAACTATTTCAACTACTTTGCATATCTTCTCGAGGGGCAGTCACGGCAGGTCACGTGCGATATGACGCCCGCATACTCAGCTCTCAACCGCGCGACCCTGCTTTCCATCCGGCGCGGATTTGAACGCAGGTCGATTACTACTAAGACGGTCTTTCTCATGCGCGACCCTGTCGAAAGATGTTGGAGTGCCGCTCGCATGAAAGGCAGGAATTATACCGGTAACGCCGACGTCAGCGATGAGCAGGTTCTGGCTCACGCCCTGACTGCGGAAGCGGAAGTGCGGACCCGTTATGACAGAACGATCAGAGAGCTCGAGGCAGTCTTCGAGTCATCCAAGATCTACATCGGATTCTACGAGGAAATGTTCGAACTTCCGCAACTGACCAAGCTGTCGGATTTCTGCCAGGTGCCAACAAGGCCGGAGTTGGCGGAAAGGAAGCTGAACCTGAGTCCGAAGACAAGGCCGCTCGGCGAGGACACAATAAAAAAAATCACTCTCGAATATCGCCCAGTCTATGAGTTTGTTGCTACCCGCTTTCCGCAAGCGGAAAAGCTGTGGAAGGGCTACGCGTACCTGTAGCGCCTAAGCAAGACTGGCGGAGCCTTCTGCGCCCCGGCGATCCCTCAGAGGGTCGTCCATCGAAATCAAGGGAGAAATTGGAGCGGGCGAGGCGAATCGAACGCCCGACCCTAACCTTGGCAAGGTTATGCTCTACCCCTGAGCTACGCCCGCTTCCATGGCCTGACCGGCAACCGCCGATGGGTGGGC
>JBEARP010000122.1:0-32169 GCA_041163105.1 Pseudomonadota bacterium
CTCGCAACGGCTTTCACGCCCCTCGCCGGACTGACCGGCGGCATACTGATCGGCCTCGCCGCCGTCCTGCTGATGGGCGGGCTCGGCCGCGTGGCCGGAATTTCGGGTATTTTCGGCGCCCTGCTGGGGCGCTGGAACCCGGACAATACCTGGCGCGCCCTGTTCATTCTCGGCCTGCTGGGGGGAACCATCCTCACGTCGCTTCTGGGCGGCTTTGATTCGAGCACCATGGCATTCCCCGGCAATCCGCTCACCACAGTGGTGGGAGGCCTGCTCGTCGGACTGGGGGCCACACTGGGTGCGGGCTGCACCTCGGGCCACGGCATTTGCGGCATCGCCCTTCTGTCCATGCGCAGCATCGTCTCGACGGCGGTGTTCATGTTCTTCGCGGTGGCCACCGTCTACCTGATGCGCCACGTGATCGGAGCGGCGTGATGGACAAGCTCACGGCACTGCTCGCAGGCCTGCTCTTCGGCGCCGGCATCACCGTCTCAGGCATGGTGAACCCGATGAAGGTGCAGAACTTCCTGGACCTCTTCGGCGACTGGGACCCGACGCTGCTGTTCGTCATGGCTGCGGCGCTGGTTGTCACCTATGCTGGCTACCAGCTGGTGCTGAAGGCACCGCGCCCGCGCTTCGCGCTCGCGTTCATCCTGCCGTCACTGCAGGGCATCGACGAGCGGCTGATTGGTGGCGCCGTGGTGTTCGGGCTTGGCTGGGGCCTCACGGGCTTCTGCCCGGGCCCTGCCATCGCCTCGCTGGTCTTCGGCTACTGGCCCTCGGTGCTTTTCGTTCTGGCCATGGCAGCAGGCATGGCAATCGCCCGCCACCTGTTCCTGGGCACCGACGAGTCGCTGTCCGACGGCTAGGCCTTCTTCACCGGGCAGGTGCTGACGCCGAGGATGGAATAAAGCGGGCAATTGCCGATCAGCGCGGTGATCAGCGGCACGACGCCGATCCAGCCGATCCAGTTATAACCCGTCGCGGGTGCCAGCAGCGCATACCATAGCAACGCAAGCCCGACGACGATGCGCAATCCCCGGTCGATACCGCCCATGTTGGTTGTCATGTGAGTCTCCCTTGTGTTGACTGTGGCCATACTGACGGCAAAAGCCGAACCTGTCTGTGACATTCTCACACTCCTCCGGCCAAGCGGGCAAGCCGCTTAGGCGCGGCCACCACGATGGACTTCCGCTCGATCTGCACCAGTCCGTCGGCGGCGAACTGCTTCAGCAGGCGGCTCACCACCTCGCGCGCGGTGCCGAGTTCGGCGGCAATCTCCTGTTGCGTCATGGTCAGGGGCGTTGCCGCCCGATCAACTAGAAAGCGCGCCAAGCGGCGGTCCAGCTGGCGCTGCGAGACATCCTGCACCAGTCCGATGAGATCGCGGAGCCGCACGCCGTAGGAGGAAAACACGAAGCTGCGAAACGCCGGCGACATGGCCATCAACTCCTCGAACAGCGCCTTGGGAATGGCAATGGCCTCGACATCCGATTCTGTCACGCCCTCCGCGTCATAATCAGCTCCCGCCAGCAGGCAGGCGGTGGTGAGCACGCAGGTTTCCCCTTCCGCCACCCGGTAGAGCAGCAATTCCCGCCCCGTGCTGGTGACCGTCGAGACCCTCACCGTGCCGGCCGTGACCACGAGAAAGGCGGCGCAGGCCTGCCCGGGCTCGAACACCTTCTGCCCGCGTTTCAGTTCCACCGCGCGCGCCACGACAAGGCGCTCGCGCGCCGCGGGCTCGAGGCCGGGGATGATGGCGGCGGCGTCCATCACAAGCGTCCGTACTGTTTCATGAGAGCGAGTAGCTCCTGTGCCGGCAGCGCCACCGCGGTGTTGCCGTCGCGGCCCGTCATGGTGTCGGCCATCAGCATCGCATCGATCACCGCTTCCTCAGTGGCCTCCACCGTGGCCAAGAACAGCTGGTCGATGTCGCCATTGCCCAGTGCTGCCATGTGCGTCAGGCCGCTGCGCTGCGCGAAGGCCTGCTCATTGGCCGTGGAGAAGGCGAGGAAGATGTCACCCGATGAATTGTTGCCCACCGTGCCGGTGCGGGCGAGGCCGAGGGGCACGCGCCGCGCGATGCGCTTCAGCTGGTGCGCCAGCAGCGGCGCATCGGTGGCCACGATGGCGATCACCGAGCCCTGCTCCTTGCCGCGCAGCTTGCCGTCAGTGAGGTGCCGCCCGACGGGCACGCCCAGAACGGTGAAATCCTCGCGCCGCCCGAAGTTCGACTGCACGAAGACGCCGAGCGTGTAGCGCTGGCCCGCGATCTCGACCACGCGTGAGGCCGACCCGTTGCCGGCCTTGAAGTCATAGGTCAGCATGCCGGTGCCGCCGCCCACGCTGCCCATGGCGACCGGGCCCGTGCAGGCGGAATCCAGCGCCGCCACCGTGTGCTCCGCCGTCACGTGGAATCCGTTGATGTCGTTCAGGTCGCCGTCATAGGTCTCGGCCGCAACCGGCAGGCCCCAGTCCTGCCCGGTGCCGACGCCGCGCCCGACGAGCCAGCGGATCGTCGCATCGCGGGTGACGCCGCAGGAGTGCGTATTGGTGATGGTGATGGGCGTCTGCAACTCGCCCGATTCCTCGATCCACACCACGCCGGTCATCTCGCCATTGCCGTTGAGGGAATAATATCCGGCCGCACAGGGCACGTGCGCCTTTGCCTTGCCGCGCGGCAGGATGGCGGTGACGCCGGTGCGCACCGGCCCATGCCCCACCCGCAAGGGCCCCTCGCCCGAGATCAGCGTCATTTGCCCCACCTCGACGCCCGCCACGTCGGTGATGGCGTTCCACCGCCCCGGTGTCCCGGGAAATGGCAGGCCAAGTTCCCGGCCCCGCACTCGCTCGCTCACTGGCTTTTCCTTCCCTTCGTCAAATTCCCGCCAAACCTAGCAAATTTCCTTGCGGCGTCGAAGCCCAGCCTCTTTAAGTCGTGGCCTGACGAAGGGAGACGCAATGTCCGGACAGCAGCACGCCCACAATCCGCGGTGGACCATGGTCTTTCCGGTGCTGGCGGCAGCGCTGGTGATGGCCTATTTCGCAGGGCTCCTCCCCAAGGACAATGCGCTGCTTTTCGCGGTGGAAGGGGTGTTCCTGCTGGGGGCGGTGTTCTCGGCCGTGCATCATGCCGAGGTGGTGGGCAGCCGGGTGGGAGAGCCCTTCGGCTCCATCATCCTCGCCATCTCCGTCACCGTCATCGAGGTGGGCCTCATCGTGGCGCTGATGCTGGCCGCCGACGACGGCGGCCCGACCATCGCGCGCGATACGGTCTATTCCGCCGTGATGCTGGTGCTGACGGGGTTGATCGGCCTGTCCCTCGTGCTGGGCGGCCACAAGCACTACGAGCAGACCATCAAGGTGACGGGCACATCATCCTACCTCGCGGTGCTCGGCACCCTTGCCGTGATCGCGCTGATCCTGCCGAACTTCACCACCTCCACGGCGGGGCCCACCTACAGCGCGGCCCAGCTTACCGCGGCGGCCCTCGTCTCGATCATGCTCTATGGCGCCTTCATGTTCGTGCAGACGGTGCGCCACCGCGACTACTTCCTCGCCGCCGTCGATGATGAGTCGGATGCCGAGGACCTTGACCCGCCGACCCGCCAGCAGGCCCGGGTGAGCCTCGCCTTCCTGCTGCTTTCGCTGGCCGGCGTGGTGCTGCTCGCCAAGATGCTGGCCCCGGCCCTCGACGACCTGATCGAATTGGCCGGCTTGCCGCAGTCCTTTACCGGCGTCGTCATCGCCGCACTGGTGCTGGCGCCCGAGAGCATCGCCGCCGTCAGGGCATCTCTCGCCAACCGGCCGCAGACCGCCATCAACCTGGCCCTCGGTTCGGCGCTGGCCTCGATCGCCCTCACCATCCCGGTCATCACGCTCCTGGGCGCACTCGACAACGTGCAGCTTGCCCTCGGCGTGCCGCCCGCCAAGATCGTGCTGCTGTCGCTGGCGCTGTTCGTCAGCGCCATCACGCTGCTTCCGGGCCGCACCACGGTGCTGCAGGGCTATGTGCATCTCGGGCTGTTCATCATGTTCATCGTCATCGCTGCTGTGCCGTAAGGCAGCGGCCCGCCAGTTTGCACTTCACATGATGAAGCGCCTGTCCCACACTGCGCCGCGAGGGGGTGGGGCCGCATGGCGTCCGAGACCGCGTTCTACTACAAGGAATTCCTGATCGTCCTCGGCGTGGCGGGCCTTGCCGTGCCGCTGTTCCTCAGGCTGGGCGTAAACGCCGTGGTGGCCTTCCTGGTGATGGGCGTACTGCTGAGCCAAGACGTTCTGGGCAACCTTGTCCACGCCGTGCCCGTGCTGCAGAACCTCAACATCTCCAATCCCGAGAACCTCAGCCACATCGCCGAGCTGGGCGTGGTCTTCCTGCTGTTCCTGATCGGCATCGAACTGTCCTTCGAGCGCCTCAACATGATGCGGCGCCTGGTCTTCGGCCTCGGCGGGCTGCAAGTGGTGCTGAGCCTCACGGCCATCGCCGGCGCGGCAATGGCGCTGGGCTTCGACATGCGCGCGGCGCTGGTCGTGGGTGCCGCACTGTCGCTCTCATCCACCGCGATCGTTGTGCAACTGCTGTCGGACAGCAAGCGGCTGGGCTCGCAGACCGGGCGCACCAGCTTCGCCATCCTGCTGCTGCAGGACCTGGCCGTCATCCCCCTGCTGCTGCTGGTGCCGATCCTGGGCCAGCGCATGGAAGGCAATGTCTTCGTCAGCATCCTCATCGCGCTGGCACAGGCGGGGCTGGCGGTGGCGCTGATCGTCGGCGTCGGGCGCTACCTGCTGCGCCCCCTGCTGCGGCTGGTGGCGCGCACCGGCAGCTCCGACCTGTTCATGGCGGCCACCCTGCTGATCGCCGTCGGCGCCGCCGGTGCCGCGAACCTGGCCGGCATTTCCATGACGCTGGGCGCCTTCATCGCCGGGCTGATGCTGGCCGAAACCGAGTACCGCCGCGCCATCGAGGCCGTGGTCGAGCCCTTCAAGGGCCTGCTGCTCGGCACCTTCTTCCTCGTGGTGGGTCTCAAGCTCGACCTCGACACGCTGTTCCGCGAGCCTGCCTTCATGCTCGGCGTGGCGGTGGCCCTGGTGCTGCTCAAGGGCGCTATCGTCTATGGTCTGGCGCGGCTGTTTCGCGTCAACCGGGGTGCCGCACTCGAGTCCGCCATGCTGCTCGGGCCCTGCGGCGAGTTCGGCTTTGTCATCGCCGGTGCTGCACTTGCCGCCGGTCTCATCGATGATCCCACCTCGCGCAACATCATGCTGGTGGTGACGCTGACCATGATCGCCATTCCCTTCCTGGCGAAGATCGGCGCCGCGCTCACCCGTTCGCTGCGCCAGCGCGCCGCCGTGGCGGCGGTGAACACCGTGCCGCCGGAGGACAACGAGCCGCGCGTCATCATCGCCGGCTTCGGCCGCGTCGGCCACCTCATCGCCTCGATGCTGGAGGAGCACAAGATCCCCTACCTGGCGATCGATGCCGATGCCGAGCTCGTCTCGCGCGAGGGCAAGACCAGCGGCAAGGTCTATTACGGCGACGCCACCAACGCAGAATTCCTGAAGCGCTGCGGCCTCGCCGAGGCCCGCGCCCTGGCAGTGACAATGGACAATCCGGTGCGCGTCGACGAGGTGGTGCGCGCCGCCCGCGCGCTGCGCGGCGACCTTCGGATCATCGCGCGTGCCCGTGACGAGCGCCACGCCCAGCGCCTCTATGCCTGGGGCGTCACCGAGGCGGTGCCCGAGACCATCGAATCCAGCCTGCAACTGGGCGAGGCACTGCTGGTGGAGGCCGGCGTTCCGATGGGTCTTGCCATCGCCTCGGTACATGAGCGCCGTGACGGCTTCCGCAAGCTCCTCGGCCGCCCCAACCGCAAGGAAGAGCTGGAACTGGCGAGAAAACGCCTGCGCCGCGAAAAGTCCGCGAACTAGACCTCGTGCCGCTGGTTGCGCCAGCGGTTGATGACCCGCCCCACCATCGCCGGATCTTGATTGTCCTCTCTCCACGAGGCCGTGAAGTTGGGATCGCTCGAACTCGGCCGCCGCGATTCCTCGAGGAAGTCGATGGCCACGCGCACCGGCATCGGAACCGCTTCGCCGAAGACGATGCATTCACGGTTGCGCAGAGACGAGATGCCGCTCACAACGCCTTGCGCCCAGTCGGGAACCGCACTCTTGATGAAGTCCTGGTCGCGCTCGGTGGTAAGGCGCAGCACGAACAGCGAACCGCACTGCGACAGCACCGCCTCCGACAGATCGGACGGCCGTTGTGAGATGAGCCCAAGCGAGATGCCGTGCTTGCGGCCCTCCTTGGCGATGCGCTCGAAATTGCGCTGCGCCGCGGACTTCGCTTGGCCATCCTCGCGCGGCAGGTAGCGCTGGGCTTCTTCGCACACCAGCAGAATGGGAACGCTCGGCTCTTCGCGCGACCAGATGGAATAGTCGAACACCAGCCGCGAAATCATCGAGACCACGACGTTGACGATCTCCGAGGGCATGCCCGAGACGTCGACGATGGTGAGCGGCTTCGACTGGGTTGGAATGCGCAAGAGCTTCGACAGCAGATCGCCCATCGAATCCGATGACATCAGGCTGTCGCCGAACATGAAGGCATAGCGCGGGTCGCGCCACACCTCTTCCATCTTGAGCTTGAGACGGATGTAGCGCGAGGGGTCTGATGACTTTTCAAGCCGCCCGGCCTCGAGTTCGAGTTCCTCCAGGAGGTCACTGATGAAATAGGGCACCGGGCTGTCCGCCGTCACCCGCTCGATGTCGATGTTGAGGTAGTTCTTCTGGCGCACATGGAGCAGGCATTTGCCGAGAATGTCGCGGTCACGGTCGCGCGAGGATCCCTCGCTGGTGAGGAAGGCCTCGGCATGCTCCTCGAAGTTCATCAGCCAGAACGGCAACTTCAGCGTGTCGACGCCAAGGCTGATGCTGTTCTCCCTGAAGGCGGCGGCATATTCGCCGTGCGGGTCGATAAGCACCACGTGGCCGTGCGGAGCCGCTTCGAGAATCTTGTGCAGGAGTGCCGCGACGGTTGTGGACTTGCCGACGCCGGTCGAGCCCAGCACCGCGAAGTGCTTGCCAAGCAGTGCGTCCAGATTGAGCGACGCCTTGATGTCGGGCGTGGCATGGATGTCGCCGAGCGTGATGGTGGTGGTGTTCTCGAGGTGGAAAACCTTGGCCCAGTCGGCCTGCGTGGTCGGGTAGACCCGGTCGCCGGGGAAAGGATACTGCGTGACGCCACGGCGGAAATCCAACACCTCGCCCGCCTCCGAAAGCGAACCCTCGCCGACCAGGCTCACCTCCGCGTCGAGATGCTCGTCACGGCTGCCCGACGGGAACACGCGTTCGACCGAGGCAAAGACGATGTTGCGGCCCACCGCGATCTTGACCATCGCCCCGATGCCGATGCTGGCAGCCACATTGGCGCCTGCCATGCCCGGCGCATCGAGGCGCACCGTCGCCACCGCACCCGTCACCGCAATGATTTTTCCAAGCAAGAGTTCAGTCGTCACCGGTACCTGCCGCTGCCAAGCCTACGCTGCACAGTGAAGATACCCAACACCACACCATGTCAATCGGGCTCGCAAGCATAAGCCCAGCCAGCGTTAACGCCGCTGCGTGCCAGCTTGGCGCAAACGGCAACCCCCGCGTTCAGCGCCGGTCAGGAGACGCCGAGCTTCTTCTGCAGGTTGGAACTGGAGGTCGTGTACTGGAACATCAGCCGCTCGCCGGGGTTCTTCAGCTTGAACACCTTCTGCGCCATCAGCGCGGCCTCGTGGAACCCGGAGAGGATGAGCTTCAGCTTGCCGGGGTAGGTGTTGATGTCGCCGATGGCAAAAATGCCTTCGACCGAGGTCTCGAATTTTTCCGTATCCACCGGGATCAGGTTCTCATGCAGGTTGAGGCCCCATTCTGCCACCGGCCCCAGCTTCATGGTAAGCCCGAAGAACGGCAGCATGGCATTGCAGGCGACGTCGAAGCTCTGCCCGTCATTGCCCTTGATCGTGGCGGCGGAGAGAACACCGTTGTCGCCCTTGAGCCCGGTCACCTGGCCGAGCTTGAACGACATCTTCCCGGCCTCGACCAGCTCGCGCATCTTCTTCACGGAGTCGGGTGCTGCGCGGAATTCGTCGCGCCGGTGCAGCAGCGTCAGGCTCTTGGCGATGGGCTGCAGGTTGATCGTCCAGTCGAGGGCGGAATCGCCGCCGCCGACGATCAGCACATCCTTGCCGCGCAGGGCTTCCATCTTCTTCACCGAATAGAAGACGGAGGCGTTCTCATAGGCGTCGATGCCGGGGATCGGCGGCTTCTTGGGCTGGAACGAACCGCCGCCCGCCGCGATCACCACCACCTTGGAGCGGAACCTGAGGCCGCCGTCTGTCTCGACCTCGAAGTCGGCATCGCCGAGCTTCTTCACGGCCGTGACCATGTGGTTGTAGTGGAACTCCGGATGGAACGGTTTGATCTGCTCGAGAAGGCGGGACGTCAGCTCCGCGCCCGTCACCACCGGCAGGGCCGGAATGTCGTAGATCGGCTTTTCAGGATAGAGCTCGGCGCACTGCCCGCCCGGCCGGTCGAGGATGTCGATCACATGGCAGCGAATGTCGAGCAGGCCCAGCTCGAACACGGCAAAGAGGCCGCAGGGGCCGGCACCGATGATGACGGCATCCGTGGTGATCACATCCGACATGGGCTTGCCTTCCTCAGAACTGCTTTTCGGGAACCTTCACGCGCAGGCCGTCCAGCGCGTCCGACACCTTGATCTGGCAGGAGAGGCGGGAATTGTCGCGCACGTCGAAGGCGAAATCCAGCATGTCCTCTTCCATCGGGTTGCGGGCACCCACCTTCTCCACCCAGTCGGGCTCGATGTAGACGTGGCAGGTGGCGCAGGCGCATGCGCCGCCGCAATCGGCGTCGATGCCGGCCACCATGTTCTTGACGGCCGTTTCCATGACCGACATGCCGGGAAGCCCGTCAACCGTCTGTTCGGTGCCGTTGTGCTGGATGAAGGTGATCTTGGCCATGGGATATCCACAAAGAAGCGTTCGTTTTTTCGAACGGGGTTCTAGGGGATCATCCGGCCGAACACAACTGCGAGCGCGTCGGCTTTAGGTGGGCGGGAAGGCCCGGCACGCCGCCTCGCGGAATTCCGCCGCCGCTGCCCGCAACCCCTGCAGGCGCAACAGACGGAGCTGCGGGTCGCCCGGAAAGGCCAGGACTTCGAGGCAGGCAGCCAGGTTCTGCAACTTTTGCGCGCCAACTGCAGAGCAAGACCCCTTTAGCGTGTGCGCGGCGAATTTCCAGTCTGCCACCGTGGCGGCCTGCTCCAGAAGCTGCAGCGTGGCCGGAAGCTGAGCCAGGAAAAGCCCCAGAACCTCAGCTGCAAGCCTTTGATCATGCATGGTATTATGCTCAAGTCCGAGGCGGTCGAACACCGCGCTGTCAGGACTGGGCTTCAGCTTCGCATTGGCCATCAAGATGAACTCCCACACACCCCCGCGCACAGCCTACGCGCCGAGACCTGAGCAGTTGGTAAAGGGAATGCGTGAACCCCGCAGTTTCCACAAATTATTCATTGCCTTCGGTGGCTTTAACCAATTTTTAAATAATCGTGCGCGGTGACCCGATGGCGGGTTCAACCAGCCCATCCGATGGGCTATGGTAAAGATTGAAAAACCGCGTCCGGGCGAGACCGGTCTCCGCGCCGGACACAAAAAGCCGGGCGGGGGCATCAATCGCCTCGGGCGGGGCAAGGCGGCACCCCGCGAGGGGCTGCATGTTTGTAATTGTGCGGGAAATGACACATGGCCAACACGACCGACACGCGCCGTTCTGACCGTCGCCAGGACGAAGCCACGAGGCGCGACACGCCGCGGCTGTCGACTGACCCGGCCCCGGTGAAGGGCCGTCCTGCCAACGAGAACGATCCCGGCACCGCCATGCTGCTGGCCAAGATGCGCCGCCGCCCTTCCTTCACGCCCTATGCGCTGGTCTCCGTCATCCTCACTGCCCTGTGGTCGGGCGGCTGGTTCTTCGTCAATTCCGGCGCGCTCGGCAGCAATGTGCCCTCCGCCAGCCTGCTGCAGGCGTTGGCCCTGCTGCTCGTTCCCGTGGCCGTCATCTGGATCGGCGCCTTCACCCTGTGGCGTGCCGCTGACATGCGCCAGGTGTCGGAAGCGCTGTTCCAGTCCGCCATGCGCCTTGTCCGCCCGCAGGACATTGCCACCGAAGGCCTCACCACCATCGCCCAGGCGGTGCGCGCCGAGGTCGACCTCCTCGTCGGCGGCGTCGAGCACGCGGTGCAGCGCGCCGCCGTGCTGGAAGAAATCGTCCACAAGGAAATCGCCGCCATCGAGCGCGCTTTCGGCGGCAACGAGGAGCGCATCCGCAACCTCGTCGCCGGCATCGAGAACCAGCGCTCGGCGCTGCACCAGGCGGCGCTGCTCATCAGCAACGACACCAATCCGCTGATCACCCGGCTGGAGAACAACACCAAGAACCTCGACGGCATCATGATTGCCGCGCAGGACACGCTGGGGCGCCTCGAGGTCGGCCTGCGTGACGTGTCCGGCTCGATCGTGCGCACCGTTGACGACATGACCGACCGCGCCTCGGCGGCGGGCTCCGAAATGAGCATGCAGACGGCCCATATGGAGGACGTCTCCACCCAGATGCTGGGCCAGCTGCGCGACTTCTCGCTGCAGGTCGGCTCGCACATCGACCAGATGAAGATGGCCTATTCCTCGCTCAATTCGGAGACGGTGGATTTCGGCCGCACAGTGCAGGACATGGAATCGAACATGGCCAGCCTGGTACGCAACGCGGTCGATTCACTCGCCGCCGTGCACGAGGACATCTCGCGCGTCATCGAGCGCTCGAGCATCACTTCCGCCGACCAGATTCGCCAGCAGGTGGCCGACCTCGCCGACGTGGTGCAGAGCACCGGCAGCAACCTGGGCTTCCACCTGAAGACCATCTCCGAAGACGTGACCGGCAACCTCGAGCGCGTCAGCATCGACACCACGCAGCTCCTCGAGCAGAGCCGCACCATGGTCACGCAGGGCATGCAGTCGGTCGCTTCCGACTATATCGACCGCGTTGCCCAGTCCCGCGCCGAGCTCATCAACTACCTCGACCAGTCGGCCGCCGGTGTTGCCTCCGCGGTCGACGAGGCCACCGACAGCGTGGCCAGCCGCCTCAACGCGGCGGGCAGCCAGTTCCTGGCCGGCCTCGACCACACATCCGCGGCCCTGCTCGAGGAGCTTGGCTCCATGAGCACTGGTGTTTCCGGCCGCATCGAGCAGACGACAGGCCGCCTGATCGACGAGATCGGCAACCGCGCCGATACCATCATCACCCGCCTCGACGATTCGGCTGGCGGCGTCTTCGCCCGCCTCGACGAGCAGGCCGGCCTCATCTCGACCCGCGTCGAGGAAACCGCCACCCGCCTGCTCTACACCATCGAGGACCGCACCGCCGCTGCCGCCGCGCGCGTCGGCGAGGCCTCGAGCCAGGTGCTGGCCGCACTCGACCAGCAGAACGTCGATTCCGCCGGCCGCGTCACAGAATCGGCGGCGCGCGTCGAGATGGCCATCGCCCGCGCCACCGACGAGTTCACAGCACGCATCAGCGCAACGCAGGACGACGTGGTGGCCCGCGTCGACGATGCCGTGTCCGCAGCCCTCTCCCGCATCGACGACACCTCGACAGAACTGCGTGCCCTGATGAGCCAGACCAGCGGCGACGTGCTCGGCCAACTCGACGGCCGCACGCGCGAGATGCTGGACCAGCTCGACACCATCCTCGGCACCGCCAACAACCGCCTGGGCGAAGCATCCTCCACCTTCCACGCCGTCATCAGCCAGACCAGCGAACGGCTGGAAGACCGCATCGGCGTGTCCGGCGAGGCGCTCAACGCCCTCATGGCCACGGCGGTGGAAACCGCGCGCTCGCGCATCGACGAGGCCTCCGGCCTGTTCCACGACATCGTCGAGCAGGTGACGGGCAACATCGAGCAGCGCCTCGGCACCTCCACCACGCTCATTGAGGACCAGGTGTCACGCGCCATCGCCGTGGCATCGGGCCGCCTCGACGACACCACCCGCATGTTCCAGCAATTGATCGGCGGGGCCTCGGAAGAAATCGAGCGCCGCGTCGACGGCGCCGCCGAACGCTTCTATGGTCAGGTCGAAACCTCGGTCAGCGCCGCCACCGGCTCGCTCGACCAGGCCAACAAGACCTTCCAGGACGTCATCACCGGCACCGCCGGCAGTGTGGTGAGCCAGATCGGCACCGCCACGCGCGAGATCGTCGGCTCCGTCGAGGTGACGGTCAACGAGGCCTTCGGTCGCTTCGAGAATTCCGCCACGTCCTTCCAGGCGCTTGTCGCCGGCTCGGCCGACGATCTCGAACAGAAGGTCGACGGAGCGGCGGAACGCCTCTACGTGCGCATCGCCGAGACCGCCGAACAGGTTGCGGTGCGCCTCGATGACGTCAACGATCGCGTCAATGCGCGCCTCGATGAAACATCGGGCAGTCTCGCCACCAGGCTCGATACTGTGTCGCGCAGCGTCAACGATCTCATGGCCTCGACCAGCAGCACCATCGCGGCGCACCTCAAGGATACTGCCGACATCGTCAACCGCGAGATGGCGGACTCCGGCGTGGCACTGGCCGAGCGCATCGAGAATTCGGGTGGACAGGTCACCGACAAGCTCATCACCGTGTCGGACAGCTTCACCCACAACTTGGCGCGGGCCCGCGAGGATCTGCTGACCATGATCACCACCTCCTCGGAGGACGTGACCCGGCGGCTTGCCGACACCACGATGCAGCTTTACAGCAGGCTCGATGGCACCACCAGTTCGATGACCGGGCAGCTGGAGACCACGGCAACCAAGCTCTACACCCGCCTCGACCAGGTCTCCGCCCACATGTCGGGCGAACTCGAGAACACCGCCCAGCGCATCACCGACTACATCAGCACGTCGGCCGGCGATGCCGTCACCAAGGTGGCCTCCGTGACCGACCGGCTCACCACGCAGCTCGATGCCTCTTCGCAGCAGCTGGGCCAGCTCATCGACCACACGTCGGAACGCCTCGGCAGCCAGCTGGACCAGGCGGCGGCCGATCTCTCCAGCCTGTTCGGGAACTCGACCGAAACGCTCACCATGCGCCTCGACGAGACCTTCTCCAACCTCTCGGAAATATTCACAACCAATACCGAGATGCTCAACGGCCAGCTGCAGGACACCTCGCTCAAGCTGTCGGACCTGTTCACCACCAACACCGAGATGCTCAACGGCCAACTGGAAGACACCTCGCTCAAGCTGTCGGACCTGTTCACCACCAACACCAGCAAGCTCAGCGGCGAGCTGGGCCAGACGTCGGAACGGCTCTCCAGCCTCTTCTCGGTCAATGCCGAGCGCCTCAGCGAGACGCTGGACACCACGTGGAACAGTTTCTCCGGCCTCTTCAACGACAAGACGCAGGCCCTCACCGAGCAGCTGGACCGCACCTCGGCGGACCTCAACGAGCTGTTCATCACCAACACCCGCATGATGGCGCAGCAGATCGACAAGACCGCCACCGAAATGACCGACAGCTTCTCCGAGACGGCGGTGCGCGTCACCCAGCAGGTGAGCGACGTCAACCGCGTCATGGCGCAGCGCCTCGGGGACGCCTCCTCCGAGGTCACCTCGCAACTCGACACCGCCGGCACCTCGATGCTGGCGCGCATCGAGAAGACGGCGGAAGTGCTTCGCCAGCGCTTCGACAATTCCACCGGCATGCTGGAGCGCGTCACCGACGAGCTCAACACCAAGCTGGACGGCACGGGGCTGCGCTTCGCCGACATCCTCGACCAGGCGTCGGGCGCCATCCTCGCCGACCTCGGCAAGGCCAGCCAAACTCTGTCGCAGGAGCTCACCTCCACCACGGAGCAGGTCTCCAGCCGCCTGGCAGAGGATTCGAGCCAGCTCTCGTCCCGCGTCGAGCAGGCCGCACGCGACCTCGAGCAGATTTCGGTCAACACCGCGATGAAACTGGAGGACGCCAACCGCAAATTTGCCAAGCACGTGGAGACCGCCACCTCCTTCCTCGCCGAGCAGCTGGCCAGTGCTGCCGGCAGCATGGACGAGCGCCTCGACACTGTGTCGAGCGACCTCACGGGCCGCCTCGAGTCGACCTCGACCCGCGTGTCCGAGCGCCTCGATGACGCCACCGAGCTGGTGCAACGCTCGATCGAGCGCTTCAACACCGAGATGGAGCGCGTGCTTGCCGACCGCCGGCAGGCACTCGACAGCCTCGTGTCGGATGCCGCCAAGCAGGCCAGCGAGATCGACCAGGTGATGAGCGGCTACTTGACCCTCATCGACAGTTCCCTCGCCGCGTCGGAAGCCAAGGCGCGCGAGATCAGCCGCATCGTGGTCGAGCAGTCGTCACTGGCCACGCGCAACCTCGAAAAGGAGATCGAGAAGCTGGAGGAATCTTCCGGCGGCCAGATCACCCAGGCGGTGCGCGTGCTGCGCGACCAGCACGAGCGCGCCATGGCGGCGATGAACGAGATGCTGTCATCCACCGCGACCGACTTCCAGCAGACCGCGCAGGACATGCGCCTCACCGCGCAGCAGGTGGTCAAGGACATCGACGCGGCGCGTGGCGACCTGATGCGCGCCCTGACCGAACTGCCCGAGGAGACCCGCTCCAACGCTGATGCCATGCGCCGCGTGGTGGCCGACCAGATCGGCGCGCTCGCGGCCCTGGCGGACGTGGTGAAGCGCCAGGCCGGCACGCAGGACGCGTCCGGCCCCGGCGCCACGACGGGCCGCGGCAAGTCGCCGACGAAGAACTAGCCGCGTCGCGGGAACAGCTATGCGGCTCACCATCGCCGAGGAGCGCTGGCCGATCGCCGGCAGCTTCACCATCTCGCGCGGCAGCAAGACCGAAGCCCATGTGGTGACGGTGACGCTCGAAGATGGCGGACACACGGGTCGGGGCGAATGCGTGCCCTACCCGCGTTACGAGGAAACCGTGCCGCAGGTGATTGCGGCGCTGCAGTCTGCCCGCAGCCGCATCGAAGCCGGCATCACGCGTGACGCGATCGACCCCATCCTGACCCCGCACGCCGCGCGCAACGCACTCGACTGTGCCCTGTGGGACCTTGCGGCCAAGAAGGCAGGCGTCCCTGCCTGGCAGCTCGCGGGCTTGGCCGAGCCGAAGCCGGCCGTCACGGCCTACACACTGAGCCTCGACACGCCGGAGGCCATGGGCGAGGCCGCCGGGAAGGCGTCGGGCCGCCCGCTCCTGAAGCTGAAGCTTGGCCGCGAGGGCGACGTCGAACGACTGAAGCTCATCCGCCGTAACGCGCCGCACAGCCGCCTGATCGTCGATGCCAACGAGGGCTGGACGGCAGACAGTCTCGCGGCAATGCTTGCCGCCTGTGCCGATGCGGGCGTCGAACTCGTCGAGCAGCCGCTGCCCGCAGGCAATGACGAGGCGCTGCGTGCCGTCTCGCGCGCCGTCACCGTCTGTGCCGACGAGTCAGCCCATGGCCTCGATTCGCTGGATCTGCTGGTCGGCAAGTATGACGCAATCAACATCAAGCTCGACAAGACGGGCGGCCTCACGCCCGCCATCGCGCTGGCGCATGCGGCGCGCGAGCGCGACTTGCGCATCATGGTCGGCTGCATGCTGGCGACGTCGCTTGCCATGGCGCCTGCCTTCCTGCTCGCGCCCTTCGCCGAGGTGATCGACCTCGACGGCCCGCTGCTGCTGAAGGAGGATCGCAGCCCGGCCATCCGTTTCGACGGCAGCCTCATGCACCCGGCGCCGACCGACCTTTGGGGTTGAGCGCCAGAAGCAGCATGGCCAGACCACAGGCCAGTGCTGAAATCACCGCCATCACGAAGAAGGCAGCTCCCCCCAGCCCGGCGTAAAGCGCGCCCGAGGCCCACATGGTGCCGGACATCAGCACGCCGCTCGACAGTACCGCATACAGCCCCTGCGCGGAGTTGCGCATGTTGGCGGGCACGCGCTCGCGGATGTAGTGCATCGTGCCGAGGTGGGTGAGCCCGAAGGAACCGGCATGCAGCGTCTGCACCAGGAACAGGATGCCCAGCGGCGGGGCCAGCGCCGTCACCACCCAGCGCAGTGTCGCCAGCGCAGTTCCCAGCATGATGAGCCGCACCGAGCCGAAGCTGCGATAGAAGCGGTTGGAGAAGGCGAACATCAGCACCTCCGCCATCACGCTTGACGCCCACAGAAGGCCGATCACGAATTTCGAGTAGCCGAGGTCCTGGAAATAGACCGAGCCAAAGGCATAGAGAAAACCATGGCTGGCCTGGCCGAGCCCGGCCGCCAGCATGAAGACGATGAAGCTCGCGGCGCTAACCAGCGCGATGAGTGAGGCAAGCCTGATCGGCTCCGCCCTGCTTGCCACGCGCACCGCGCTGTCGGGCGGCAACAGCAGCGTGACCAGGGCGCCCAGAGCCTGGGCGCCCGCGATGAGCAGGATCACCGAACTGACCGGAACCACCTCCAGCAGCGCGCCAGCCCCCAGGCTCCCCGTGAGGAAGCTCAGCGAGGCCCACAACCGGATCCGGCCATAGTCGAGGCCGTAGTGGGCGCTGCCTTCGACGGCCAGCGTCTCGGTGAGCGGCACGATGGGGGCAAGCAGCGCGGCGGCCAGCATGCCGGTGAGCAGGATCGGCCAGAAACCCGGCATGAAGCCGAGCAGCACATAGGCCGCGGTGGAGCCGAAGGAGCAGGCGATGATCACCGACCGGCGGCGCTGCGTGATATCGGCGATGAAGGTGCCGAGCGGAATGGCGAGAATGCGCACCGCCATCATCAGCGCCACCACCAGGGCCACCTGGGAGTCCGGAAGGCCCCGGTCCTTCAGCCACAGCGGCAAAAAGGGCAGCTGGATGCCGCTGCCGAGGAACAGCACGGCATTGAACAGCGATAGCCTGAGGCTGAAATTGCGGGATGGCATGGGTTGCAGGGCGCACCGGCGGTGACGGATTGATCGCGTCTAAACCAAAGATTCACCACTCGCCACGATTATGAGGGGCAGTGGTGCCCTGCGGCTGGCGCAGGGGATGGGGCGTGTCATGCCCCGTGAGTGGAGTTGCGTATGCCGCCCAGAGACGTGCCGCCCCGTGCGCGAACCGCGCCGGCAGGCCTTGATCCTGATGATTTCGACGCAATCCGCGAGGCGGTGATGGAAACCCCGCGTGGTCGCTGGTTCCTGGACGAGTTCTCCATGCGTCTGCGCCGGTCGGAAACCTCCAGCCTGCAGGACAGCATGCGGCGGCTTGAAACCGCCATCGCCGCCAACCACGACGAGGTCATGTCTCGACTCGCATCGGTGCTGAGGGGCGAACAGGAGGATGACGCGGCAGACGCGCTTCCGCAGCAGACGCGCCCCGAGGCCCAAACCCGCCTCGCAGCCCGCCACATGAAGTATTTCCGCGCCGACGAGGATGTCTTCGAGCCCGCACCCGAGGCCACCATCGCAGCCGTGCCGCGCCTTCTGGACATGTTGCCGCCGGAGCCCGAAGCCCCGCCGCGTCGCCGCATCGTCATCACCCGCAGAAAGCCAGGTGAGCCATTCGATGTGCCGCTGGCGGAGGAACTTCCCAAGGCTTCCTGACAGGCGCTTTCGCCGACACTGTCCTCAGCAGCCCGACACGTTGAGGTGCGTGCATACGTCACCCCACATGCTGTCAACCCACAGGCCGACCGAAGTCAGTATACCCAGACCCACGGCCAGAATGACGCCGAGGAGAGCCGTGTATTCGATGAACGCCGCGCCACTGTCATCCGCGTGCAGGTGCTCGAGCAACTCGCACATGTCCTGATCCCCTTGTGAACTATCACGCCTTGCAACTACCAAGGAGGGGTTGCGGACTGCAGTGTTGAAACTACTGATTCCAGGGCGTTCTCTTCCGTTAGGCTTAACAGAACGGAGAACTCCGCCAGGCCGCTTACCGGAAGTGGTGAGCCGTCATGTCGTGACCACTCAACGACAGGCGGGCGTGCGCTCAGATCTCGCGGCGCAGAATCCTCGCATAGAGGTCAGGGTCGCAGTTGCCGCCCGAGGCAATGACGCCGATGGCCTTGCCCTGCGTTTCGATCTTTCCCGACAGCACGGCGGCCAGCGCCACTGCGCCTCCGGGCTCCAGCACCAGCTTCAGCACCTCGAAGGCGAAGCGCACCGCAGCGGCGGCTTCCGCGTCCGTCACCGCAAGGCCCTCGCCCAGCAGGCGGCTGTTGATCGCGAAGGTCATCTCGCCGGGCGACGGCGACATCAGCGCATCGCAGATCGAGCCAGAGAGCCGAGGATTCTTCTCGATCGCGCCGCTGATCAGCGAGCGCGCATAGTCATCGAAGCCCGCGGGCTCCACCGAATGCACCCGGGCCTGCGGTTGCAAGGCCTCCATCGCCAGCGCCACGCCGGCGGTGAGCCCGCCGCCAGAGCAGCACACCAACACCCCGTCGAGCGCCACGCCGCGCGCTGACGCCTCCGCGGCCAGCTCCAGCCCTGCCGTGCCCTGCCCCGCAATGATGTCGGCATGCTCGAAGGGCGGCACCATCACGGCGTGGCGTTCCTTGACGTAGCGCGCCGCAATCGCCTCGCGGGATTGCGTGGCGCGGTCATAGGTCACCACCTCGGCGCCATATGACTTGGTGTTCTCCTGCTTGATCAGGGGCGTGTCGGCCGGCATCACGATCAGCGCAGGCAGGCCCTTGATCTGGGCGGCCGCCGCAACCCCCTGCGCATGGTTGCCGGAAGAATAGGCCACGACCCCGCCCTTCGCCTTCTTTGCGTCGAGCTTCGAGATCATGTTCCACGCACCGCGGAACTTGAAGGAGCCGGTGCGCTGCAGGCATTCCGCCTTGATCAGCACGCGTCCGCCACTGATGGCATTGAGCTTCGGGGATTCGATCACGGGCGTGAGCACGGCAAATCCCTCGATGCGCCGTGCGGCTTTCTCGATATCCTTGAATTCCGGCAGCATGTGTCCCCGCAAATGTCGCTTTCAGCCAAGCATAGCCGAGGCGTCCCGGGATTTGCTAGAACCGCTTGTGCAACCACGGAAGGCCAGCATGACCCGCGATCCCCGCTACGACATCCTCTTCGAGCCCGTCCGCATCGGCCCCGTCACGGCCCGCAACCGGTTCTACCAGGTGCCGCATTGCAACGGCATGGGATATCGCGATGCCTCGGCACTCGCGGCCATGCGCGGCATGAAGGCCGAGGGCGGCTGGGCCGTGGTCTGCACCGAGATGGTGGAGATCCACCACACGGCGGACGTCTCGCCCTACGTCGAACTCCGCCTGTGGGGCGACCAGGACATCCCGATGCTGGCGCGCATTGCCGAGAAGGTGCACGAGCACGGCTCACTGGCCGGCATCGAGCTTTGCCATTCAGGCTATACCGCCAACAACCTGTCGAGCCGGGAAGTGCCCATGGGCGTGAGCCCCATGCCCACGGCAAGCTACTTCAATGACCCCATCCAGGCGCGCGGCATGGACAAGGAAGACATCCGCAACCTGCGCCGCGCCCATCGCAAGGCGGCACTGCGCTCGAAGGAGGCTGGCTTCGACCTCGTCTATGTCTATGCCGGGCACGGGCTGGGCATCTTCCAGCACTTCCTGTCGCGCGCCACCAACTTCCGCACCGATGAATATGGCGGCTCGCTGGAAAACCGCGCCCGCCTGCTGCGCGAGGTGATCGAGGATACCAAGGACGCGGTGGGCGACACCTGCGGCGTTCCGGTGCGCATCGCCATGAGCGAGTTCATCGGCTCTGCCGGACTGGAACCCGCCGAGGTCGAGGACGCCATCGCCATGATGGCCGAACTCCCCGACCTGTGGGACCTGTCGCTTTCCGACTGGTCGAAAGACAGCCAGACCTCGCGCTTCTCCGAGGAAGGCTTCCAGGAGCCCTACATCAAGGGCGTCAAGAAGCTCACGACGAAGCCCGTGGTCGGTGTCGGCCGCTACACCTCGCCCGACACCATGGTGCGCGTGATCAAGCAGGGCATCATGGACATGATCGGCGCGGCGCGGCCGTCAATCGCCGACCCTTATCTTCCCAACAAGATCCGTGACGGCCGGCTCGACGACATCCGCGAATGCATCGGCTGCAATGTCTGCGTCACCCACGACTTCACCATGACTCCGCTCCGCTGCACCCAGAACCCTTCGATGGGCGAGGAGTGGCGCCGCGGCTGGCACCCGGAAACGATCCGCCCGAAGGAGGAAGACAAGCACATCCTCGTCGTTGGCGCAGGTCCGGCAGGCCTCGAAGCGGCGCGCGCATTGGGCCAGCGCGGCTACCAGGTGACGATTGCCGACAAGGCCTCGGAGGCCGGTGGCCGCGTGGCACGTGAGAGCAGGCTTCCCGGTCTTTCGGCCTGGGGCCGGGTGCGTGACTGGCGTCTCCTGCAACTCAACAAGCTGCCCAACGTCTCGCTGTACCTCGAAAGCGAGATGACGCCTGAGACGGTGGCCGAACTGGGTGCTGATCACATTCTCGTCACCACCGGCTCCGAATGGCTGCGCGACCTGACGGGCCGCCACACCCTCGCCCCCTTCCACCACCCGCAAGGCTGCGACGTGCTGACGCCGGACGACCTGATGGCCGGCCGCAGGCCGAAAGCCAGGGACGTGGTGCTGTTCGACGACGACCACTACTACATGGGTGGCGTGCTGGCCGAATTGCTGGCGCGCGAAGACTATAAGATCACCCTCGTCACCCCTGCCTCCGTAGCCTCCTCCTTCACCAAGGCCTCGCTGGAGCAGAAGGCCATCCAGGAACGGCTTCTCAAGCACGGCATCAAAATCATCGCCAACCAGGCGGTTGTGGGCATTGGCGCGGACCATGTCAGCCTTGAATGCGTCTTCACGGGTGAACGCTCGCCGCTCGCGGCAGGCTCAGTCGTGCTGGTCACCGCCCGCAGCCCCGTGGACGGGTTGTGGCAGGCGCTGTCGGCGGCCGGCCTCCCGGCCAGCCGTGCAGGAGATTGCTACGGCCCGGGCACGATTGCCGCCGCGGTCCACTCCGGGCGCCGCTTTGCCGAAGATTTCGGCAGGCCGGAGATCGATTTCCTCGAAATTCCCTTCAAACGCGAGGTCACTGCCCTCAGCTGATCCGAAGGCTGCCGCATTCTCGCCGAACAACCGCACTAGACAGTGCGCAATTAAGTCGCCATTTACCGGCCTCGCCCAGTGTAAATTGGCCAAACAAGGGGATTTCATTCCGTGTTGTCGCGTCGCTCCTTCAATCGCAGCCTTCTCGCCATGGGCAGTCTTCTGGCCATGGGCATGACCGCTGTTGCCGAGGAGCCGACCTTCACCAGTTCGCTCACCGCGCCGGAACCGGCCAAGGCCAAGCCGGCCAAGAATGCCAAGGCGGGCGGCCTCGCCACCCAAACTGAAATCGTCGCGGGCCAGGACCAGGCGCCGATGATCGGGTTGAACGCCCTGTCCGCGATGGACGGCGCCATCGCCATGTATGAGGAAATCGTGGCGGGCGGTGGCTGGGAAGAACTTGCCCCGCGCACGCTGAAGAAGGGCGCCAAGGGCGAATCCGTCATCGCGCTGCGCCAGCGGCTGATCCGCGAGAACTACCTGTCCTTCGATTCGCTCTCCTCCGAAACCGCCTCGACCTATGATCAGGAACTGGCGGACGCGGTGAAGGCCTTCCAGATCAACCACGGCATCCTGCCCTCAGGGATCGTTGCCGAGAAGACACTGGCCGAGCTCAACATACCTGCGGACACCCGCCTCGGCATGCTGCGCGAAAACCTGCCGCGCATTGAGGCCTATGCGCGCGACCTCACCGGCGAGTACGCCATCCTCGTGAACATTCCCGCCGCCCAGCTCGAGACGGTCGAGTACGGCCATGTCTATTCGCGCCACAACATCGTGGTCGGCAAGCTCGAGCGTCCCTCGCCGACGCTGGCCAGCAAGGTGAGCGACATCAACTTCAATCCCTACTGGAAGATCCCGGCCTCGATCGTCGAACGCGACATCGTGCCGAAATACATGGCCGACCCGAACTATCTGGTGGACAACCACATCCGCATCTTCGACGGCGTCGAGGGCCCCGAGATCGACCCCGCGCTGATCGACTGGACCACCACCCCGCCGGAGCGCTACTTCTTCCGCCAGGAGCCTGGTCAGCACAATTCGCTGGGCTCGGTGAAGATCAACTTCCCCAACGAGTTCATGGTCTACATGCACGACACGCCGCACCGCGAGCTGTTCGGCCGCAACGTGCGCTTCGAGAGCTCGGGCTGCGTGCGCATCGACCAGGTGCAGACCGTGGTGAAGTGGATCCTCGATCGCACCCAGGCGCCGCTTGACGAGGCGAGCTACCAGAACCTCGTCAATTCCACCGAACAGTTCGACCAGCAGATCGAGAATGGTCCGGACGTGCGCTGGATGTACCTCACCGCCTGGGCCACCGAAGACGGCCGCGTGAACTTCCGCCCCGATGTCTATGGCCTCGACGGCACCGACTTCATTCTCGGCCAGCCCCAGCCCAAGACCTACTGATCCCGGTCACGTTTCCCCTTGGCAACGCCAACGGGAGACGGCGCGCGGCAGGGCCAAGCCCCTTATGAAGGACTGGCCATTCTCACAGCTTGCGGGCGTGCCGCGGCGGCCCTACCCTCGGGCCGAACGAGACGGACCCTCACAATGACCCGCAGCTATTACGCGCCCCATGGCGGCCACCCGCCGCAGACCGACCTCCTCACCGGCCGCGCCGTGTTCACCGAGGCCTATGCGGTGATCCCGAAAGGCGTGATGCGCGACATCGTCACCAGCGTGCTGCCCTTCTGGAACGACACCCGCGCCTGGGTGATCGCCCGCCCGCTCTCGGGCTTCGCCGAGACCTTCTCGCAATACATCATGGAAGTGGCGCCCGGCGGCGGCAGCGAGAAGCCTGAGCCTTCCAAGGAAGCCGAGGGCGTTCTGTTCGTCGTCGAAGGCGAGATGGTGCTGACGCTCGACGGCTGGCGGCATGAACTGAAGCCCGGCGGCTATGCCTATCTGCCGCCCGGCGCGCACTGGGCGCTGAAGAACGAGTCCAAGGCCCCCGTCCACTTCCACTGGGTGCGCAAGGCCTATGAGGCCGTTGAAGGCATTCCGCACCCCGAAGCCTTCGTGACGTCGGATCAGGAGGTGAAGCCTCACGTCATGCCCGGCACGGACGGCAAGTGGGCGACGACGCGCTTCGTCGACCCCAGTGACGTGCGTCACGACATGCATGTGAACATCGTCACCTTCGAACCCGGCGCGGTGATCCCCTTCGCCGAGACGCATGTGATGGAGCACGGCCTCTACGTGCTGGAGGGCAAGGCCGTCTACCGTCTCAACAAGGACTGGGTGGAGGTCGAGGCAGGTGACTTCATGTGGCTGCGGGCCTTCTGCCCACAGGCCTGTTACGCCGGCGGGCCGGGCCGCTTCCGCTACCTCCTCTACAAGGACGTGAACCGCCACATGAAGCTGAAGGGCCCCTTCAGCAAGTGATGCAATGAGCGTCAATAGTGACGTATTAAACATCATTATTGACGGTTTAACCGTGTAGCGCTAGGCTCTCACGCGATTCCAACCGTCCGGCAAGCGCCATGATCACCTCCGCCCAGATTCGCGCCGCCCGTGCCCTGCTCGGCATGGACCAGCGCATGCTGGCCGAGAAGTCGGGCCTGTCCCTCCCAACAATCCAGCGCATGGAAGCCAGCGACGGCCAGGTGCGCGGCGTGGTCGACAGCCTCGTCAAGGTGGTGCAGGCGCTCGAGACGGCGGGGGTCGAACTCATCGGCGACAATGCCCAAAGCAGCGGAGGCGGGCGCGGCGTACGCTTCCGTGAAGCCAAGGCGCCACCCAACACGTGAGACCATCAGCAACGGGGCCATCACCGATGTCCGTTCAAACTGCCTCCCACACCACTCCCCCCGGGCCACGGGGCGCGAGCTTCGCCGAGCTTTTCACGCCGAAACTGGTGACGGTGCTGCGCGAGGGCTACAGCCTCGCCTACCTGCGCGCCGACGCGCTTGCCGGCCTCACGGTGGCGATCGTGGCGCTGCCACTCTCCATGGCCATCGCCATCGCCTCGGGGGCAACCCCGGCGCAGGGTCTCTACACTGCCGCCGTCGGCGGCTTCATCGTCTCGCTGCTCGGTGGTTCGCGCTTCCAGATCGGCGGGCCCGCCGGCGCCTTCATCGTGCTGGTGGCCGCCACCGTCGCGCAGCACGGCATGGACGGGCTGATCCTCGCCACCTTCCTCTCCGGCATTTTCCTCGCGGTGGTGGGCTTCCTCAGGCTCGGCACCTTCATCAAGTTCATTCCCTTTCCGGTGACGGTGGGATTCTCCGCCGGCATCGCCGTCATCATCTTCGCCAGCCAGATCAAGGATCTTCTTGGCCTCACCCTCAGTAAGCCAGAGCCCGGCCCCCTGCTGGCGAAGATCCCCGTGCTGTGGCACGCGCTGCCCACCATTTCAGCAGCCGCCGTCGCTCTTTCGGTGGGCACCGTGGCGGCCATCATCGGCCTCAGGAAACTTCGTCCCCGCTGGCCCGGCATGCTGATCGCCGTGACGCTCGCGGCCTTCATCACGTGGAAGCTGGGGCTCGACGTCACCACCATCGGCTCCAAGTTCGGCGGCATCCCGAGCACGCTCCCGGCACCGTCTCTGCCTGCCTTCTCTGCGGCGAAGGTCATCGAGGTGCTGCCGGCCGCCCTGTCCTTCACGCTGCTCGGCGCCATCGAGTCGCTGCTCTCCGCCGTGGTGGCGGACGGCATGACGGGCCGCCGCCACCGCTCCAACTGCGAACTCGTGGCACAGGGTGCCGCCAACATCGGCGCGGCTCTGTTCGGCGGCTTCTGCGTCACCGGAACCATCGCACGCACCGCCACCAACGTGCGCTCCGGCGCGCACAGCCCGGTGTCCGGCATGCTGCATGCGGTGTTCATCCTGATCTTCATGGCGGTAGCCGCCCCGCTCGCCGCCTACATCCCGCTCGCCGCACTCGCAGGCGTGCTAGCCGTGGTATCGTGGAACATGATCGAGAAGCCGGCCATTGCCGTGCTGCTCCGCTCCGGCTGGGGCGACATCGTGGTGCTGGCCGCCACCTTCTTCCTCACAATTTTCCGCGACCTCACGGAGGCCATCATCGTCGGCTTCGCGCTGGGCTCGGTGCTGTTCATCCACCGCATGTCGAAGGCCACCGCGGTCGAAACCCACACGCCCTTCGTGGGCGAGGACATGGCGGACTCGGCACAGCCGCGCGGCAGCTATGACGAGGCGCTGGCCGCCAACCCCGAACTCGTGGTCTATCGCATCACCGGCGCCTTCTTCTTCGGTGCTGCGGCCTCCATTGCCTCGGTGCTGGACCGCATCCAGGATACGCACAAGGCGCTTGTCGTCGATTTTGCCGCAGTGCCCTTCCTCGATTCGACGGGCGCCAACGTCATGGAGGGCGTCGCCCACAAGGCGGAAAGGCGCGGCGTGAAGCTGTTCGTGAGCGGCGCCAACCCGGATGTGCAGCGCAGCCTGCTCACCCATGGCGTGCGCCCACCCGCCGTGCATTTCGCCGCCACCATCGAGGATGCGCTTACCCAGTACGGTGAACTGGCCGCGGCTTGATTCGTTGCTGCGCCGACAACCCGTGCTCGGTCTTGTTCCAGTGGAAGGGCCGGGTGAGGAACTGCCACAGCGCCAGCCACGCCGCGAGTGACATCAGCATCCAGTAGAAGGGCATGGTGGCCAGCGTGCCATACCAGCCAAGGAAGCCCCGCCGCAGCAGGGCACGCCGGGTGAGCATGATGGAAATGGCATAGCCTGCCAAAAGCACGAACAGGTTGACCCCCGACAGCATCACGAAGACGAGCCCTGATCCCTGTGGCAGCGCGGGGTAAACCACCAGGAGCAGCACCGTGGCCGTCATGCACAAAGGGTGCAGCAGCACCGAGGCAAAGACGCCGAGCGTCAGCACCTGTGCCACCCAGAAGCCTGCCGGCCCCACCTCGCGCATGAACAGCGAGGGCTCGCGCATGTGGACGAGCCATGTCATGAGGAAGCCCTTCAGCCAGCGCGCCCGCTGCCGCATCCAGTTGCCGAGTTGGGTGTTCGCCTCTTCATAGGTGAGGCTGTCGAGCACGCCCGTGTCATAGCCGAGGCGCGCCAGCCGCAGCCCGAGGTCGGCGTCCTCCGTCACGTTGTAGGGGTCCCAGGCGCCAACACTGCGCAACACGTCAACCCGGAAGTGGTTGGAGGTTCCGCCCAGCGGCAGGGGCAGATTGTGGTTGGCCAGTGCCCGCAGCACCTCGCCGAAAAGCGTCGCATACTCCGCGGTGAACTGGCAGGTGAGCCAATTCTCCTTGGGGTTATAGAAGGTCAGCTGCGCCTGCAGGCAGGCCAGCTCGCGAGGTGCCCCCGCAAAGCGCCGCGCCGCCTTCGCGAGCTGATCCGGCTCGGGAATGTCTTCCGCATCATAGATGGTGAGGAGCTCACCCCTGCAGAATTGCAGCGCATAGTTCAGCGCACGCGGCTTGGTCTGCGGCAGGCCGGCCGGAACGACGATGACCTCGAAGAAGTCCTCGAGCGCCAGCCGCGCCACGGCACGCTGCATCGGGATGTCCTCCTCCTCGAGGATGAGCTTGATGTCGAGCCGGTCAGGCGGATAGCGCAGGCGGCGCAGCGCGGTGACGAGTTGCGGCAGCACCGACACCTCGCGGAACAGCGGAACCAGCACGGAGTAGACTGGCCAGTCACCCGCACCGATCTCGGGCATCGCCGGCCGCGGTCGCCGCGTCGGCGGCATGATGCACAGCACGCGCAGCGCCACCACTGCAAGGAAGAAGGTTCCGCTCACCGCCGCGACGAGTGCCAGGAACAGGCTACCCGGCAGCAGCCGTGCCGCCACCCCGGTGAAGATCATTGCCAGCGCCATGGCCAGAAGTTGCGGCGCGGTGGTCCTGCGGTTGGCCGAGAACATCGGCCAACGCCGCGCCAGCCCGGATGTCGCCTCACGCAACAACTCCGCGCCACGCACCGCACGCGCCGCCGCCACCAGTTCAGCCGCTTCAGCGTAGGCCACCACACCGAGGCCGCGGGCCCGGGCCAGCCGCAGCCCCGAACTGCCGCAGGCAGCGTGGAACACCACACCCGGCAGGCTCACCGCCCGCAGGATCCGGCTGCGCAACGCCACGGCCAGTTCCTCGTCCGGAAGGCGGCGCAGCAGGTCGCACAGGGCCTCGTGGCTGAGACGGGGCAAGACTTCGCCCTCTCCCCCCGCTATGATGATCGGGGTTGCGGAAGACTCGCCAAAGCCTTGGTGATCGTTTTCCGGAAACACCGCCTGCACCTGCCAACGGCCGAGTAATGCGACGTTACGTAAAGTTTTCCACCTCTTTCCGGGTGTTTTTCGCGATACTCCTGATATCTCAGGTTGTGGAAGCGCAGGAAAAGCAGCCCGCCTACCAGCCGCCCCTGTTCCGCTCGACGGAGGAACAGGCCCGCCCCGCCTTGCCCGAGCAGCTTGCCGTGAAGCTCATCGCCGACGAGGATTTCGCACCCTACAGCTTCCGTTCGCGCACCGGGTCGCCCGCCGGCATCTCGGTGGAGATCGCCATCGCGGCCTGCGAACAGGCGCGTCTGGCCTGCACGGTTGAGGTGCGCCCCTTTGCCGAGATCATGCCCGCTCTCGAGCGCGGCGAGGTCGACGTGGCGGTAACCGGGCCCCGCCTCGATGCCGGCACACTGGCGGCGAGTCGCATGACCAGACCCTATTTCCGCATCATGGGCCGCTTTGCCGTGCCCAACACCAGCACGCTGGACACGGCCTCGGTCAGCAACCTCGCCGGCCGCCGCATCGGCGTGGTGAAGGACACGGTGCACGCCCGCTGGCTCACCGCCTATTACGCTTCCACCCGCATCACGCCCTTCGACGACCTCGCCGCGGCGGGCACGGCACTGAAGTCGGGCGAGATCGACGCCCTCTTCGGCGACAATCTGCAGGTCATCTATTGGGTGGCTGGCGAGGCTGCCTCTGGCTGCTGCCGCCTGCTCGGCGGAGCCTATTCCGACTTCGACTATTTCAGCCGCAACCTCGCCTTCCTGGCGCGACGCGACAAGCCGGAGCTGGCACAGGCCCTCGACTATGGGCTCGACAAGGCCCAGGCCGCCGGATCCACCGCCAAGATACTCAGGACCTATCTGCCGCTCGACCCCTGGTGAGCGAGGGCCGCCGCATCGCGGCCGCGCAAGCTGGCGAGCGAACCGCCATGATGCGCCGCCTCGGCTGCGAGATGGTTGAGGATGTCAGTCACCAGTCCCGGCCCCTGATAGACCAGCGCCGAATAGAGCTGAACGAGGCTGGCGCCAGCGCGGATCTTCATCAACGCCGATGCGCCATCATGCACGCCGCCCGCGCCGACCAGCGGAATCTTGCCTTCGGTCAGAACGAACATGCGCGCCAATTGCCGCGTGGAAAGGGCGAGCAATGGCAGGCCTGAAAGCCCGCCCTGCTCTTTCGCATGGCCCGAGTGAAGCCCATCGCGCGACAACGTGGTGTTGGACACGATGATGCCGTCCACAGCGCCACCGCTGCAGGCCGCAGCAATGTCTTCGAGTTCGTCCTCGCGCAGGTCGGGTGCGATCTTCAGCAGCATTGGCGGCTGCCTCTCCTGTCGGGCGCGTTCATCGTTGATCCGACCCAGCAGCTGTTCGAGCTCGGCGCGCGATTGCAGCCCACGCAATCCCGGCGTGTTGGGCGAGGAAATGTTGACGGTGAAATAGGACGCAACATGCGCGAAGGCGGCGATGCCCTGTACATAATCGCCGATGCGGTCGGCCGAATCCTTGTTGGCCCCGATGTTGACGCCAACGATGCCGCCACGCCCGCGCCGCGCATAAAGCCGCCGAAGAGCCGCCGCATGGCCCTCGTTGTTGAAACCCATGCGGTTGATCACCGCGTTGTCCTCCGGCAAGCGGAACAGCCGCGGACGCGGGTTGCCCGCCTGCGGCTTGGGCGTGACCGTGCCGATCTCGGTGAAGCCGAAGCCCAGCGCCAGCATGGCATCCGGCACCTCGGCATTCTTGTCGAAACCTGCTGCCACCCCCAGGGGGTTGGGGAAGCTGAGGCCGAAGGCCTCGACGGCAAGCCGCGGATACGCCGCAGCCGGAGCGCCAGCCCGCATGGCTGACAGGGCGCGGATGGTCAGCCCATGCGCCGTCTCGGCATCCAGCGCATGAAGCAGTGGCCGGGCGAAGGGAAAGGCAAGACGGGCAAGGCTCATGCCGCACCTTCGGGGAACCGGTGCACGCCATCTTCCCATGGCAACGGGTCCTGCGAGACAGCCAGCGACGGATCAATCTCTCCATAGACATGGGGAAACAGGTCGCCGCCGCGCGATGGCTCCCACCGAAGGTTGGGGAGTCCCTCCTCCCGGAAGCCCACCAGCACCAACCCGTCCTGGCCGGCGAAATGGCGGGCCGCCGTCTCGCGCATCTGCCGTGCGGTGGAGAGGTGGATGAAGCCGTCCTTGAGGTCGATCGCGGAGCCTTGGAACGCGCCCCTGGCGACAGCGGCGCGCCATTCGGCGTCTGAAATAATCTTGTAAAGGGTTCGCATGGGCGCGGACCATAGGCTGCCCATTGCGTCTGGACAATCTCCGCCACACAAGGTATAGCTTCCTACAAATAAGAACTTTTACTCCCACTCGGAGGGCATCATGCTCACGCACAAGCAGGTCTGGAACGCGATTGACACCATTGCCGAGCGCTACGGCTTCTCGGCCTCGGGCCTCGCCAAGAAGTCGGGCCTCGACCCCACATCCTTCAACCCGTCCAAGCGCAACGGCCCGGACGGCCGTCCGCGCTGGCCCACCATGGAGTCGATCTCCCGCCTGCTGCAGGCATCCGGCGCCTCGATGGAGGAATTCTCCGAGCTGTTGATCGGCCGCCGCGGCCAGCCGCCGAAGCTGCGCCAGATCCCGCTCTTAGGCCTCGCCAAGGCGGGCAAGGGCGGCTTCTTTGATGATTCGGGCTTCCCCGCCGGCAACGGCTGGGACGAGATCGAGGTTCCGGGCGTCACCGACCCCAATTCCTATGCGCTGGAAATCACCGGCGACTCGATGCTTCCCGTTTACCGCGAGGGCGACATCATCATCCTCTCGCCGTCCGCCGCAGTCCGCAAGGGCGACCGCGTGGCGGTGCGCCTCACCGACGGCCAGGTCATGGCCAAGATCATGCAGCGCCAGACCTCGAAGACGCTTGAGCTGGCCTCCTTCAACCCCAACCATGCGACCAAGACGCTGGACATGAAGGACGTCGACTGGATCGCCCGCATCATGTGGGCCAGCCAGTAAGGCTCTTCGTCCCCCACCATCAGCATCATCATGGCCGGGCTTGACCCGGCCATCCTTTTTCGTGGCCAGCAAAAAAGTTGCCCGGGTCAGGCCCGGGCAAGATGAGAGTCGCAATTAGTGGCGGTGGCCTACTTGACGAGTTCGCCCTTTACCGCCCGCCCGATGAGGGCGCGCGTGTTGTCGAGACCATAGAGCGCCACGAAACTGCCGAACCGCGGGCCCTTCTCTTCGCCGAGAAGCACCTGGTAGAGCATGTTGAACCAGCCCTGGCCAACGCCCACGGAGCCATCCTTCTGCGTGGTCTTGTAAGGGTCGCGGCGGCCCACGTCATAGACCTTCTGCTGGATTTCATCCGGTGCGGCGTGCGCGGGGAGTGTCACCAGCGCGGCAGCGAGATCGTTCAGCGCCTGGACCTCTTCCTCCGTAGGCGGACGATACTGCTTCTTCGGCTTCACGAAATCATCGAAGTAGCGCAGCGCATGCTTCGCCAGCAGGTCGAGGCGCGGGTGCGTTTCCGGCGTCAGGGCAGGCTGGTAACGCTGGATGAAGCCCCACAGCGCCGACTTGTCATGAGCGTTGGCGACCGCCGCCAGGTTCAGAAGCAGCGCGAAGGAAATGCCGCCCTCTTCCGGCAGCGGAGGATTGCCTTCATGGATGTGCCAAACGGGGTTCATCAGCCGGTCGACGGGCTTGTCCGCCTGCCGCTGATAGGCCGAGAGGAAGGCACCGTAATCATCTACCGCGCGCGGGATTACGTCGAAATAGAGCCGCTTCGCCTCGCGCGGCTTGTTGAACATGAACAGCGCGAGTGACTCAGGGTCGGCATAGGTCAGCCACTCGTCAATCGTCAGGCCATTGCCCTTGGACTTCGAGATCTTCTGGCCCACATCATCGAGGAAGAGTTCGTAGACGTAATGCTCAGGAGCCTCCGCGCCGAGGATCTCGCAGATGCGGTCATAGATCGGAGCGTTCGTCTGGTGGTCCTTGCCGAACATCTCGAAGTCAACACCGAGTGCCGCCCAGCGCATGCCGAAGTCCGGCTTCCACTGCAGCTTGGTGCGGCCGCCCGTCACCTCCATGGTGACGTCGGTGCCGTCCTCGTCGGCGAAGGTGATGGTGCCGGCCTTGGCGTCCACCTTCTTCATCGGCACATAGAGCACGCGGCCCGAGAAGGGCGAGATCGGCAGGAAGGGCGAATAGGTGGCCTGGCGCTCCTCACCGAGTGTCGGCAGCATGACGCCCATGATGTCGTCGAACTTCTCGAGCGCCCTCAGCAGCATCGCGTCGAACTTGCCCGACTTGTAGTACTCGGTGGCGGAAGCAAACTCGTACTGGAAGCCGAAGGTATCCAGGAAGCGGCGGAGCATGGCGTTGTTGTGGTCGCCGAAGCTCGGATACGCGCCGCCGAACGGGTCCGGCACGGAGGTGAGCGGCATGTGCAGGTAAGGCTTCAGCGCAGCGGGGTCCGGCACGGTCTCCGGAATCTTGCGCATGCCGTCCATGTCATCCGAGAAGCACAGGAGACGGGTGGGCACATCGCACAGCAGTTCGAAGGCGCGCCGCACCATGGTGGTGCGCGCCACCTCGCCGAAGGTGCCGATGTGGGGAAGGCCTGAGGGACCGTAACCCGTCTCGAACAGCACTTCCTGCTTGCCGGTCCGTTTGATCCGCGCCACCAGCTTGCGGGCTTCCTCGAAAGGCCAGGCCTTGCTGGTCTCTGCGGCGGCACGAAGGGCGGGATCGACGGTCATTGGCGTGAGTGTTCCGGTTCTG
>JBEARP010000123.1:0-4888 GCA_041163105.1 Pseudomonadota bacterium
GTTCCATTCTCTGCCGGCCGCCGTCTGCGTGCCGGGCACGCCCTATGAGGACGTGGTGCGCTCGGCCAAGGAGCCTGCCATCACCAAGCGCACCGGCATTCGCGGCGAAGGCGGCGACGGCCGCTCCTTCGAGGTTCAGCTGGCCGACCGCCGCTGGCTGCAGATCAATGAGCGCCGCACCAAGGACGGCGGCTTCGTGTCGGTGGGAACCGACATCACCGCGCTGAAGCTGCAGGAAGAGCGGCTGCGCATGTCCGAGCGCGAGCTGATGATGACGGTGCGCGACCTGCAGAAGGAGCGCCTGCTCGCCGACCAGCAGGCCCAGCGCCTGGCCGACCTCGCCGACAAATATGCCCGCGAGAAGACCAGGGCCGAGGCGGCGAACCGCTCCAAGTCCGAGTTCCTCGCCAACATGTCACATGAATTGCGCACGCCGCTCAACGCGATCATCGGCTTCTCGGAAGTGATGCTGTCGCAGATGTTCGGGCCGATGGGCTCGGACAAGTATGCCGAATACTCGCGCGACATCCACCGGAGTGGGCAGTTCCTGCTCGACGTCATCAACGACATTCTCGACATGTCGAAGATCGAGGCCGGCCGCATGTCGCTCGAGTGCGAGACGCTGCAGGTCGATGCGGCGCTCGACGAGGTCATGCGCCTCATCACGCCGCGCGCCTTCGAGGGCGGCGTCAGCGTGGAGCGCCAGGTGCCGCAGGGCTTCACGCTGTGGGCCGACCGCCGCGCCTTCAAGCAGGTGCTGATCAACCTTCTGTCCAACGCCGTGAAGTTCACGCCGGAGGGCGGCCGCATCACCGTTTCGGCGCTGGCCTCCAACGGGGTGATGGCGATCGCCATCCGCGACACCGGCATCGGCATCCCCGCGCGCGATATCGAGAAGCTGGGACGGCCCTTCGAGCAGGTGGAGAACCAGTTCACCAAGTCGCGCGGCGGATCGGGCCTCGGGCTTGCGATTTCCAAGTCCTTCGTCGAACTCCACGGCGGCACGCTCACCATCCGCAGCACGGTGGGCCACGGCACGGAAGTCACCGTCACATTCCCGCTGCGCCAGGCCGCCGCCAAGGTCGCCTGAGAGGTGCGTCTCATTCCCTTCGACAGCCTCACGCCCGCGCCGTGGAAGAACGGCGGCGGCGTGACCCGGCAGGTGGCGTGCTCTCCCTCCGGCAGCGGCCTCGGTGACTTCGACTGGCGCCTCTCGATGGCGGAGGTGGAGCAGGACGGGCCCTTCTCGTGCTTTCCGGGCGTCGACCGGCGGCTCTACATCCTCGCGGGCGCGGGGCTCGACCTGCGCCTTGCCGGGGGAACGCAGCGGCTGCGGCAGGGAGAGCACCTCGACTTCGCGGGCGAGGCGGAGGTGTTCGGCGCGCTCATCGATGGCCCCGTCACCGACTTCAACATCATGGTCCGGCGGGGCCGGTCGCGGATGCGGGCGGAGACGCTGCGCATCGACGGCCCGCAGGAGATCGATCACGGATGGGGCACGGCGGCGCTGTTCGTGCTGGCTGGCGAACTGGCCGTGATTGACGGCGCGGCACGCCGCTTCGACACGGTGCTGCTCGACGATGCCCGGCCGCTGAGCGTCAGCGGCACGGCGGAGGTGCTGCTCATCGGCCTCGAGGCTTTGGCCTGACTGTCCTGCGGGCCCTATCTCGGGCGTGATGAAGTGTCTAAGCTGCCTGAACCACGACATAATCGTCAGGAACCCGCCTCCCATGCCAAGACCGCCCACGGCCAAGCCCTGCGAACTGCACCTCACCCTCGCACCCGGGCACGGCGAAGTGGTGCGCAGCTTCGTTCGCGAGGCGGCACTGGCCGAGGCCGTGCCCGCCACCACGGCAAGCCGCATCGCCACGGACGCCGCCGAAGCATGGCAGGCCCTGGCCGAGGCCGGCGTGGGCACGGAGCGGGTGAGCGTCACCGTCGCCCTGCCGCAGCATGAAGTGACGGCACGGCTCACTTTGCCGGGGCATTTCCGCTTCGCCTCAGCCGTCACGACGCTGGGCGGCCGCCTGCCGCAGGGCGCGGGCATTTCCTGGCGTGAACATGGGGTCGACGGCTGGGACGTGTCGCTGCACCGGAGCCTGTCGGGCGAGGCGGGCGTGCCGGTCCTGGCAGCGGAGGCCTCACCGCCCCCAGCACCTGCCGCCGGGGCTGACGCCATCACCATCGACCTTGCGCAGAAGGCCGACGCGCCGGCGATCGCCCGCTGCTTCCTTGCCGTCTATGGCCACGACTACGTGCACCCCGACGTGTTCTCGCCGCGGCGCTACTGGGCGCGCGTGGAGAGCGGCGAACTGATCCCCGTGGTGGCCCGCAACGCGCAGGGCGATGTGATCGGCCATCTCGCACTCGAGCGCGATGCCGGTGTGCTGGTGGCCGAGCGCGGCGAGGCGGTGGTGCTGCCGAGCTATCGCGGCCACCACCTGCTGGAACGCATGACGGACCGCCTGTCGGAAGAAGCGCCACGCCACGGGCTGCACGGCGTCTATGCCGAGCCGCTCACCATTCACACCTTCTCGCAACGCAATGACGTGCGTGCGGGCATGCCCGTCTGCGCGGTGCTGCTGGGCGCAAACCCCGAGAGCTTCCGGCCCAAGGACATCGCCTGCCCCACGGCAGGCCAGCGCCAGAGCTATCTGCGCACCTTCCGCTTCGTGCAGCCGCCTGCCACGCGCCTGATGCAGGCCGCCGGACCCTACCAGGACGTGGTGCTGAAGATCTACGAGAGCCTTGGCGTGAAGGTCGGGATCTCCGCCATTGCGGAGCCTGGCACTGCGGAGTCGCGGACGACGCTGAAGGTCAATGACCGGGGTTATGGCGTGATCCGCTTCGAGCGGATCGGCAGCAACTGCCCCATCGAACTCGCGCAGGCACTGCGCGATGTCCGCTCCCTCGGCGCGCGCTCGGTGCAGCTCTCCGCCAGGCTGGACGACCCGGGGCTTTCACGCCTGATCGCGGCGGCGCGCGCGCTCGGGTTCTTCTTCTGCGGCCTGGGGCCCGGTTTCGCCGACGGCCAGGACCTGCTGCTGATGCAGCTGCTGACGGAGCCGCTGGACACCGCGAAGCTGCAGCTCTTCACCGACGAAGCGAGGCAGATGGTGGCATTCATCGACAGGGACCGCGCCGCCGGCGCCGCCGCCTAGCGCTCAGGGATTGCCCGGCTTCCTGTCGTCGTCGTCCTTGCCGCCGCGGCCCCGGTCATCGCGCGTGCGGAGGTTTTGGGCCATGAGCTTGCGTTCGGCCGGGGTGAGCATGTCGATCAAGGTGAGGGCCGTGCCGCTGCCCATGCCGAACAGCGCTTCGCTGTTCGCCGTGAAGCCTTCCACCGCCGCCCTGGCCCGGGCCGCATCATAGGGTTCGGCCTCCAGCGCATCCGCCAGTTCAACAACCCGTGCTTTCACGGCGCGGCGGCCGTCACGGATCTGCTTGTCATTGGCGCGGAACACCGCGAGCAGTTCCATCCGGCGGTCGCGGTCGAGCTCGCTGAAGAAGCGGCGCGGGATCAGCTGCGTCTGGGTGAGGCGCATGTAGCGCTCGCCCGGCCCGACGCCCGCGTACCAGCGTGCCGCGACCGCGCCGACGATCAGCAGATTGACGGCAAGCGAGGCGATGAGCGCCGCCACCAGCCAGTTGAAGCGCTTTCCCGGCTGGGCGGAGGTGTTGTGAACGTCACTCATGTGGTGCTTTCCTCGGCATAGGCAGTGACATCGCCCACGCCACCCAGGTCATCCACTGCCCCGTCATCGTTCAGGGCCACGCCGCCGGTGATGGCGCTGGGCATGATGAAATCCACCTTGCCATTGGCGCCAAGCCACACACCCAGCGCCAGCGAGGCGGCGAGCGGCACCGCGGTCGCAAGACGCCAGACTGAGGCAAGGCGGGCCCGCGGGCGTGCCGTGAAGGCAATGACCTTCGCCGCCTGCGGCTCTGCCGCGACCCGCGCCATCAGCCTGTCCATCGCCGCACCGGGAATGTCAGGCGTCGAAGCCAGCGCCAGAACGGCGCGGGTCTCGCGATCCTCAGAACGATTGTTGTCGTGTTCCATGTCCGTTTCTCACTGCCCCGTTTCAGCCAGGCCGCCAAGCAGCTCGCGCCACTCGGCCGACAGGCTGTCCTTCAAGCCCCGCCGCGCCCGTGCGAGGAGGGATTCGAGCGCATCGACGCTCACCTCCAGCACGGCCGCAGCCTCGATATTGTTCAGCCCCTCGAAATACACAAGCGACAGGGCCAGCCGCTGCCGCTCCGGCAGTGCGGCGATGCGGGCGTCCACCAGACGGGCTGCCTGCGCCCGGTCGAGCGGGGCATCAGGCCGGGCCTGCGGATCCTCGACCTCCGGCGCATCGTCCAGCGCGCCTGACCTTGGCTTGCGGCTGCGGTCGATCACCGCATTGGCGGCAACCCGCATGAGCCAGCCCTTCAAGGCGCCTGCCTCGCGCACCTGCGAGGGGTTCTTCCACAGCTTGACGAAGGCCTCCTGGGCCATGTCCTCGGCATCCGCCGCGCCGTTGGTCATCCGCCACGCCAGCCGGTAAACCGGCTGGTAGTGGCGGCTGGCAATCTCGGCGAAGGCCGCGTGCGAACCCGCGGCGGCGGCCTTGAGCAGGCCGGCATCCGTCATCTGGCGGAAGGCCGATGGCTCGTGCGTCAAGATGTCTGTCCGGACCCTTCGTCAGTTGGCCTGTTCTCCGGTAGGCGTAGCGGGTTTCCGGAGCTTGGCAAGACGATAGCTCTTCGCCTCCTCCAGCGTCACCCCGCCATCACGGTCGGCGTCCGCCGCGGCGATCATCCGGTCCACCGAGGCATCAAGCTCGGCCCGCGAGATGGCGCCATCCTTGTTGGTGTCGAGATCGGCGAGGATGCGGTCCCGCCG
>JBEARP010000124.1:0-26134 GCA_041163105.1 Pseudomonadota bacterium
TGGTCGATGTCGGCCAGCACCACGCAGGCGCCCTCCGAGAGCAGCTTTGCCGCGATGGCCGAACCGATGCCGCCGGCACCGCCAGTGATGAAGCCAACGCGCCCCGCGAGGCTCTTGGGCTTCGGCATGCGGGAAAGCTTCGCTTCCTCCAGCAGCCAGTATTCGATGTTGAATGCCTCCTGCTCCGGCAGGCCCTTGTAGGCCGAGACCCCGGAGGCGCCGCGCATCACGTTGATGGCGTTCACATAGAACTCGGCGGCAATGCGGGCGGTAGCCTTGTCCTTGGCGAAGGACAGCATGCCGACGCGCGGCACGAGGTAGATCACCGCATTCGGATCGCGGATGGCGGGTGAGTTGGCGTGCTTGCAGCGCTCGTAATAGGCCGCGTAGTCAGCGCGGTAGCCTTCGATGAGCTTGTCGAGCGCGGCGCCGTCGGCGTCATGCGGCACGATCAGCGGGCGAATCTTGGTGCGCAGGAAGTGGTCAGGGCAGGAGGTGCCGAGCGGGGCCAGCTTCTCGAGCATGCTGGAATTCACGAATTCCAGGACTTCGGGCGAATCAACGAAGTGTCCGATTTTGCGCTCGTGCTTTGAAATGCGCCCCCGGATTTCGGGCAGCAGGCGCAGCGCCACGGCGCGGCGCTCGGCATCCGACAGGGTCTCGACCTTTGCACCCTTGAAGGCGGGCTTGGCGCTGTTGCGCTCCAGCCAGACTGCTGCCTTGTTGATGATGCGCAGCGTCGTGTCGTAGCAATCCTTGGCGGTGTTGCCCCAGGTGAACAGGCCGTGGCTGCCGAGGACCACGCCCACATACTGCGGGTTCTTCTTGGCCATCTCGCCGAGCTTTATTCCCAGGTCGATGCCGGGGCGCTGCCAGGGAAGGTAGCCCATCTCGTCGCCGAAGATCTCCTTTGTCAGCTTCTCGGAGTCGTTCGAGGCCGCAATGGCGATCACGGCATCGGAATGCACGTGGTCGACGTGTGGATAGGGAACATAGCCATGGAGGCAGGTGTCGATCGACGGCGCCCTCGGATTGAGATCGAAAGTGCAGTGGTTCAGCGCGTGCACCATCGCGTCTTCCTGGTCGAGGCTCTTGTAGAGTCCCTTCAGGGATTCGAGCTTGTCCATGTAGAGGGTGGCGAAGCCGTCGAGCTTCATGGAGCCGATGTCACCGCCCGAACCCTTGACCCACAGCACGGTGACAGGCGCGCCGGTCAGCGGGTCTTTCGCCGCGACCTTGGCGGAGGTGTTGCCGCCGCCGAAATTGGTAATGCGCAAATCCGCGCCCAGGAGGTTTGACCGATAGAGAAGAAGGCCCGGCTCATCCAGCTTGGCGGCCTTGGCGTGATCCCACAGGGAGGGAACGGTGGCGGAATTGCTCATGTGGTTCTCGCTTTCAACTCGAAAGAAGGAACGCGCCGGGGGGTGCCCGGCGCGTTCAGGGGTTTGATGTTTAGAAGTCGAACTCGCCGATGTTTTCCTTGGTGAAGGTGTAGGGCGCACCGAGCAGGATTTCCGAGCCATTGATGACCTGGAGATCGCCCAGCTTGCCGGCCTTCACAGTGGTGGCACCCGGTTGCAGCGTGCCGTCAGCAACGGAGCGCAGCACCTGCATCGCAGCGTAGCCGAGGTCCACGGGGTTCCACAGAACCACCGACTTCACGCATTCCTTCTCGACATAGGGCTTCATGGCGTTGGGCGTGGCAAGACCCACGACGGCGATCTTGCCGCACTTGCCAGCCTGGGTCACGGCTTCGGCAGAGGCAGGCGTTGCAACCGAGGTCATGCCGAAGATGCCCTTGAGGTCATCGCCATACTTGTTGATGAGGGTGGTGGCCTGGTTGAAGGACAGGTTGTTGTCCTCCTGGGCTTCCACTGTCTCGAGCCACTTCAGCTTCGGGTGGCACTTCTCGGCATAGGCCGCCATTTCGGCGATCCACCGCGCCTGGTTCGGCGTGGTGAAGGTCGAAGTCACGATGGCAACGCCGCCCTCTTCGCCGGCTTCCTTCGCCATGTTGTCGACCAGCGCCTTGGCGATGCCGTTGAACTCGGCCTGGTTGACGAACCACTGGCGGGCGTCTGGCGTCGAGTTGGCGTCATAGCCCACGACGTTGATGCCCTTCTCGAGGGCCTTCTTCAGCACTGGCGCAATGGCCACCGGGTCGTTGGCAGCGAACAGGATGCCGTCCACGCCGGAGGTGATGTAGTTGTCGAGGAAGGTGATCTGCTCGTCGATGTTGGCCTTGGTCGGACCGTCGGTCTTGGCGTCAACGTTGCCGAGTTCGGCGGCGGCGTCAGAGATGCCCTTCGAGGTGGCGTTGAAGTAGCCGATGCCGATCAGCTTCGGCACGTCGACCACGGTGATCTTCTTGCCCTTGCGGTCAGGCGGGTTGGTGGGAACGCCACCGTCATAGGGCTTGGCGGCCGCGGCGGCAGGCGTTGCGTCGCAGGAAAGCGGGTTGGTGGGCAGGTCGTCACCGCCGGTCCAGGCGGAGGCGGCAAGCGCCGAGCCGCTCATGAGGCCGAGGCCCACGATTGCGGCGAGCGTCAGTTTCTTCATGTCGTTTCTCCCATGTTCGTCTCCTCGCTCACAGGCGGGTGGGCTGGAGACATCTTCGCGAAGTCAGCCGCCTCTGTTCCTGTCGAACAGCGCGCCCACGAGGATCGCGCCGATCAAAACCAATCCGATGACGACGATGGTGCCGTCGCCCTTCACGCCCGAAAGCGCCAATCCGTTCTTGAGAGCCTGGATGAGGATGAGGCCCAGCGCCGTGCCGATGATGGTGCCCCGGCCGCCGAAGATCGACGTGCCGCCGAGCACCACGGCGGTGATCGCGTCAAGCTCAAGGCCCGTGCCCATGTCGGAGCGCGTGGTGGTCACGCGCGAGACGAAGATCACCGCCGCCAGCGCCGAGCAGAAGCCCGCCGCCGTATAGATCCACAGCTTCGTGGCATTGATGCGGATGCCCGAAAAGCGTGCCGCCACCTCGTTTGCGCCAATGGCGTAGGTGGCGCGGCCGAAGGGCGTGAGGCCCAGGATCACGGCGGCAACGAGGGTGGCGATGCCCAGCACCCAGAGCTGGAAGGGAACGCCCAGCACTTCGCCCTGACCGAAGAAGAAGAACCATTCCGGGTAGCCGCGCACCGAGCGCGCCTCGCTGATGCCCTCGGCAAGGCCACGATAAAGGGCGAGCGTGGCCAGCGTGGCAATGAGCGGCGGCACGTTGAAGCGGGTGATGATGAGACCGTTCACCCAGCCCGCGAAGGTGCCGCAGGCCATGGCGAGAACGATGGCGGCGGGCAAGGGCAGGCCGAGGTTCTTCCAGAACACGCCGAGCAGGATGGCGGTGAGGCCGAGGATGGAGCCGACCGAGAGATCAATGCCGCCGGTGACGATCACGAAGGTCATCGCCAGCGAGATGAGGCCGACCTCGGCCATCAGCCGGCCCTGGTTCAGCAGGTTGTCGACGGTGAAGAACTTGTCGGACAGCGAGGCGAGCACGATCATCGCGATCACGGTGAGGACCGCCAGGATGGTTTCGTGCCGGAAGAGCCTTGCCGCCGTCATTTGTCCCTCCGGCGGCGGGCCATGTCGGCAAGAACCGTGGCGAGGATCATCAGGCCCAGCACGGCGCGCAGCCAGTAGGCCGAGACATTGAGGAAGATCAGCGCCGAGCCGATGCAGGCAAAAAGGATCGCGGCCAGCGTCGAGCCGATCACGGTGCCGGTGCCGCCGAGGATCGAGACGCCGCCGATCACCGAGGCGGTGATAACGGTGAGTTCGAGGTTGGGCGGCACGGTGGACTGGATCACCTGCAACTGTGTGGCAAACAGGATACCGGCCACCCCGGCGAACAGGCCGTGCAGGGCAAAGACGCCGATCACAGTTCGCTCGGGATTGATGCCGGCGGCGCGCGCCGCCTCCATGTTGCCGCCCACTGCATAGATCGAGCGTCCGAAATCCGTGTAGCGCAGGAACAGGCTGGCGATGATGGTGAGCGCCACCATGAACCACACGGCTGAGGGAATGCCGAAGGGCCGCATCTGGGCGATCATGAACTCCGCGGGCATGTTGGTGATCCACTCGCCCGCCGTGGCACTGATGAGGCCACCCTTGAGGATCGACAGCATGCCCAGCGTGACGACGATCGAGGGAATGCGCGTATAGGCCACCAGCGTTCCCACCCCGGCGTTGACTACCACCGCGAAGAGAATGGGTACGCTCCACGCCATCCAGATCGGATAGCCCTTCACTGCCAGCGTTCCGGCGATGGTGGCGATGACGCCGATCAGGGCGCCGACCGAAACGTCGATGTGACCTGCCATGATGATCATGGACATGCCGATCGCGGCGATGGCGATGTAGGCATTGCCGGCGAAGATGGAATTGATGTTGGTGTCGGACAGGAAGCGCGGGTTGATGGCACCCACCACCACGAAGAGCGCGACGATCGACAGCAGCACCACGATCTCCTGGCCGTAGCCGGAGAGAAAGCGGTGCAAGTTGGTGCGGCCGGGCGAGATGGCTGCGTCGCTCATGCCGCATCCTCCCGCGCCATGCTGCGGGTCATCACCGTGCCGACGGCTTCCGCCGTTGCATGGTCCTTGTCGAACTCACCGATGATGCGACCGCCGTTCATCACCAGGACGCGGTCGCTCATGCCGAGGACTTCGGGGAGTTCGCTCGAGATCATCAGGATCGCCATGCCCTCGCCTGCGAGCTTGCGCATCAGCTGGTGGATCTCGGCCTTGGCGCCGACGTCGATGCCGCGGGTCGGTTCGTCCATGATCAGGATGCGCGGGTTGGTGGCCAGCCACTTGCCGAGCACCACCTTCTGCTGGTTGCCGCCGGAGAGCTGGCGCACCGGCTGCCCGGGCCCGCGCGCACGGATACCGAAGCGCTGGATGGCGCTGCGTGCCTCCGCCGCCACGCGCGCGGCGTCGACGAAGATGCCGCGCGTCAGGCGCTTCAAATTGGCAAGGGCGATGTTGTCCTCGACCGACTGCGGCCGGATCAGTCCCTGGTTGGCGCGGTCCTCCGGGATGTAGGCAATTCCCAAGTCCCGTGCTGCCTCGGGCGAGGTGATCGTCACGGGCTGGCCGTCGATCAGGATCTGGCCTTGCGTGGCGGGGGTGATGCCGAAGATGGTGAGTGCGGTCTCGGTGCGGCCGGAGCCGACGAGGCCGGCAAGGCCCAGGATCTCGCCCCGGCGCAGCCTGAAGGAGATGTCGCGCACCACGCCGCGGTGCGAAACGCCATCGAGCTCGAGAATGACCTCTCCGTCGGTGCCCTGCTTGGCCGGGTAGAGCCGGTCGATGGCGCGGCCCACCATCATCGAGACGAGGGTGGGTTCATCGACCTCGGAGATGGGCTTTGTCGCCACGAGGTGGCCGTCGCGCAGGACTGTGACGCGGTCGGCGAGGGCGAAGATCTCCGGCATGCGGTGGCTCACATAGACGATGGCCACGCCGCGCTTCCTGAGGTTGCGAACGATGCTCATCAGCCGCTGCACGTCGTGCTCGGCCAGCGCCGCGGTCGGCTCATCCATGATCAGCACGCGCGCATCCTGCGCCAGGGCGCGCGCGATCTCGATCCGCTGGCGATTGCCAACCGAGAGGTGCGCCACCTTCTGGTCGATGTCGAGATCGCCGCTGTCGAGTTCGTCGAGCAGTTCGCGGGCCCGGCGGCGCATGGCGGTCCAGTCAATGGTGCCGAGCGCGGTCTTGGGCGTCTGGCCGAGGAAGATGTTCTCGTCGACGGTGAGCTCGGGAAACAGCAGCAGCTCCTGGTGCACGGTGGCGATGCCGGCGGCATGCGCATCCTTGGGCGATGGGAAGCGGATGGGCGAGCCGTTGACGAGGATCTGGCCCTCGTCCGGCTGGTAGAGCCCTGCCATGACCTTGATGAGGGTGGACTTGCCCGCACCGTTCTCGCCCATCAGCGCATGCACCTCGCCGGGGCGCATGTCGAAGCTGACGTCGCTCACCACCTTGATGCCGGCGAAGGACTTGGAAATCGAACGCAGCGCGATCGGCAGCGCGGCATCTGCTGCCGTTGCGTCACCAATCTGCTCGGTTCGCATGTGTTCGCTCCCATTCCGTCCGCTGCCGCCCGCGATTCACTTTGTCCACGGGTCTCTTCCGGACCTGTTTACAGGCCCCAAGCGGTGAGCGATAATAAACATCTGTGAGCAAAAAGCGTCAAGTGAGTTAGTTTGTAAGCTTTGAGTGATTTTTGCAGTGCACAAATGATCGAAGTTGATCACGTCAAGAAGGCGTGTCCATGTCCGAAGCCGAACGCCACAAGCTGATGCTGGACCTCTTGAGGGACCGGCCCTTCGCCTCCGTGCGGGACCTTCAGGCCGTGGTCGATGCCTCGCCCGCCACCATCCGGCGCGATATCGGCAAGCTCCACGCCACGGGCGCGGTGCGCAAGGTGTTTGGCGGCATTGCCGCCGCCGAGGCGGCGGCGCTGGAAGGCGTGACGGCCAGGCCCTTCACCGAGAACCAGATGCTGGGCGTGGCGGCCAAGAAGGCGATCGCCCGGGAAGCTGCAGCCCTGGTGCAGGATGGCGACGCGCTGATCATCCATGGCGGCTCGACCTGTTATCTCTTCGCGCTGCTGCTGGCGAACCGCAACGTGCGGATCTACACAAACTCCATGCCGCTTGCCGCCACGCTGTGGCAGAACGGCACCTGCCACCTGTCACTCGCCGGGGGCGAACTCTACCGCGAGCCCGGCATCGTGTTCGCACCGCAGGCCGGACCCCCCGAATTCTATGCCTCAAAGTTCTTCCTTGGCGCCCAGGCGATCGCGCCGACGGGAATGCAGGAATCCCATCCTCTCATCGTGAGGGAAACCGAACTCTTGTTGCAGCGGGCCGATGAGGTGATCGTGCTGGCCGACAGCCGCAAATTCGGCATGCGGGCCCGAAACACCATGATGCCTCTCACCCGCATCGGCACGCTGATCACCGACGATGGTCTTTCCGAGGCCAATCACCGGATGCTCACGGATGCCGGGATCCGGGTGATCGTCGCCCGCCCGAATACAGATTTTTCATGATCTTTCATCGCCTCCTGCCCAAACTTGGCCGGGTTTCGCGGGTATAGTTCCTGCGATGTCGAGACTGCTTTTATTCATTGCCGCATTGCTGTCCATTTTCGCCCTTCCGGCGGGGGCGCAGACCCTCAACACCAGCCAGTTCAAGATCGAGTGGCAGGTCACCAACCGGTTCCGGCTGTTCCAGGACACCGCCTTCTTCCGGCAGCACGAGAATGCCTGGCGCCAGTATCTGCTCCACGTCGACCAGCAGGGCATGGCCTCGGATGCGCGCGATTCCTTCGTCGCCCGCACCTCCGTCCTCGGCTCGGAGCATGTGCTGAACGATCGCTTCATTGCCTTCAGCACCATCCTGCGCAAGAATTTCGACTGGCGCGGCTGGGCCGCCAAGGGTCACGACGGCCTGTGCTACGACCCGAAGAAGCGCACCCACTCCGCCTGCGGTGGCATCGACGCCTATGTCACCCCGCAGTCCCACGGCATCGAGATATGGCTGTCGGGGCAGGGCGTTCCCGCCACAGCGGTGTGCGAGTGGCGGATCGGCGGGCAAGTCGTGGCGCAGTCCTCCTGTGCCGACCGGGTGAGCGGGCCCGGCATCGAACTCCCCTATCCCGGCGGCGCGGAGATTGCGGTGAACGTGCTGGGCGAGGCGCCGATCATCACCGAGGCGCGCGTCAAGGACCTGCTGATCGCAGGACTTGGTGACAGCTTCGCCTCCGGCGAGGGCAACCCCAACCGGCCCGTGGCCTTCAGCGAAACCCGCCGCTTCAAGAACTTCTATCCGATCCGCCGCCAGAACGATGCGGGCGGTGGTGCCGAGTGGACGGACGAACTCTGCCACCGCTCGCTCTATGGCCAGCAGCTGCGCGCCGCACTGCAGATCGCCATCGAGAATCCGCAGGCCTCCGTCACCTTCCTTGATTATTCCTGTTCGGGAGCGAGCATCGCCGACGGAATTCTTGGGCCGCAGACCTATGTCGAGCGCGTGGCCAGCAACGAGCGTTCCGCGCAGCTGGCAGCGCCGATGATCGCTGGCGGTGAAAAGGATTCCCAGCTCTACCGCCTGATGCGCGAGATCTGCCGTGAGGCGCCGAAGATGAAGGACGGTGTTCCGACCTGCCCCGGCAACGACTTCCGCCGCAGCCTGGACTTCATCTTCCTGTCGGTGGGCGGCAATGACATCGGCTTCTCGAACATCGTCGCCTGGGCGTCGCTGCGCGACTCGGCCTCCTCCGCCATCGCCTCCTTCTTTGGCGCCACAGTGAGTGCAAAGGAATTTGCCGCGCGCATGCGCGACGTGCTGCCTGACGCCTATGCGACACTCGCCTCGGTTCTCGAGGCGACGGTGCCCGTCACCTCAGCCGGCGACGGCGTGTTCGATCCGTCGCGGGTGGTGCTCACCGCCTATCCCGATCTCGTCACCAACGAGGCGGGCGAGATCTGCCAGGCATCGCCCGATGAGGGCGACGGCGAGGACCGCTATGCCGCGAACCAGTCACTCGACATGTTCTCGTCATGGCTCACCGCGCAGCCCGAGCGCCTCGCCAAGGTGCGCGAACAGTTCTCGCTGCTCCACAAGCGCATGCGCGATCTCGCAGGTGACCATGGCTGGACCTTTGCGGGGCGGATCTATGCCGACAAGATGTTCGAGGGGCATGGATTCTGTGCCCAGAACATCCGCCGCATCGACGATCCCGCAGAGCAACTGATGATCCCCTGCTTCGGAACCGCCGAGCGCGACACGCAAACCTGCCAGACCAGCTTCTCCGGCAAGGAAGGCAGCTGGAGACCTTATGACCCCGCGACGCAGAACTATCCCTATGCGCTGCGCCAGCGCTGGGTGCGCACCTTCAACGACGCCTATATGGTGATCAACCAGAAAGTCCGTGACCGCTTTGGCAAGCTCGACGAAAGAGCCTCAGCGGCGGTGTTTTCGGAAACGACGGGCGCGCTGCACCCGTCGGCGGAAGGCCATGCCGCCATGGCCGACAGCCTGATGCTGACGCTGAGGCCTGTGCTCTACGACATGCTCTATGGCGAGCGCTGATCGGCCTTGCGGAACTGGATCAGGATCTGGCCAAGCCGGATGCCCCACTTGCTCATCGTCGAGCGGTTGAGGACGAGGCCTGGGCCTGCCGGGTAGAAGGCATCGTCGAAGTGCATCGCGATCTTGCGCTTGCCGACCTTGAGCCACAGCATCGAGGAGAGATAGGCGGCACCTTCATCGAAGCGACCGTGCGCCTCAGAGACCGAGTCCTCGGCGCGGCCCGTGAAGTTGCCATCGCCGCTGCGGGTCAGCACCCAGGTGCGCTCCTGCCGCTCGCCATTGTCGAAGACGAAGCGCTCATGGAGGCGCAGCGAGTTGGCGTCGGCCGTGCCGCTCATCTCGACGGTGAAGCGACGGCGGACGCGGCCCTTGCGGTCCTCGAACACGCCTTCGGCAAGGGTTCGCCCCTCCAGCCAGGAGAGAAGGTCGAATGGGGCGGTATCGTTGCGCTTGAGCATGCCAGCACTACGGCGCCGGCGGCCGAGCCGATCACCCGAGGCGGCGGAAACGGTAAATGCCGACGTCGATCGAGCCTTCACGGAACCCGGCCTCGCAGTAGGAGAGGTAGTAGGTCCAGCGGCGGCGGAACTTCTCGTCGAAGCCGAGCGTGGCGATGTCGGGCCAGGCCGCCTCGAAGCGCTCCCGCCACAGGGCCAGCGTCTGGGCATAGTCGTGGCCGAAGACCTGCACCGGCTCGAAGGTCAGCCCGGCGCGCTCTGCCTGTTCGGCGAGGATGCATTTGGTGGGCAGCATGCCACCCGGAAAAATGTAGCGCTGGATGAAATCGGCCTTGCGGCGGTAGCCGTCATAGAGGGCGCGGTCGATGGTGATGGCCTGCACCGCAGCGCTGCCGCCTGGCTTCAGGCGGTCGTGCAACACCTTGAAGTAAGTGGGCCAGTTGGCCTCCCCCACGGCCTCGATCATCTCGATCGAGGCGATGGCATCGTATTGCTCCTTGGTGTCGCGGTAGTCCTGGAAGCGGATTTCGGCGCGATCGCCCAGCCGGCCACGGGCGAATTCAAGCTGCTCGCGCGAAATCGTGAGCCCGGTGACATGATGGCCGCGGTTGGCCGCCACTTCGGCGAAGCCGCCCCAGCCGCAGCCGATCTCCAGGATGCGGGACGGACTGTCGAGGCCGAGTGCGTCAACGACGAGATCATACTTGGCGATCTGCGAGGCCTGCAGCGTTTCGGCGCCGCTGCCGAAGAAGCCCGACGAGTAACTCATCGTCTCGTCCAGCCAGTGAGCATAGAAGTCGTTGCCGAGATCGTAGTGGGCGCTGATGTTCCGGCGGGCACCCGCCCTGGTGTTCTGGCGCAGCAGGTGGAACAGGCGGTCGCCGAGGCTCTTGAAGAAGACAGACCTGGCGGCGCGGTTCAGGGCCTCGCGGTTCTTGAGATAGAAGCGCAGGACCGAGGTAATGTCGGAGCTCTCGACGTCGCCCGCCATGACGCTCTCGCCGAAGCCGACGGCGCCGCGGCGCATGGCGGAGAACACCGGGCGGTAGTTGCGCAGCACCAGGTCGCAATGGATGCCGGGCTTCTGGAAGCCGATGCGGTGCTGGCGCCCGGAGGGCAGGGTGAGCGTCATGCCGCCGGTCAGGTCACGCGGCAGCAGGCGGCGCCCGGTGGCGGCAATGGCCTTCCCGATGAGGCCCTCGCGGGCATGCATGGTTTCGGTGGTCATGGCTGTGAGCGGGCCTCGGGTACATGGTCGACGGTATGGTTCGGGCCGCGGGGGCGGCGCTTGAGTTTGAGGCCCTTCCACCACAATTTCAAGGCATGCAGGTGGATGGCCGCCGTTACCTTCAGGGTGAGCAACGGCACGCCGAGGAAAGCGCGCAGCAGGTTGGCGTCCGTCAGTGGCTTCCGCGTGCCACTCACATAGGCATTGAGCACAGGCACATCATCGACGCTGAGGGCGATGCCGAGTGACATCTTCTCTTCCGGTGCGGTGAAATTGAAGGTGTAGTGGCCCTCCACGGCATTGAAGGGCGAAACGAAGAAATGCTTGGGCGCGCTGTGGGCCAGACTGTCGCCCACCGGCAGCACGTAGGAGTGGCGGCCGCCGAAGGTGTTGTTGACCTCGTAGATCATCAGGCGCAGCCGGTCTGCCGCGTCCACCGCATAATAGACGGTCAGCGGGTTGAAGACGTAGCCCAGCACGCTCGGGTAGCAGAACATGAAGATCCGCCGGACCTCGCCGCCGCCCTTGGCGGCGCGCACCAGGGACCAGGCATGCTCGCGCACCGGGGTTCCGTCGCCCGGCCCGTGGTTGCGGTCCATGATGGAGAACATGTTGGCGCGGTTGTAGCTGAACAAGGTCAGCGTACGGGACAGTTCGTCGAGCCTGTCGACGTCGGCGAGGAGGTTGAAGACCCGATAGCGCAGTTCATGCCGAAGTGGGTTCAGGCGCCGGTGCACCACTTCCCCGCGATAGAGGCAACTCGTCACCATCTCAGTCGACGGGGACTTGGACGGGGGGCGAGCGTGGATCCTGCGGGCCGAGATGGATGCGGCCCGACTCATCGGCCACCGACCACGGGCGCTTGAGGCTGCCGAGGCTTTCCGCTACGGCGAGGCCGGCCTGGATGCCGTCCTCATGGAAGCCCGAGCCCATGTAGGCGCCGCAGAACCAGGTGCGCTGGGCACCCTGGATCGTCCACATGTCGCGCTGCGCGGCCATGGCGGCGGGATCGAAGATGGGGTGGGTGTAGTCGAACTCGCCCAGCACCTTGGACACGTCCGGTTCGGTGAGCGGGTTGAGGCTGACGAACAGCGGCACGTCGACGCTGAGGGGCTGCAGCTTGTTCATCCAGTAGGTGACCGAGCTTGCGCCGTCGGCCTGGGGCGGCAGGCCCGAGAGGTAGTTCCAGCTGGCCCACAGGTTGCGCCTCTTGGGCATCAGGGTCTGGTCGCGGTGCAGCACCGCGCGGTTGCGCGAGTAGCGGAAGCAGGAGAGGACGCGGCGCTCCTCCGGCGAGGCATCCGACAGCATGGCCAGCGCCTGGTCGGCGTGGCAGGCCAGCACGACGTCATCGAATGCCTGTTCCTCGCCGTTGACGGCGCGCAGCGTGACGCCGTCGGGGTTACGGCGGATGGCGGCGATGGGGGTGCGGAGCCTGGTCTCGAAGGCGCCGTCGCGGATGACGCGGGAGACATATTCCCGCGAGCCGCCCTTGACGGTGCGCCACTGCGGCCGGTTGCGGATCTTGAGCAGGCCGTGGTTCTCGAAGAAGCGGATGAAGGCCCTGGCCGGATAGTCCCGCATGTCGCCGGGAGCCGCGGACCAGATGGCGCCTGCCATGGGCAACAGGTGGCGGTCCCGGAAGTAGTCGGAATAGCCCTCGGCCTTGAGGAAGTCGGCCAGGGTGACGTCATCGGACAGCGACGACAGCTTGCCCAGCGCCGTCTTGAAGAAGCGCGGAATGTCGCGCATCAACTGCCAGTGGCCGGGATTCAACAGGTTCTTCGGCTGGCCCACCAGCTGGGCGAGGCCGGAGCCCGCATATTCATAGGCACCGCCGCCCATCGAGACCGAGAAACTCATGTTGGAGGGAACGGTCGGCACCTTGAGGCGGGAGAACAGCGCGGTCAGGTTGGGGTAGGCTGGCGGGTTGTAGACGATGAAGCCGGTGTCGACCGTGACGTCGGCGCCATGCACCTCGCAGTCGATGGTGTTGGCGTGGCCGCCAGGCCGCGTGTCGGCCTCGATCAGGGTCACGCGGTGGGTTCGTGACAGGAGCCAGGCAGCCGAAAGGCCGGCAATTCCCGATCCGACGACGGCAATATGACGTATTTTCACGGGTACCTGTTCCTTGTGCCGACTGGCTACGCCCCGTCCAGAGGCACGGATCAGGTGATCTGCTCCTAGACCCAAAGCGTATCTCGGTCAAACGGGGGAACGTGCTATGTATGCCGTCATGGAACTGGCAGACAGGCGAAAAGACGAGGAGAAACAGCGGCTCGAGGCGCTGTTCCGCTCCCTTATCACGAGGGTGGCGCAAAACCGCGACCGGCAGGCGTTCGCGCAGCTGTTCGACCATTTTGCGCCCCGCCTCAAGAGCTTCATGATGCGCAAGAACACCTCGGCGGAGCTGGCCGAGGACCTCGTTCAGGAAGCGATGATCGCGGTGTGGACCAAGGCGGCCATGTACGAGCCATCCAAGGGCTCGGTCACGACCTGGGTCTTCACCATCGCCCGGAACCTGCGGATCGACAGGATCCGGCGCGACGTGCACATGCCGACCACCGAGCTCGGCGACTATGACGAGCCGTCGGAGGCACCGGAAGGCGAAGAATTGCTGGGTCGCAAGCAGGAGGACGGGCTGGTGGCCCGGGCCCTGCAGTCGATCCCCGAGGAGCAGCGCCAGATCCTGGTTCTGTCCTTCGTCGAGGAGATACCACAGAGCGAGATCGCGACCAGGTTGTCGATCCCGCTCGGAACCGTAAAATCGCGCATGCGGCTCGCTTATGGGCACCTGCGCCGCATACTGGAGACTGGACTTTGAAACCGAACCACCATCTCGATGACAGCACGCTGCTCGCTTATGCCGCGGGTACGCTCGACGAGGCCTTTTCGGTGGTCGCGGCGTCGCATGTCGCCGTCTGCCCGGTCTGCCGTGGCGCCGTCCGGGCCGCCGAGGCGCTTGGTGGCGAGCTGCTTGACAGCGTCGGCGGCGCGTCAGTGTCCGATGATTGCCGCAGCCGGACATTCGCGGCCCTCGAGCAGGCGGGGCTCTATCGTCTGCCGGTGGCAGCACCACGCCCGGCCTTCCCGCGTGCTCTGGCGCAGTTCCTGCCGGTGGCCAGCCTCGATGATCTTGCCTGGAAGAAGAAGGCACCCGGCGTTGCCGTGTTTGACGTGAAGCTTCCGGCTTCGGCCAGGGGCCAGCTCAGGCTGCTGCGCATTGGCGCCGGCCGCGCCATGCCGGAGCATGGCCATGGCGGCGAGGAAATCACCATGGTGCTCAAGGGCGCCTATGTGGACCACATGGGCCGCTTCGCCGCCGGCGACGTCGCCGATCTCGACGAAGACATCGAGCACCGTCCGGTGGTCGAGCAGGATGGCGACTGCATCTGCCTGGTCGCCACCGAACGGCCGACCCGCTTCAAGTCGCTTGCGGCCCGCATCATGCAGCCCTTCGTGGGCATCTGAGGCGTGACCGGCGCCCTGCCGTGGAAGACGGCCTGGGTCACGGGTGCCTCCACCGGCATTGGCCGCGACATCGTTCTGCAGCTGAAGGCTGCTGGCGTGAAGGTTGCAGCGTCGGCACGCTCGGCCGAAAAGCTGTCCGCACTCGGACCTGATATCTTCACGATACCACTCGACGTCACGGATGCGGCGGCCTGTTACGCGGCCGTGGAGCGTATCGAGTCGGAACTTGGGCCGCTCGATCTGGTGGTGTTTGGTGCCGGCACCTACGCGCCTGTTGCCGTTGACAGTATCGACCCGCAACTCTTCGCACACACCATGAACACCAACTACATGGGCGTGGTGAACTGCCTTGCCGCCGTGGCCCCCCGGATGCTGGCCCGCGGCAGCGGCCATATTTCGTGGATTGCCTCGGTGGCGGGCTTCCTCGGTCTTCCCAAGGCCGCCGCCTACGGCCCGACCAAGGCGGCGCTGATCAATCTCGCGGAATGCCTCGAGCCAGAGATGAAGCTGAAAGGCGTGCGCATCAGCGTGATCAACCCGGGCTTTGTCGCCACGCCCCTGACCGCGCAGAATGACTTCGAGATGCCTTTCCTGATGCAACCCGACGAGGCGGCTCGGCGGACCATTGCTGGTCTGGCGGCGGGGCGCTTCGAGATCGCCTATCCGCGTCGCTTCGTGGCGATCCTCAGGACGCTGCGGGCGCTGCCCTATCCGCTGTTTTTCCGGCTGATCACGCGCTTCGTGCTGAAGGACAAGTGATCAGGCGAGCAGCTTGCGCACCGCGTCCTTCCAGCCGGCATATTTCGCATCGCGTTCGGCGGGCTTCATCTTCGGGGTGAAGCGCTTCTGCTTCTTCCACGACTTGGCAAAGCGGGCGGGCTCCGGAAGGAGACCCACCTTCAGGCCCGCGAGATAGGCCGCACCCAGAGCCGTCGTCTCGAGGATGGGTGGACGGTCGACGGGCGCGTCCAGCATGTCGGCGAGGCGCTGCATGGTCCAGTCCGAGGCTGACATGCCGCCATCGACGCGAAGGATGGTCTTTTGGGCGTGGCCCATGTCCTTGCGCATTGCCTCCAGCAGGTCGCGCGTCTGGTAGCAGACGGATTCGAGTGCCGCCTTCGAAAGTTCATTGCGGGTGGTGGCGCGCGTCAGGCCGAAGATGGCGCCGCGCGCCTCGGCATTCCAGTAGGGCGCGCCGAGGCCCACGAAGGCGGGAACCAGGTAGACGCTCTGGGTGGGGTCGGCGGCCGCGGCAAGCTTGCCGGTCTCGCCTGCCGTGTTCACCAACTTCAGGCCATCACGCAGCCATTGCACGGCAGCGCCCGCGATGAAGATCGCACCTTCCAGCGCGTAGGTGCGCTTGCCGTCGATCTGGTAGGCGATGGTGGTGAGGAGGCGGTTGCGTGACAGGACGGCCTCGCTGCCGGTGTTGAGCAGTGCGAAGCATCCGGTGCCGTATGTTGCCTTCATCATGCCTGGCTCGAAGCAGGCCTGTCCGATGGTCGCTGCCTGCTGGTCGCCTGCCACGCCGCATATCGGAATGGCCGCACCGAAGAGTGCAGGTGCCGTGGTGCCGAAATCGGCTGCGCAGTCCCTGACGTCCGGCAGCAGGCTGGCGGGAATGTTCAGGATGCGCAGCAGTTCCTCGTCCCACTGCCCAGTGTGGATGTTGAACAGCAATGTGCGCGAGGCGTTGGTGGCGTCGGTGGCATGCACCTTGCCGCCGGTGAGGCGCCAGATGAGGAAGCTGTCGATGGTGCCGAAGGCGAGCTCGCCGCGCTCCGCCTTCTGGCGCGCACCCTTCACATTGTCGAGCAGCCAGCGGATCTTGGTGCCGGAGAAATAGGGATCGAGCAGCAGGCCGGTCTTGCGGCTGAACAGTGCCTCGCGCCCTTCGGCCTTGAGTGCGGCGCAGAACTCCGCGGTGCGCCGGTCCTGCCAGACGATTGCCTTGTGGATGGGACGGCCAGTGCGGCGGTTCCAGATCACCACCGTCTCGCGCTGGTTGGTGATGCCGATGGCTTTCACGGAATGCGGCTTTGCCTTGGCCTTGCGCAACGCGGACTTGCAGGTGGCGAGCACCGAGGCCCAGATCTCCTCCGGGTCATGCTCCACCCAGCCGGACTTCGGATAGAACTGCCTGAACTCCTGCTGGCCAACCGAAACGGGTTTCAGCTTCGCATCGAAGACGATGGCGCGCGATGAGGTGGTACCCTGGTCAATGGCAAGGATCATGTCCGGCATGGCTTCAACCTCCCACCCGCTTCAGTTCCTGCACGGCGTTGGCGGCCGCCATGTAGGTCCGCAACGCCTCCTGCTGCGGCTTCGTGGTGTGAAGCCCGAGCTTGGAGCGCCGCCACAGCACATCGTCGGCACTGCGGGCCCACTCCTTGTCACGCAGCCAGTCGACCTCGCGCTCGCTGATCGGTCCGAAGCTCTGGCCGAGGTCGGCGGCAGTACGGGCGTTACCCAGCACGTGTTCCGCGTCCGTGCCATAGGCGCGGAACAGGCGGCGCACGGTGACCTCGTCGAGGAAGGGGTACTTGCGCGACAGGGCAGCGATGCGGGCGTCCACCTCTTCATAACCGAAGTTGCCGCCGGGCAGCGGCGCGTCATGCGTCCATGGTTTGCCCATTTGCGGGAAGAACGGCTCGATCTTTTCCATGGCGTGTTCGGAGAGCCTGCGGAAGGTGGTGATCTTGCCGCCGAACACCGAGAGCAGCGGGGCACCGCCTTCCGGATGGTCGAGCTTCAGCACATAGTCGCGCGTTGCTTCCTGCGCCTTCGAGGCGCCGTCGTCATAGAGCGGGCGGATGCCGGAATAGGCCCAGCGCACCATGTCGTGGGTAACGGGCTTGCGGAAGTATTCGCTGACGGCCTTGAGAAGGTACTCGGACTCCGCCTCGGAGATATGCGGGCTGCCGGGATCGCCCTTATGGTCCTCGTCGGTGGTGCCGATGAGCGTGAAATTGCGCTCATAGGGAATTGCGAAGCAGATGCGCCCGTCGGCATTCTGGAAGATGTAGCAGCGGTCGTGGTCGTAGAGCTTGTCGACCACAAGGTGGCTGCCCTTCACCATGCGGATCTTGTCCGGGTCGTTGCGGCCCACCACCGCGCCGAGCACCTGGCTCACCCAGGGGCCGGCGGAATTGATGAGCGCCCTGGCGCGCACTGTTTCCACGCGGCCATCTTCCGTCTCGATGGTCATCTCCCAGTGGTCGCCAACGCGGCGCGCCGAGGTGCATTTGGTGCGGGTGCGGATCACTGCGCCCTTTTCCTGGGCGCCGCGCGCGTTGAGCACCACGAGGCGCGCATCCTCCACCCAGCAGTCTGAGTACTCGTAGCCCCGGACATACTGCTCCTTCAGCGGCTTGCCCGTCACGTCGGTGCGCAGGTTCACGCCGCGCGTGCCGGGCAGGATCTTGCGTCCGCCCAGATGGTCGTAGAGGAACAGGCCCATCCGCAGGATGGGCCAGGGTCGCAGGCCGTTGTGGTAGGGCAGCACGAAGCGCAGCGGCCAGATGATGTGCGGCGCGGCCTTCAGCAGCACCTCGCGCTCGATCAGCGCTTCGCGCACGAGGCGGAACTCATAGTGCTCGAGATAGCGCAGCCCGCCATGGATGAGCTTCGTGGACGCACTCGACGTGCCCGAGGCGAGGTCTCCCTGCTCGGCGAGAAACACCTTGAGGCCGCGTCCGGCTGCGTCACGCGCGATGCCGCAGCCGTTGATGCCGCCGCCAATGATGAAGAGGTCATAGGTCATTCGGCGGCATCCATTGCATTGTCATTCACGGCTGTTCCTTGGGCGATTTCGAGCCTGACGCCATTGTCCCTGCAATAGCTGACGACGGGCTCGGGTGGTGACTGGTCTGTGACGAAGACATCGACATCCGACAAGTGGCCGATGCGCACTGGTGCCGTACGGGTGAACTTCGTCGCGTCGGCCACCAGCATCACGTTGCGGGCATTCTGCATGATAGCCTTGGCGACGCGCACTTCCCGATAGTCGAAGTCAAGCATGGCGCCGTCCTCGTCGAGGGCAGAGGCGCCGATCACGGCATGGTCGACCTTGAACTGGGTGATGAAGTCCACCGCTGCCTCGCCCACGATGCCACCGTCGCTCTTCCTGAGCACGCCGCCCGCGAGGATCACCTCGATCTTGGGACGCGGCATCAGGATGGTCGCGACGTGGATGTTGTTGGTGATCACCAGCAACCCCTCGTGATGGATCAGGGCGCGCGCCACCTCCTCGGTCGTCGTCCCGATGTTGATGAACAAGGAACAGTTATTGGGGACGAGGGCTGCGGCGTGGCGACCGATTACCACCTTTTCGGTGGCGGCCATCATGCGCCGCGCTTCGTACGCGAGGTTCTCGACGCCGGAGGCGAGCATTGCGCCGCCATGGGTGCGAGCCAGCAACCTTAGGTCGCAGAGTTCGTTGAGATCCTTGCGAATGGTCTGGGGCGTCACGTCGAAGCGCTGCGCCAGATCTTCTACCGCCACACTGCCAAGTTGCCGCGACAGCGCAAGAATCTGGTGTTGGCGGGGACTGATGGTGTCCATGAACCTGTCGCTACCGTGTGCTTTTTCGTGATGCAGGAAAGCGCGAAGCTCCCTTTCACTGCGAATGATTTCACTTTTTTTCGTTTAGCGCAATATTGCGGCGCAACATAGTTCGAATTTTTGGCCGTTGACGCTCGTTTGTTTTCGCATGATAGTTTGTTGTAGGTGCCATGCAACAGGCACCCATCTAGGGAGGACCCACAATGAGACTGAAATATCTCGCCTCAGCTGCCGCGTTGGCGCTGTTGGCGGTTACAAGTCCCGCATTTGCCGACGTCGAAGCCGCCAAGAAGTGGATCGATTCAGAGTTCCAGCCTTCGACCCTCTCCAAGGAGGACCAGCTCAAGGAGATGGAATGGTTCATCAAGGCCGCCGAGCCCTTCAAGGGCATGGAGATCAACGTGCTGTCGGAAGGCATTCCGACGCATGACTACGAATCGAAGGTGCTGACCAAGGCCTTCGAAGAAATCACCGGCATCAAGGTCAACCACCAGATCCTCGGCGAGGGCGAAGTGGTGCAGGCCGTCCAGACGCAGATGCAGACCAACCGCAACCTGTACGACGGCTACGTAAACGACTCCGACCTGATCGGGACGCACTCGCGTCTGCAGCAGACCTACAATCTGACCGACATGATGGCGGGCGACTGGAAGGACCAGACCAATCCTGGCCTCGACCTCGCCGACTTCATCGGCACCAAGTTTACCACCGGTCCGGACGGCAAGCTCTACCAGCTTCCCGACCAGCAGTTCGCCAACCTCTACTGGTTCCGCAAGGACTGGTTCGACAAGCCCGAACTGAAGGAAAAGTTCAAGGCCAAGTATGGCTATGAGCTGGGTGTGCCGGTAAACTGGTCCGCCTATGAGGACATCGCCGACTTCTTCAGCAACGACGTGAAGGAAATCGACGGCGTCAAGATCTATGGCCACATGGACTACGGCAAGCGCGCGCCGGACCTCGGCTGGCGCATGACCGACGCCTGGCTTTCCATGGCCGGCACCGGCAGCCAGGGCGAGCCCAACGGTGTTCCCATCGACGAGTGGGGCATCCGCATGGACAAGGGCTCGTGCAACCCCTCGGGCGCTACGGTGTCTCGCGGTGGCGAAACCAACGGCCCGGCCTCCGTCTACGCCATCTCCAAGTGGGATGAGTGGCTGCGGAAGTACGCGCCTCCGGGTGCGGCCGACTACGACTTCTACCAGTCGCTGCCGGCACTCGCCCAGGGCAACGTTGCCCAGCAGATCTTCTGGTACACCGCCTTCACGGCATCGATGGTGGCCCCGAAGTCCGAAGGCAACAACACGGTCGACGATCAGGGCGTGCCGCAGTGGCGCATGGCCCCCTCGCCGCATGGCCCCTACTACAAGGATGGCCAGAAGGTCGGCTACCAGGACGTGGGCTCGTGGACGATCCTGAAGTCGACGCCGGCTGATCGCGCCAAGGCCGCATGGCTCTATGCGCAGTTCGCCGTGTCGAAGACGGTCGACGTCAAGAAGAGCCAGGTCGGTCTCACCTTCATCCGTGACAGCACGGTGCGTCACCAGTCCTTCACGGACCGCGCGCCGAAGCTGGGCGGCCTGGTCGAGTTCTACCGCTCGCCCGACCGCGTCCGTTGGTCGCCCACCGGCATCAACGTGCCGGACTATCCGAAGCTTGCCCAGCTCTGGTGGCAGCAGATCGGTGACGTGAACTCCGGCTCGTTCTCGCCGCAGGAAGCCATGGACCGCCTTGCCACCGAAATGGAGCAGGTGATGGCGCGCATGGAAGCAGCCGACAAGGCCAACAACACCTATGGTGGCTGTGGCCCGCGTCTGTCCGAGCCCAAGGACCCGGCCTACTGGCTCGGCCGTCCGGATGGCCCGAAGGCAAAGCTCGCCAACGAGAAGGAACCCGGCCAGACCGTCGCTTATGAGGAAATCATCAAGCGCTGGCAGGAGTAAGCTGCAACGCGGAGCGCGGGAGGCATTCTCCCGCGCTCCGACCTTGACCGGCCATTGCCCAGACCTTCATCGCCGATCGGATTTTCATGTCCCTTGAACTCATCGAGATCACCAAGCGTGTGGGCTCGGAGACGCACATCCACCCGACTTCGCTGGTCTTGCCGCCAGGCTCATTCAATGTCCTGCTCGGAACGACGCTGTCCGGCAAGACGACGCTCATGCAGATCATGGCCGGCATCCAGCCGCCCAGTTCCGGCCGGATCATGTTCAATGGCAAGGACGTGACCAATATCGCGGTGCAGAAGCGCAACGTGTCGATGGTCTATCAGCAGTTCATCAACTACCCGAATTTTTCGGTCTACGACAACATCGCCTCGCCCCTCAAAGTGGCCGGCATGAGCAAGGCCGAGATCGACCGGCGCGTCATGGCCGCGGCCGACCTCCTCCGGCTTCGCCCCATGCTCAAGCGCCGGCCCTCCGAATTGTCGGGCGGGCAGCAGCAGCGGACCGCCATTGCCCGCGCGATCGTCAAAGACTCGGACCTCATCCTGCTCGACGAGCCGCTTGCCAACCTCGACTACAAGCTGCGCGAGGAATTGCGGGACGAACTTCCAAAGCTGTTCGCCGGCCGCAACGCCATCGTCGTCTACGCCACCACCGAGCCCGTCGAGGCGCTGCTCTTCGGCGGCCAGACGGCCACCCTGCATGAGGGACGCGTGACGCAATTCGGACCGACCTCAGCCGTCTATCGCGAGCCGAAGGACCTGATCTCCGCGCAGGTGTTCTCGGACCCGCCCATCAACATGACGCCCGTGGAGAAGCGCGGCGAGACGCTGCAGGTGTTTGGCGGAAAGCAATGGCCTGCAGGCGCAGCAGCCCGCAGCCTTGGCGATGGTCGCTACATTCTGGGCATTCGCCCGCACCATGTGACGCCGCTGCCCTCTGACGCCTCCAGTGGCGAGTTGGAGGGGCGCGTGCTCGTCACCGAACTCTCGGGCTCCGAGAGCGTCATCCACCTCGACGTCGACGGCTCAACCTGGGTGTCGCAGTCGCATGGCATTCACCCCTTCGAGGTGGGAACCCATGCCAGGCTTCACGTTGAAATCGACCAGGGTCTGTTCTTTACCCCTGACGGCGCGCGGGTGTCCTGATGGCCGAGATCCGCATTGAAAATCTCCGCCACTCCTACTCGGCCACTCCGCAGGGCGAGGAAGACTACGCGCTGAAGCGCCTGTCCATCACCTGGCGGGATGGTGGCGCCTATGCGCTGCTGGGGCCATCGGGCTGTGGCAAGACCACGCTGCTCAACCTCATCTCCGGATTGCTCACGCCGACCGAGGGCCGCATCCTGTTCGATGGCCGCGACGTGTCACACAGTTCGCCCGAGGAGCGCAACATCGCTCAGGTGTTCCAGTTCCCGGTCATCTACGACACCATGACCGTGTTCGACAACCTCGCCTTCCCGCTCCGCAACCGGGGCGTGCCTGAAAGCGAGATCAAGACGCGCGTGACCGAGATTGCCGACATGCTGGAGCTGACCAAGACCCTGCACAAGCGCGCCTCAGGACTGACTGCGGACGGAAAGCAGAAGATCTCGCTCGGCCGCGGCCTCGTGCGCCCGGACGTGAACGTCATCATGTTCGACGAGCCACTCACGGTGATCGACCCGCACCTGAAGTGGCAACTGCGCTCCAAGCTCAAGGAGCTGCACCTGCGCACCAAGCGCACCATGATCTACGTGACGCATGACCAGACGGAGGCGCTCACCTTTGCCGACCAGGTGGTGGTGATGAATCTTGGTGAGGTGGTGCAGGCGGCCACCCCCGTCGAGCTCTTCGAGCGGCCGCAGCACACCTTCGTCGGGCACTTCATCGGTTCGCCTGGCATGAACGTCCTGCCCTGCGAGGTGCGTGGCGGAAAGGCGATGTTCGCCGGCATTCCCGTCGAGGCCGCGAACATTCAGGCGGCGACCAGCCGGGGCCGCACGGAAATCGGCGTCAGGCCGGAGTTCGTGTCAATCGCCAAGTCGGGCATTGCCGCCGAGGTGGTGCGCGTCGCTGACGCTGGCCGCTACCGCATCGTCGAGGCCCGCAGCCATGGCCACACCATCAAGCTGCTGCTCAAGGAAGGTGATGAGGTGCCGCAATCCAGCACCTTCCTCGCCTTCGATCCCGCTCACACCCAGGTCTACGAGGATGGCTGGATCGCGGGGGCGCATCGATGAACAAGACCTTCAACAACAAGGCCTGGTGGCTGGTGCTGCCGGTGTTCCTGATGGTGGCGTTCAATGCGCTCGTGCCGCTGATGACCGTCGTCAACTACTCGATCCAGGAAACCTTCGGCAACAACGAGTTCTTCTGGTCGGGCACCACCTGGTTCGAGCAGATCCTGCATGACGAGGAGTTCCACGCCTCTCTCCGGCGTCAGCTCATTTTCACCGGCCTCATCCTGCTGATTGAAATTCCGCTCGGCCTCGCCATTGCGCTCTGCATGCCGCGCAGCGGCCCCTGGGTTTCGGTGTGCCTGGTGCTCATCGCCCTTCCGCTGCTGGTGCCTTGGAACGTCGTCGGCTCCATGTGGAACATCATGGCGCTGCCGGACATCGGGCTCCTCGGCAAGGGCATCAATGCCCTCGGCATTCCGTTCAACTACACGCGCCAGCCCATCTCGGCTTGGTTCACCGTAATCCTGATGGACGTGTGGCACTGGACATCGCTCGTCGTGCTGCTCTGCTATGCCGGCCTCGTCGCGATCCCCGACGCCTATTACCAGGCGGCCAAGGTTGACGGGGCCCGGCCCTGGGCCGTCTTCCGCTACATCCAGCTGCCGAGGCTTAAGCACGTCCTCACCATCGCCGTCCTGCTCCGCTTCATGGACTCCTTCATGATTTACACCGAGGTCATCGTGCTGACCGGCGGCGGACCTGGAAGCACAACGAAGTTCCTGTCGATCGATCTGGTCCAGAAGGCCCTCGGCGGCTTCGACCTCGGGCCCGCGGCGGCCTTCTCGATCGTCTACTTCCTGATCATCCTGTTCCTCAGCTGGCTCTTCTACACGCTGATGATGCGGGAGGAGGCCAAGTAAGATGCGCAAGCGCTACATCGTCCTGACGCTCTACATCATCTTCCTGATGCTGCCGATCTACTGGCTGCTGAACATGTCGTTCAAGACCACGAACGAGATCCTCGGCGGCTTCAGCGCCTTCCCGCGGGAGTTCACGCTCGACAGCTATCGCACGATCTTCACCGATCCGTCGTGGTACAACGCCTACATCAACTCCATCACCTATGTGGTCATCAACACCATCATCTCGGTGGTGATCGCGCTGCCCGCGGCCTACGCGTTCTCGCGTTACCGCTTCCTCGGCGACAAGCACCTGTTCTTCTGGCTGCTGTCGAACCGCATGGCGCCAGCCGCGGTGTTCGTCCTGCCATTCGTGAACCTTTACTCGGCTGTGGGACTGTTCGACACGCCCTGGGCCGTGGCGCTGGCGCACACGCTCTTCAACATTCCGCTCGCCGTGTGGATCCTCGAAGGCTTCATGTCGGGCGTGCCGAAGGAACTGGACGAAACCGCCTACGTGGATGGCTACTCCTTCCCCGCCTTCTTCATCAGGATCTTCCTCCCCACCATTTCGGCGGGAATCGGCGTTGCGGCCTTCTTCTGCTTTATGTTTTCGTGGGTCGAGATGCTGCTGGCAAAGAACCTGACATCAGTGGCCGCCAAGCCAATCGTGGCCGCCATGACGAAGACGGCCAGCACATCGGGCTATGAGCTGGGCCTCCTGGCTGCGGCGGGCGTTCTCACGCTCATCCCCGGCGCCATCGTCATCTATTTCGTTCGCAACTACATCGCCAAGGGCTTTGCCCTGGGCCGCGTGTGAGAAGGGTCAGAAGATGGAAGCGCCAGTGATGTTTTCAGCCGAATGGTGGCAGCAGCCGCTGGGAAGCTGGATGGCGTGGAACCGGGTGACGATCGCCTTCTTCCTCTACGTCTTCGGTTCCATCCTGGCCATGGGCGTGTGGGAGTATTTCTCTCCCGGCGGCTCTCCGCGTCGGGGCATTTTCCGTCTTGAAACGACGCGCGGCGATCGGCTGTTCATGACGCATCTGGGCACGGCCTTCATCTTCCTTGCCTGGCTGGCCTTCATGGGGGCGCCTCTGTGGGGCGCTCTTGGGCTGTCGCTGGTCTGGGCCATCGTCGTCTTCCGCTGGGCGTGAGGCCTTGCGGCGGAGCTTGATCAGAACCTGACGGCAGCGCTGACGACCTCCGCGCTACTGCTCCATGTTCGCCGGGTATTCTGCTTCGGGGCAGTTCCGGCGAACGTACTGATCGCGAATTGCCTTATCATCCGCATCGCGGATTTTCTCCAGTCGCGCGATGTCGGCCCGAAGGCGTTGGGACAGTTTTTGAGGATTCGTGGGCAAACCCTCGCTCACGGACTTGATCTGCAACTGTCCGCCTGCGTTGATCACATACTCCATCTGCAGGGCATTGATCCGCGGGAGCCTTGCAAGCCCATTGATGACGCACATGCCCTCGACGTCCCGCAGCGTCTTGGCCAGTTCGTTCAGCCTGTTCCAGACCTCATCGTAGACCGCGAAGGAGAAATAGGCTTCGCACCGGAAGGCATCCGGCCCCTGGCGCTCGCCGAGAAAATCGAGCCTGTCGGGCGGAGCGCCGGCAAGCTTGATGATCACCTCCTCGGTGCGGCAGGCCGTCTTGGGGTCGAGCTCGGCCGCCCGTGTCTCATTCACCCAATGCAGGGCCAACAGGGTGGCGATGCCCATCTGGAATGCAAGGCGTTGAACGGAGCGTGTTTTGATTGCCAGAGCCACGTGCATACTTCCATCGACGTTCAGTGATGAGGCTATATGAAGCGACAGTGCATCGGCAAGTTTAAGAGAAAGGCTTGATGCAGGAAGCGAAGTTTGGGTGAGAGGGAAGGGCACAGGCAATCCCGGGTAACCGAACCCTGCTCTTTGCGATGGCTTGCCACATGGGCATCATGGAATGAGCACCGTCGAACCTGTGGTCCTGCGACCCTCAAGGTCGGCATGAACCTGCGCGGCACCGGTCAGCGACGCCCTTCGCGTCTGGACGTCGATGCGACCATCGAGGATCAGGCTGAACAGCTCCTCCGCCGCGCGAACAAGCCAGCTGCGATCGCTTGTGAAGTGGAACAGCACGGGCCTCGTCAAATGGAAGGAGCCGGCGGCAAGGTCGGAGACGCGGAAGTCGCTCACCGCACCTGAGGACTGGCCGAAGTTGACAAGCGCTCCATGAAGCCGAAGGCACTTCAGTGACTTGAGCAAGGTGTCCTTCCCGACCGAATCGTAGACGACGTGGTATCCCTTCGGCTCCA
>JBEARP010000125.1:0-21555 GCA_041163105.1 Pseudomonadota bacterium
ATCCTGCCGCCCAGCGCCTGCACGATGGCTGTGGTGGCGAAGCCCGCCGCCATGCTGCCCTGCGCATCGACGGCGAGGCTGCCGGGCATCGCATCCTGCCCGCGCGGCGACAGGCCGAGCAGTGCGAGGATGCGGGCCGAATTGGGCGCATCAACCCGGCCATTGCCGGTGAGCGTCAGGTCGGGCGCCACGCTGGCGGACGCCGAGACAGTGAGCTCGCCCGCCGTGCCACTGGCCTTCAACGTGGTGGCGGGGCCGCCCTCCCCGGGCTTGACGGCAAGGTCGGCACGCAGCGCCGTGGTGCCGAGGTTGCGCGCCCAGGCCGGCGGGCCATTGCTGCCGTCAATGCCCATCAGGCGGATCAACTCGCCCGGATCATCCGCCGCCACCTCGAGGCTGATAGAGCCGTCAGCACCCTTGCCATTGTCGAGGATGAGGCCCGAGGCCGTCACGCTGGCGCCGCCAACCGAACCGATGCTGAGTGTCCGGAGGTCCATGCCATTGGCGCCCGACTGCAGATCGAGCAGCACGTCGCGCGCCGTCACGGCATTCATCTGCAGGGCGCCGGCCTTCACCCGGAGGCGCAGGTCAGGCGCATCGGGGCGCGGCAGAAGCTGCGCGAGGAGGCCGCCCGCCCCCTGCCGTGCCGCCGCCTGAATGGCCGGAATACCCTGCGGCGCATAAGAGTCGAGATCGAAACGGCCGCTCTCGACATCGAGGTCCACCGCGCCGCGACCCGCCGCAGTGACGGCCAGAGAACCCTTGCCGCGCTCGCCATCAAGTTCGAATTCGGTGCCGGTGAGCCGCAGGCCGGAGGGCGTCATGCTGAGGCCGGTCTGCATCTTGAGGCGGCCTCGGCTTCCGGTCCACAACGGTGCCAGACTGTCACGCGCGGCTGGCCACAGCCACAGGGTGAAGTCGCGGAGGTCATTGGCCTCAAGCGCCAGTTCGCCCGACAGTTCGCCGCCGCCCGGCGCGGTGAAGTAGTTGCCCTTGAACAGCATCTCGCTGCGCCCAGGAAGGCCGGAGGAGAGCCGCTCGACGGTGAGCCGGTCACGGCCGGCGGCGATGGCCAGTTCGACATTGTCGAAGCTCTGGCCTTCGCTTTTCAGCGAGGTGACCTTGACGCCACCATCGAGGCTCATGTCCTTCGGCAGCAGGGCCAGCAGGCTGTCGATGACGGCGAGGCTGCCGGCCTGACGCAACACATCGCGCGACTTGGCGCCCGCCAGTTCATCAAGATCGAGCACCGAAGCGGCAAGATTGACATTGGCATCGATGTGGCGACCAAAGCGCAGCGAGGCGGAGCCGGTCGCAATGGCCGTGGTATTTACGGGATCGTCTTGGGCCAGCTGGATGTCGGTGAAGTCGATCTGGTCGAAGTTGCCTTTTGCCTTGGCGGTGAAGACCAGCGGGCGAAGCTGACCCTCGGCATCGCCCTTGCCGTCATCGCGCTGAGCGGGGGCTACCCGCACGTCGCCCTGAGCAAGCCCACCCGTGTAGGCGCCATCGAAGCTGTAGACCGTGCCTGAACTGTCAGCCGGCTGGACCTTGAAACCGAACAGGAAGGGCTGGCCCTTGACATAGGCGGCCGTGTTGACCGCAACGTCCACTGGCCTGTCCTGGTAGATGGCTTTCGCCCGCATGCGCCAGGGACCGGCAACGCCGGGCGAGGCGACATCGGCGTTGATGTCGTCGAGCCGCACCGTCTCGCCGCGGCGCCGATCGCGGTAGTTCACCGTGCCGCCGCTGAGCGTGATCTTGTCGAGCCTGACGCGCGCAAGGATGTCACTGTTGACGAGGTCCGCCGAGGGCGTGAGCACCCAGTTGTTCTCGCCTGACTCCAGCCGTTCGAAATTGACCACCGGCTCCTCTACGCCCACGCTCTCGACGTCGATGCTGCCTTGCAGCAGGCGGGCCAATGTCATGTGAACGGTGATGCGCGCGGCGGAGGCAAACGCGCGGTCCTCCATGCCCTCGGGGTTGGCGACCTTGACGTTCTCGACGGTCAGGCGCGGCCAGGGGAACAGCCGCGCCGAGACTTGGCCGTCGACCACCACCTGGCGCCCGGTCAGCTTCTTGCCATAGGCCTCGAGGTCGGCGCGGTAGCTGTTCCAGTCGATGACGAAAGGGGCCAGCAGCAGGCCAAGGACGGCCACCACCAGCAGGATGCCAAGATAGAGAACCGGTGACTTCCACACCTTCATGGACGCATCCGTTGGGGGTGCATTGCGGCCATCAGATGGCGGCGTTCTTGCCGGGGTTCATGATGTTCTTGGGGTCCAGCGCACGCTTGATGTCGCGCATGAAGGCGAGCGCCGGCCCATGCTCCTTCTCGAGATAGGAGCGCTTGCCGGTGCCGATGCCATGCTCGCCGGTGCAGGTGCCGCCCATGGCAATGGCGCGGTCAATCATCCGGCCATAGACTTCCTTCACCCTGGCATATTCCGCCGCATCTGAACGGTCGCAATAGAGCACCACGTGGAAATTGCCGTCGCCCACGTGCCCGACGATGGGACCATAAAGGTTGTTGGCGGCAAGATCGGCCTGGGTTTCCGTCACGCAGTCGGCGAGCCGGGAGATCGGGACGCAAACATCCGTAGCGAGCGATTCCTTGCCTGGCATCAGCGCCTTTGTGGCCCAGAAGGCATCATGCCGGGCCTGCCACAGCTTCTGACGGTCCTCTTCCTTGGTGGCGACGCTGTAGGGACCGCCGCCCAATTCCTCGGCGATGGCCGCGAAGGTTTCCGCCTGCTCATGCGCCGAGGCCTCGGTGCCGTGGAACTCGAGGAACAGGGTGGGCGTGACCTTGAGGTCGAGGTTGGAATAGCTGTTGAAGGCCTTCACGTGCTCGGCATCGACCAGTTCGATGCGGGCCACCGGAATGCCCATCTGGATCGCGGTGATGGTCGCCTTGCAGCAGGCCTCCACGCTCGGGAAGGGGCAGACGGCGGAGACGATTGACTCAGGGATGCCATAGAGCTTCAGCGCCACTTCGGTGATGACGCCTAGAGTGCCCTCGGACCCGACCAGAAGCCTCGTGAGGTCGTAGCCGGCGGAGGATTTCTTGGCGCGTGAGCCCGTGCGGATGATCTCGCCGTTCGCCATCACCGCGGTGACGTTGAGCACGTTCTCCCGCATGGTGCCGTAGCGCACCGCGTTGGTGCCGGACGCGCGGGTCGCCGTCATGCCGCCCAAGCTCGCGTCGGCGCCCGGATCGACGGGGAAGAACAGGCCCTGGTCGCGAAGATGCGCGTTGAGCTGTTTCCGGGTCACGCCGGCTTCCACCCGGCAGTCGAGGTCAGACGCATTGACCTCGAGGATGTTGTTCATCTGCGAGAGATCGATGGAGATTCCGCCGAAGGGGGCGGAGAAATGCCCCTCGAGCGAGGTGCCGGTGCCATAGGGGATGACCGGTGTGCCATGCTTGGCGCAGGTGGCGACGATGCGCTGCACCTCTTCCGTGGTCTTCACGAAGGCCACGGCGTCGGGTGGCGCGCCGGGGTTCCAGGTCTGGTCCTTGCCGTGCTGCTCGCGCACGGCAGGCGCGGTTGAAAGACGGTCGCCCAGCCAGGAGCGGAGCTCGGCTACGGTCTGTGTTGTGCTGTTCTTGGGAAGCGGAGTATCCATGGCGGTGAAATTAACCGGAAACCGGAGTTTTTGCGATGGGTTATCCTGCCCCTTTTGTGGGCCCCCTGCTGACGGTGGAAGACCAGTGGGTCGACTACAACGGCCACTTCAACATGGCCTATTACAACGTGCTGTTCGACAGGGCGGGCGACGAGGCCTTCGCGGCGGTGGGGCTGGGGCCGGACTATGTGAAGGAGCGCAATAGCTCCTTCTTCTCGCTGGAGTGCCACAACACCTATCTGCGCGAGTTGCATGCCGGTGATTCGGTGCGGATCGAAACGCAGATCCTCGATTGCGATGCGAAACGTGTCCATTACGTGCAGCAGATGTTCCACGCCGCCGAGGGCTGGCTTGCCTGCGTGACAGAGATCATCGTGATGCACGTCGACATGGGGCTCAAGAAATCAGCCCCCTTCCCGCCCGATGTCATTGAAAAAATTCAAGAAATGCGCGAGGCCCACCGGCATCTGCCGGTGCCGCCCCAGGTTGGCCACAAGATCGGGATCCCGAAAAAGGCGTGAGCGCAAAAGACGTCACATTCACGCAACATTAACGGCGCATTAAACCTCCATAGCTGGTGGAATACCAACGAAGGAGGCGAGAATCATGAACAACGGTCTCAACCTGTTCGCGGAAGCGCTTGTTTTCGTTCACGGCAAGGGTGCAGAATCGGAAGCCGCCAAGCACGCCCAGATCTGCGAGCGACTGGGTGACATGGAGACGGCCGAGACATGGCGGCAACTTCAGGGCGCGGTGCGCAGCCTGAAGCGCCCGATGGACTGCGTGAAGCTGCGGGCCGCCTGAGGTTTCGCTTTTCGTTCTCAAGGCTCTATATTGGTCCGAGGGATTCGGACCTTTGGGATGAGCAGCAAGAATTTCGACTTGAACGACTTCGGTGACGAGCAGCCAGCCCCCGCGATCAAGCCCGGGGGCCTGGCGGCGCGCGCCTTGGGCGGCCAGGCCGAAGCGCCCTATCTGAAGGGCCTCAACCCCGAACAGCGGGCCGCCGTCGAGAACACCGACGGCCCCCTCCTTGTGCTCGCAGGTGCCGGCACCGGCAAGACCCGGGTCCTGACGACGAGGCTCGCCCACATCCTTGCCACCGGCAAGGCCTGGCCGGGGCAACTGCTGGCCGTCACCTTCACCAACAAGGCGGCGCGTGAGATGCGCGACCGTATCGGCGCGCTGATCGGCGGCGCCGTCGAGGGCATGACCTGGCTTGGCACCTTCCACTCGATCGGGGTGAAGATCCTGCGGAACCACGCCGAACTGGCGGGCCTGCGCTCGGGCTTCTCCATCCTCGATACGGACGACCAGATCCGCCTCCTCAAGCAGCTGCTCGAAGCCCATGACGTGGACGAAAAACGCTGGCCTGCCCGGCAGCTGGCCTCCCTCATCGACGGCTGGAAGAACCGCGGGCTGACGCCCGACCGCGTTCCGGCTGGCGAGGCCTCGGCGTTCGGGCATGGGGGACTGGGCGGCAAGCTCTACGCCGAGTACCAGCAGCGGCTGAAGGTGGTGAACGCCGCCGACTTCGGCGACCTCCTGCTGGAGGTGCTGCGCATCTTCCAGGAACACCCGGACGTGCTGAAGGAATATCAGCGCCGCTTCAAATACATGCTGGTGGACGAATACCAGGACACCAACGTGGCGCAATACCTGTGGCTGCGTCTGCTCGCCCAGGGCCACAAGAACATCTGCTGCGTGGGCGACGACGACCAGTCGATTTATGGCTGGCGCGGTGCCGAGGTCGACAACATCCTGCGCTTCGAGAAGGATTTCCCCGGCGCCAAGGTGATCCGGCTGGAGCGGAACTATCGCTCCACCCCGCAGATTCTGGGTGCCGCCTCCGGCCTCATCGCCAAGAACGAGAGCCGGCTGGGCAAGACGCTGCACACCAACCGCGAGGATGGCGAGACCGTCACCGTGCGCGCCCACTGGGATGGCGACGAGGAAGCCCGCGTCATCGGCGAGGACATCGAGAACTTCCAGCGCAAGGGCGAAAAGCTGAACGACATGGCGATCCTGGTGCGCGCTTCCTTCCAGATGCGCGCCTTCGAAGACCGCTTCATCACGCTGGGCGTGCCCTATCGCGTCATCGGCGGCCCGCGCTTCTATGAGCGCGCCGAAGTGCGCGATGCGCTGGCCTACCTCAAGATCGTGGCATCGCCCGACAATGACCTCGCCTTCGAGCGCATCATCAACACGCCCAAGCGCGGCATCGGCGACACTTCCGTGAAGCGCATGCATGCCATTGCGCGGGCTCAAGGCATCTCGCTCTACCGCGCGGCGGAGGCGATCTCGCTCACCGACGAACTTCCTGCCAAGACGCGCGGCGCGCTCAGGAAGCTGGTCGAGAGCTTCGGCCGCTGGCGGCAGATGGCGCAGGGCATTCCCCACACCGAACTTGCCGAAATCGTTTTGGACGAGTCCGGCTACACCGAGATGTGGCAGAACGACAAGAGCCCGGAGGCGCAGGGGCGCCTCGACAACCTCAAGGAACTCGTGCGCTCCATGGGCGACTTTGAGAACCTCGCGGGTTTCCTCGAGCATATCTCGCTGGTCATGGACGTCGAGCAGTCGGCCGAGGAAGACAAGGTCTCGATCATGACCATGCATGGCGCCAAGGGACTTGAATTCGGCACGGTGTTCCTGCCCGGCTGGGAGGAAGGCCTGTTCCCCTCGCAGCGCTCTCTCGATGAAAAGGGCCGCGCCGGGCTGGAGGAAGAACGCCGCCTCGCCTACGTGGGCATCACGCGGGCCAAGCGCCGTGCCACCATCTCCTTCGCACAGAACCGCCGAGTGCATAATCTGTGGCAGAACGCGCTGCCCTCGCGCTTCATCGACGAGTTGCCGGAGATGCATGTGGAGGTCGCGCCCATGGCCACGAGCTATGGCGGCTTCGGGCTCGGCACCTATGGCAAGAGCCGCTTCGATGAGGAGCAGCCCAAGCCTTTCGGCAACAGCTATGCCACTCCCGGCTGGCAGCGCGCGCAAACCCGCTGGTCGGAGGGCAAGGCCACTCGCTCCACCCCGCGCTTCATCGAGGGCGAGATGGTGGCGCGTGGCGCCGATTCCGAGACATATTCCAAGGGCGAGCGCGTCTTCCACGAGAAGTTTGGTTATGGCGTGGTGAGCGCGGTGGAAGGCAACAAGCTGACGATCGACTTCGACAAGGCCGGCGAGAAGCGGGTGATCGACAGCTTCGTGGCGCGGGCGGACGCAAAATAATCTTTCAGAGTTGACGCTGCGCGATCTCGCCAAGAGCAGGCGAATCACATCAACATGGCGACATGTCAAGCACAGCTGCAATCGTTCACCAGATCCTCCACAGCGAGGCGAACTTCAACCGGACGCCCGGCGTGAGCAGCATCCAACCCCAGACACGAACCCTGCGCGCAATCCTTCGCATCACGCGCGGCATGGAGTTGGCCTGGGTTCGCATGACCCACCGCGGCGGATAGGCAAGACATCCCCTAGCACCTATGCGCCGTCAGTCTTCTCCCGCTTCTTCAGCGGGATAAGAAGGGACCCGTTGCGGCACGCAACGGGGAGATGAGGGGCAGCGCTCGCTGAAACAACTGCGGAGACCCTGTCCCCTCACCTTCCCCAACTGCGTTGGGGCCCCGTCCTCTCCCGCCTTGCGGGACAGGACGATGGTGGAGACCACGACGAAGGCGATGGTGAAATCCATCGGCGTCAGCATCCAAACTCTGCCTGAAGATTCGGTGCAGTTGTCTATTTGATTAGTATTTTATAGTCTTTTTTCATGATCTCATACGTAATTGCGAGCCTGACTGCTGTCTTGCTCTGGCGCTCCTTGCGGGAGACATGGCTGAGACTTCCGCCATTCGAAACCGCGATCAACGCCGTCGTGATCTGCTTCTTCGCCATCTTTCAGAGGCATGACGAGACATCACTCTTCCTGCGTTACTTCCAGATTGCCCTTCTCTGCGCGATGATCTTGCTGCTGGTGCGCGGCATGATGCGCCACAGGGCCGCCCGGCTTAGCGCCCTCGCCAGCATCATGGCGATTACGCTCATTGTTGTGTTTGGCGTTGCAGGTAACCATCTCACGACCGGCACTGAAGCAGTGCCGAACCTTAGCTCGCCTCTGCGCAACGGTACCTATTACGTCGTTCAGGGTGGAAACAATCCTCTGCTGAATGCACACAGGTTCTCCGCCAGGGCGACTGCCCAACGCTATGCGATGGATTTCACAAAGCTCTCCGGACTGGGCAGGCACAGCGCATCATTTCTGCCGGGCCAAGATCCCTCCGACTATCTGATTTACAACGAACCCGTCCACGCCCCGTGTGACGGCTCCGTCATCTCTATGGCCGATGGCTTCGCCGACCTTCCCGCAGGCCAGACTGACAGCCAAAACCCTGCCGGCAACTACGTCGCCATCGGATGCGACATTGGCGTTACTGTCGTACTGGCACATCTGCGAACCGGAATTGGGGCGAAGCTCGGCGAGCGAGTTCGAGTTGGCCAGGCAGTTGGCCGTGTCGGGAACTCCGGCAACAGCACCGAGCCGCACCTTCACATGCATCTCGTTTCAGGCATCGTCAGAAACGAGCGGGAGCTGCTCTTCCTCGGCGATGGGATCGTTGTGACCGTCGATGGGGAAACGCTGTATCGCGGACGGACACTGGTCGTCGGTTCGCCTTGACCGCAAAGGGGGACTAACCCTCCACCTTCTTCCCGCTCACGGCCTCACCTGCGCCGGGTGAGAGCGCGAGGAACTGCAGGCAGGCCGTGACAGAGCAGGCGGAGACCACAGCGAAGGCGATAGTGAAATCCATCGGCGTCAGCGTTTCCTCGGCGCGGACCCATTGTGCGGCTTCCAGCACGAAGGCGGCGAGCACCACGCCCATCGACAGCGAGAGCTGCTGCACCACCGTGTAGAGGCTGGTCGCATAGCTGGCCTGCTGGTGGTCGACGTCGGAATAGGACATTGCGTTGAGTGCGGTGAACTGCAGCGAGCGCAGGAAGCCGCCGATGAACAGCAGCCCGATGGCGATGAGATAGGGCGTCGTCGACGACAGGAAGCCCATGACCGAGATCGACGCGCTGGCAAGGAGACCGTTGACCAGCAACAGCCGCTTGAAGCCGAAGCGGCGGATCATCCGGGCCGCTCCCAGCTTCATGGAAATCGCCCCCGCCGCGGCCACGAAGGTGATCATGCCGGACTGGAAGGCGCTCATGCCATAGGCCAGTTGGAACATCAGCGGCAGGAGAAAGGGCACCGCACCCACGCCGATGCGGAACAGGCTGCCGCCGACGACGCCGGTCCGGAAGGTTTCGATCCGGAGCAGCGACAGGTCGAGGATGGGGTGCTCCGTACGCCGCGCATGGCGGACGTAGAGGCCCGTCATCACCGCGCCGAACAGGACAAGCAGCGTAGGCGTCCAGCCCGGCAGCAGGTCACGCCCCATCACCGTCAACCCGAAGATGAAGGAGGAGAGGCCAAGTCCCGAGAGCAGGAAGCCCACCGTATCCAGCTTCGGTACCTTGTCCACGCGGGTGTCCGGCATCAGCACGGTGGCCAGCACCAATGCCAGAATGCCGAATGGCAGGTTCATCCAGAACACCCAGCGCCAGCCGAAAGTGTCGGTGATGAAGCCACCCACCGGCGGCCCCACCAGCGGGCCGATCAGCGCGGGGATGGTGAGCCAGGCCAACGCATCCACCAGCTCCGCTTTGGGCACGGTGCGCAGCAGGATGATGCGGCCCACCGGCACCATCATCGCGCCGCCGATGCCCTGCAGACCGCGGGCCGCGACCAGGCCACCCAATGACGTGGCAAAGCCGCAGGCGAGCGAGCCCAGCGTGAACACGGCAATGGCCACCCGGAACACGTGCCGCGAGCCGTAACGGTCCGCCAGCCAGCCGCTGATGGGAATGAACACCGTCAGGCTCAGGAGATAGGTGGTGAAGGCCAGCTTGAGCACGATCGCGTCGGTGCCCAGGTCCCTTGCGATGGCCGGGAGCGAGGTGGCGATCACCGTCGAATCCATGTTTTCCATGAACAGCGCGGAGGCGATGATGAGGGGGATCAGCCGGGAGGACGACATGGACCCCAGTTAGCACGGCTCGCCAGCCGGGATTCATGCCGATAACGCAAAGGTGCCTTGGGCGCACCCGGCGGTCTCCGCCCCTTTCCGGCCTGAATTCCCGGGCTTATAAGGGTCTTCATATTGAATCAGGCAGTTTTGGCGCGCTTCCTGCCGTTCGCCCGCGCGCCCCGGAGTATTTCGTGACCGACCGTTTCTTCACGTGGCTCGAGTCGCTGGTCGACCCGTTCCCGCCCGAGCAGCCAGAGATGCCGCCGCAGGGCTTCCTGGCCTTCTGCTGGTATTACACCAAGCCGTTCTGGCCGCTGCTTTTGGTTGCCACCCTGCTCTCCGCCATCATCGCCTTCCTCGAGGTCTACCTCTTTGCCTACCTCGGGCAGCTCGTCGACCTGCTGACGGCCGCCAACCGCGAGAGTTTCTGGCAGGAGCACGGCACGCACCTGATGGTGATGGGAGCGATCGCGCTCCTCCTGCTGCCGTTGCTGAACTTCTTTTCCGAGGCCGTGTCGCACCAGGGCTTGCGCGGCAATTACGCCATGCGCATCCGCTGGGTTGCGCACCGCTACGTGCTGCGCCAGTCGATGGACTTCTTCACCAACGACTTCGCCGGCCGCGTGGCCACCAAGGTGATGCAGACTGCACTCGGCGTGCGCGACGCGGTGATGAAGTTCACCGAGGTGATGGTCTATGTGATCGTCTATTTCTTCGGCGCGCTGATCCTCGTGGCAACCGCGGACCGCTGGCTGATGATCCCGCTACTGATCTGGCTGGCGGGCTATGCGGCGGCCTGCTGGTACTTCGTGCCCAAGCTCGGCAAGCTGTCGCAGGTGCAGGCCGAGATGCGCTCGCTGGTGACGGGACGCGTGGTCGACAGTTACACCAACATCCCCACCGTCAAGCTCTTCGCCCATGCCGACCGCGAGGACAGCTACGCCCGCGAGGGCATGGACTGGATGCTGAAGTCGGTGAACGACTCGATGCGCATGTCGACGCTGATGACCACCGCACTGCAGGTGCTCTCGGGCGTGCTCATCTTCACCATGTCGGCCATGGCGATCTGGCTGTGGCACCAGGGCGCGATCACCACCGGCGCAATCGCCTTCGCGGTGGGCCTCACCTTGCGACTGAAGGCCATGTCTCAGTGGATCATCTGGGAGGTGGCGGGGCTGTTCGAGAGCATCGGCGTCATTCAGGACGGCATAGAGACCATTGCCTGCGACCGCTCCATCAAGGATGCCGCCGATGCGAAGCCGCTGGTCGTCAAGGACGGCGGCATCCGCTTCGAGGACGTGACATTCAACTATGGCAAGCCGCTGATTGCACGCGACAGGCCAGTGCTGGAAAACCTGAACCTCACCATCGCACCGGGCGAGAAGGTGGGCCTGGTTGGCCGTTCGGGCGCGGGCAAGTCAACGCTCTCGAACCTGCTGCTGCGCTTCTATGACCTTGAGCGTGGCCGCATCCTGATCGACGGGCAGGACATTTCGCACGTTACGCAGGATTCGCTGCGCGCGGCGATCGGCGTCGTCACGCAGGACACCTCCCTGCTGCATCGTTCGGTGATCGACAACATCCGCTACGGCATGCCGGATGCGAGCATGGCGGAGGTCGAGGCGGCGGCGCGCAAGGCGCACGCCGACGAGTTCATCGCCACGCTGATGGACCCCAAGGGTCGCCGCGGCTACGAGGCCCATGTGGGCGAGCGCGGCGTCAAACTGTCGGGCGGCCAGCGCCAGCGCATCGCCATCGCCCGCGTGCTGCTGAAGAACGCGCCCATCCTCGTGCTGGACGAAGCGACCAGCGCGCTTGATTCCGAGGTCGAGCAGGCCATCCAGGAGAATCTCTATGCCCTGATGGAGGGCAAGACGGTGATCGCCGTGGCGCATCGGCTTTCAACCATTGCCGCCATGGACCGCCTGGTCATCATGGACAAGGGCGAGATCGTCGAGGACGGCACGCACCGCCAGCTGCTCGACAAGGGCGGGCTCTATGCCTCGCTCTGGCAGCGCCAGTCCGGCGGCTTCCTTGTGGAGGACGAGGACCTCGAGGCAGCCGAATAAACCATCCTTTTACCTCATTGCCGCCATACGGACAGGGGAATGGCCCTGTGTTGCAGTGGGGAAAACATGCTTCGTAAAATCGCATTCGCGGCCATGGCCGCCACCTTCCTGGCCGGATGTTCCACCGATCCGTATACGGGTGAGCAGAAGATATCGAACACCGCCGTGGGCGCCACGGCGGGCGCCCTGCTGGGCACCGCCACCGGCCTCGTCATCGGCAAGACGACATCGGCCTCGACACGCAAGTCGATGCTGATCGGCGCCGGCCTTGGCGCACTCGCGGGCGGCGGCGTCGGGCTCTACATGGACAACCAGGAATCGAAGCTGCGGGCCAGACTGCAGGGCACGGGCGTCTCCGTCACCCGCGTGGGTGACGACATCATCCTCAACATGCCGTCCAACATCACCTTCGACACCGACCAGTCCGCGATCAAGCCGCAGTTCTTCGAGACACTGAACTCGGTGGCCATCGTGCTCCAGGAATTCAACCGCACCCTGGTGGACGTGACGGGCCACACCGACTCGACCGGTACGCCTCAGCACAACCAGCGACTGTCGGAAGCCCGCGCCGGATCGGTGGCGGAATACCTTATCGCCCAGGGCAACAACCCCAATCGCTTCCAGGCCATCGGCATGGGCCAGAACGACCCGATCGCCTCCAACACCACGCCGGAAGGCCGGGCGCAGAACCGGCGCGTCGAGATCAAGATCGTTCCGCTGACCTGAAAAAGACTGTCGGGACATGCGCGGGCTTGACCCGCGCATCCTTTTGGCCCTAACGGCCCTCATGACTGAAGCCCGCTACACCCTCACCCTGCCCGGGCTGTCCCATGACGGCGCCAACGACCTCGCCTCTGCACTCGAGGACAATTTCCGCATCGATCCGATGGCCATCACCATCAACGAGACGGACGAGGCGAAGGGCCTTTGGGACGTGATGCTCTATTTCGCCAGCGCGGAAGAGGCAGAGAACGCCAGGGAACTCGATGAACTGCGAAACGGCATTGTCGCTCCCATGCCACAGCAGGACTGGGTCCGGCAGTCGCTGGAGGGGCTGGCACCCGTAACGGCTGGTCGCTTCTTCCTGCACGGCTCGCATGACCGGCACCGGCGCAGGCCCGGCGGCATCGCGCTGGAGATCGACGCCGGTACGGCCTTCGGCACCGGACACCATGGCACCACCGAGGGCTGCCTCATGGCGCTCGACCGCATCCTGAAGCGACGAAATCCTCGCAATATTCTTGACGTTGGCTGCGGCACCGGCGTTCTCGCCATCGCCGCCGCCAAGGCGACCGGCCGCGCGGCGCTTGCCAGCGACATCGACCCCGAAGCCGTGAAAGTAACGATTGCCAATGCCGCGCTGAACGGGGTGAAGCCGCAGATCGGCAGTTTCGTGGCGGCGGGTCTCAGCCACCCGCGCATCGCAGGCGGCGGGCCCTATGACCTGATCTTCGCCAATATCCTGGCACGCCCGCTGGTGGCGCTGTCCACCGGCCTCTCCCGGACGCTGACGCCCGGCGGCGACCTCATCCTGTCCGGTCTGACGCTGGAACAGATGCGCTGGATCGAGGCGACATATCAGTCTCGCGGTCTGTCGCTTGCCGGACGCATCACGCGCGGCAACTGGGCGACGCTTGTCTTCACGAAGCCGCAAAAACGAAAGCGCCCGGGAGGGAGGACACCCGGGCGCTTGCTTGTAGCTGGCCCCAAAGGAGCCGGCTGGGAGCTTGATTGCTGAGGCGCTTAGGCGCCCCAGACCATCTTGGAAATCTCCGAACGCTTCATGCCGATATCGGCCAGAAGCCGGTCATCGAGCTGGGCCAGCTGGCGCTCAGCGCGGCTGCGGGCCAGATAGGTCTTGACCCGGCCGAGCAGGCCGGAACCCATGTTGAAGCCTTCGTTGCGGACCGTCTCGCGGCCGTAGGTGATCGTCGTCATCGTCATTCTCCTGCTCATCTCTCAAAATCCGGGCCGCTCGGGCCATCGGCGATTTTTCGAGGGTTGATTGTGCATTGCACTGTTGGCTGTTCATATAGAGAGCAGTCGCAGCACAAACCAGATACAGCTTCGCGCCACGGTCATGCATAAAACGCATGGATCAAGTGTCGCTCAGGCTTCCCCGAATACATCTCGTTACGCACCCCTTGTAGGGTCGGATTATGTCTGTTTTATTGCAAGAGTTGACTTATTTCGGCCGGAGAACTTAATGTCCGTTAACCAGTCTTTTCTGTGCTCTGGTATGTCGCTTTTAGAACATTTGCATGCCCTTGACGCATGGATTAAGCGGCAGTTAATTCTGCATTGCACCATTCTGGGGTAAAAAAATGCCCGGCCTCTCGACCGGGCATCCGATGTGAAATTCGTCGGCCGTATCAGGCAGCCACGAGGTTGCCGGCTGAGGCACGCCCCGTGCGCTTGTCGGTCACCACTTCAAAGGAGACCTTCTGGCCTTCCTTCAGCGTGCGCAGACCGGCGCGTTCAACGGCGGAGATATGGACGAAAATGTCATTCTGGCCGTTGTCCGGCTGGATGAAGCCATAGCCCTTCTGCTCGTTGAACCACTTCACAGTACCCGTATCCATGGGTGTATTCCTTACGTTGGGTTGTCGTCAGCCCTGGCACGCTGCGATGCGGCGCGCCAAGACACTGGTCGAGAATTGGAGGAGTCTTGCGTGCGCGACCCAACAGGGAGCGAAGCGGCCAATCGTCCGGCCCAGTTTTCGATAAAGGAATATATGTCGCAGTTCATTCTCTGTTGCAAGATCAATTACAAGTGTTTCTTTGCGCAATCTGATAGGCTGGCACGAAGCCAGGTCTGGGATAAGTTCTGAAAACGGATTTATGGAGCGAACCATGCACCTTCCTCGCAACCTCCTGATGGCCTCCCTGCTCTGCGCTGCAAGCTTCACAACTCAGGTGCGGGCGGAAACGGTGAACTTCACCTTCCTGCTCACCAACGACATCTACAACATCGAGAACGACACAGAGCGCGGTGGCTTCGCGCGGTTGAATGCCGTGGTGAAGGCCGAGCGCGCCAAGGGCGGCAATGTCATCTACGCCCATGCTGGCGACCTGATCTCGCCCTCCCTGCTCTCCGGCCTCGACCAGGGCGAACACACGATTGCCCTGACCAACATTGCACCACCGGACATCTTCACTCCCGGCAATCATGAATTCGACTTCGGTGAGCAGATGTTCCGCGCGCGGATGAGCGAGGCCAGGTTCCCACTCTTCGCCGCCAACCTGCGGGACCGAAGCGGGCAGTTGCTCCCCGGTTTCAAGGACACCGAAATTCGCGACATCGGCCGGCTAAAAGTGGGTTTCGTCGGCCTTACGGAAGAAGACAGCCCCACCTTGTCCAACCCCGGTGACAACCTCGTCTTCGCGCCCATCTTCGAGACGGCACTGGCCCATGCGAAGGATCTCAAGGCGCAAGGGGCGGACATGATCGTTGCAGTCGTTCATGCCGAACGCACGATCGACCTCAAACTCTATGACAGCGGGCTCTTCGACCTTGTGCTGTCGGGCCACGACCATGACCTCATCCTGCTCTACAACGGCCGAACGGTGCTGGCCGAGTCGATGACGGAGGCGAATTATGTCACGGCAATCGATGTGAAGGCCGAAGTCGAGGAGAAGGACGGCAAGCGCCGTGTAACCTGGTGGCCGGACATCCGGGTGATCGACACTGCCACGGTCACGCCCGACCCCGAGACTCAAGCCCGCATCGAGGCCTACAGGAAGGAACTGGACGCGGACCTCAACATCGCCATTGGCGCGACATCGGAACCGCTCGACAGCCGCAAGGCGTTGCTACGCACGCAGGAGGCAGCCATCGGCAACCTGATCGCCGACGCCCTGCGCGCCCAGACGCAGTCGGACGTGGCCATCGTCAATGGTGGTGGCATCCGTGGCAACAAGCAGTATCCGGCGGGCGCTGAACTCACGCGCCGCGACATTCTTACCGAACTTCCCTTCGGCAACCGCACGGTGAAGCTTGCCGTGACGGGAGACATGATCAAGGCCGCGCTGGAGAACGGCGTCAGCGACGTTGCCAATGCCGCAGGCCGCTTCCCGCAGGTATCAGGCCTCACCTTCACCGCCGATTTGATGCGGCCGGTGGGAGAGCGGGTTGACAACATCATGATCGGTGGAAGGCCTCTCGATCCCGCCGCCAGCTACACGCTGGCGACCAACGACTACATGGCCGGTGGCGGTGACGGCTACGTGGCGCTGAAAGCCGGCACGCCGCTGCTTGCCGTGCGCGACGGCAAGCTGATGGCAAATGACGTCATGGCCTATGTCGCGGCGCAGAAGACGGTGGCCCCGAAGGTGGAAGGTCGGATCGGGCTCAGGATGTAGTCGTTGCATGGCGCGTGGCCCGCGGGTTAAGTTTTCATCATGACTGACACACACAAGACCCGCGTCACCCTTCTCCGTGCCGAACTGAAGAAGCGCAAGCTCAACGGTTTCTTCGTGCCGCGTGCCGACGAATTCCAGGGGGAATATGTCCCCGCCTATGCCGAGCGGCTACGCTGGCTCACCAATTTCCGTGGTAGCGCCGGCATTGCCATCGTGACGCTGAAGAAGGCGGCGATCTTCGTTGACGGTCGTTATGTGATCCAGGTGCGCCAGCAGGTGGACGAAAAAATCTTCGCGCCCTTTCACCTGATGGAGGAGCCGCCCGCCCAGTGGATCGCCAAGAACCTGAAGAAGGGCGACAGGCTGGGATTCGACCCGTGGCTGGTGACCGCCGACCAGGCAAGGCACCTCGCGGCGGCCTGCGCAAGCGTCGGTGCGAGCTTCGTGCCGGTCGAGTCCAACCCGATCGACGCGGTGTGGAAGGACCAGCCACCGCGCCCCTCCGCCAAATTGGTCACCCAGCCCACCCAGTTCGCCGGGACGACGGCTTCGGAAAAGATCAAGGACCTGCGCAAGGCTCTCGCGAACGTCGACGCGGTTGTCCTGACCCAGCCGGACTCGGTTTCATGGCTGTTCAACCTCCGCGGCTTCGATGTTCCGCACACGCCGGTTGTCGCGGCCTATGCCATCCTGCCCGCCAAGGGCAAGGCGCAGATCTTCATCGCCAGTGAGAAGCTCACCGAGGAGGTGATGGCGCATCTCAAGTCCATCGCCACCACCCACGCGCCGAAGGACATTGGCGCAGCCCTCAAGGCGCTTGGCAAGGCCAAGTCGCGGGTTTTGATCGACCCGGCCTGGACGCCGGAGCGCATCCGCGAATTGCTGGTCAAGGCCAAGGCCACGGTGGTGACCGGTCCGGACCCGGTGCTGCTACCCAAGGCACGCAAGAACAGAACCGAGCAGGAGGGCGCACGCAACGCCCAGAAGCGCGATGGCGTGGCTGTGAGCCGATTCCTGTTCTGGCTCGAGCGGGAAACACCCAAGGGTGGCCTCACCGAACTCGATGCCGCGGCAAAGCTGAAGAACTTCCGCGAGTCTACGGGCGAGTTGAAGGACCTCTCCTTCGAGACCATCCCGGCTTCGGGCCCCCATGCGGCAATCCCGCATTACCATGCGACGGAAGAGTCGAACCGCAAGCTTGGCCGCAACGAGATCTTCCTCATCGACTCCGGTGCGCAGTATATAGACGGCACGACGGACATCACACGAACGGTCATCATCGGAACGCCCACGGCGGAGATGAAGGACCGGTTCACTCGCGTGCTGAAAGGCATGATCGGCCTTACCATGGCCCGCTTCCCGAAGGGCACCACGGGCTCGCAGCTGGATATCTTGGCACGCCAGCACCTATGGAGCGCAGGCCTCGACTTCGACCACGGCACCGGCCATGGCGTCGGCGCCTATCTGTCGGTGCACGAGGGTCCGGCGCGCATCAACAAGTCGGACAGGACACCGCTGGAAGCGGGCATGATCCTGTCCAACGAGCCCGGCTTCTACAATCAGGGCGCCTACGGCATCCGCATCGAGAACCTGGTGATGGTGCATGAGGCGAAACCCGTCACCGGTGGCGACCGCCCGATGCTCGGCTTCGAAACACTGACGCTGGCACCAATCGACCGGCGGCTGATCGATGTTGCGCTGCTGTCTGATGCCGAGCGCAACTGGCTCGACGCCTATCACGCACGGGTGCAGAAGGAGGTGGGCGATCATCTCGTGGGAGATGAACTCGCATGGCTGAAGAAGGCGTGTGCGCCCCTCTGATGACCGTCAGGCGAGGATGGCCCGCAAGGCAACCACGCTGACGATGCCGACCACGATCGTCACTGCCAACGGCAGGCGGAAGAAGGCGACAACCGCCGTGATCGCCGCAGCGATCGTCTCTACCGGGCCAGTGGCCAGGATCACCGGCGCAATCACCGCCATCAGGACTGCCGGAGGCAGCGCGTCCAGTGCGGCCTTCATCGGGTCTGAGAGATTGAGACCGCGAAGCAGATAGAATCCCGACAGACGGGTGAGATAGGTGGCTACACCCATTCCGATGATGGCGAGAAGCGTGGTGCCACTCATGCCTCTGCCCCCCTGCGCCACGTGGCATAGGCATAAAGCGCGCCAGCGATTCCACCCGTCACGATGTACCACGGCCCATCGAATGCCATGTACGTGCCCGCCGCGACCGCACCGCTCACCGCAAGAACGCCCGCCGTGCTCGGCCCCTTCCAGAAGCCCATGAGGATGGCGATGAACATGGCCGAGAATGCGAAATCAAGGCCGATGGCCGATGGATCGCCCAGCGCGCGGCCCAGCATGGCACCCACCCCAGTGGCAATCCACCAGGTTGCCGCCAGCGGCAGCGACACGCCGATGTAGAATGACAGCGTGAGTGGCTCCTGCAAGGCGCGGCGCTCGGCAAGCGCCCAGCTTTCATCGGTCAGAAAATATGCGACGAACGGATGCAGAACGCGCGGGATCGCATCGATGTGGCGCGACAGCGAAGCCGACATGAGCACGTGGCGGACATTGACGATCAGCGCCGTGAAGGTGAGCAGCAACACCGGCACCGGATCTTGCCACATGTCCACCGCCACGAACTGGGCAGAGCCAGCAAAGACGATGACACTCATCAATAACGCCTCAAGCGGAGACAATCCCTTGGCGGCGGCGAGCGTGCCCCACAACAACCCAATGGGAATGTAGGCCACCACCACGGGCGCCACCTCGGCAACGCCGGTCATGAAATCACGTCCGCGGGAATTCACAATTCGCCTACCCGCTCGAACCACGCATTCTCGTCGATCACTTCGATGCCGTATTTCTCGGCATCCTTCAGTTTGGAGCCAGCTCCGGGGCCTGCCACCAACAGATCGGTCTTCTTGGAGACGCTGCCTGACACCTTGGCGCCCAGCCGCTCCGCCATGGCCTTGGCCTCCTCGCGCGTCATGCGCTCGAGCGCGCCGGTGAAGACCACCGTTTTGCCAGCCACGGGTGATGTCGTGCTGCGGGCCTCAAGTTCGGTGACGGTGACATGCTTCAGCAACTCGTCAACCACGTCCCTGTTGTGCTGCTCGCCAAAGAACTGCACGACAGCCTCCGCAACGATCTCGCCGATGCCATCAATGGCGTTGAGTTCGTTCCAGGCGTCTCCCTCCATGGACCCGGCGGCGATCATCTGTTCGCGGACATGATTGGCCGTGCCATAGGCACGGGCCAGCGCGCGGGCCGTTGTTTCTCCCACGTGACGAATGCCGAGCGCAAAGATGAAACGGTCAAGTGCTATGGTACGGCGCGCATCGATGGCGCCGAACAGCTTCCTGACGCTTGATTCCCCCCAGCCCTCGCGGTTCTTCAGGCGTTTGAGGTTCTTCCTGTCGCGCTCCTCCAGCGTGAACACGTCATGCGGCCAGGCAATCAGGCCATCGACGTAGAATTCCTCGATGATCTTGTCGCCCAACCCTTCGATGTCGAAGGCATTGCGCGAGGCAAAGTGCTTCAGCCGCTCCACGCGCTGAGCCGCACAGATAAGTCCCCCGGTGCAGCGGCGCACCGCGTCGACCTTGCCCGAGGCGCGCTCCTCGCGCACCGCATGCGAATGGCAGACCGGGCATTCCTGGGGAAAGAGATAAGGCTTTGCGTCGGCCGGCCGCTTCTCCGGCACGAATGCCAGGATCTGCGGGATGACGTCGCCGGCGCGCTGCACGATGACGGTGTCACCTTCGCGGACATCTTTGCGGGCGATCTCGTCCTCATTGTGAAGCGTCGCATTGGTGACGACAACGCCACCCACGGTCACGGGCTTCAGCCGCGCCACCGGGGTTAGCGCGCCTGTGCGCCCAACCTGTATGTCGATCTTCTCGAGAACCGTCATTGCCTTCTCGGCGGAGAACTTGTGGGCGAGACCCCAGCGAGGACTGCGCGAGACGAAGCCCAGCCGTTGCTGCCAGTCCAGCCGGTTCACCTTGTAGACGACGCCATCAATGTCATAGCCCAGTTCGGCGCGCTGGCTCTCGATCAGGCGATACTGCGCGAGCAGTTCCTCGACTGATCTGCAGAGCTTTGTCAGCGGGTTGGTGGGCAAGCCCCAGCTCTTGAATGCATCGATGACGCCCATCTGGGTGTTCGCCGGCAGGTCCGGCGCTTCGCCCCAGGCGTAGGCAAAGAACTTCAGAGGACGTGAGGCGGTGATTGCGGGGTCGAGCTGGCGGAGAGAGCCGGCGGCGGCATTTCTCGGATTGGCAAAAACCTTATCGCCCGCTGACGCCTGTCTTTCATTGAGTGCCGCGAAATCCTTGTGGCTCATGTAGATCTCGCCGCGGATCTCGACGAGATCCGGCGCCGTGCCATGCAGGCGCTTTGGCACATCCTGGATGGTCAAGGCGTTCGCCGTCACGTTCTCGCCTTCGTAACCGTCGCCGCGGGTTGCCGCCTGCACAAGCTTTCGGTTCTCGTAGCGCAGCGAGATGGAGAGGCCATCGATCTTGGGTTCGGCGGTAAGCGCCACCTCTTCCGTATCAGGAAGATCCAGGAAACGGCGGATGCGGCCCACGAAATCACGAACATCCTCATCAGAAAAGCCATTGGCGAGTGACAACATCGGCACCGCGTGGCGAACCTTGCCAAACGCGTCCGCCGGGCCGGCACCAACGCGCCGCGACGGCGAGTCCTCGCGGACAAGATCCGGAAACCGTGCCTCGATCGCATCGTTGCGTTGGCGCAGGGCGTCGTACTCGGCATCCGAGATCACGGGCGCATCCTGCTCGTGATAGGCGCGGTCGTGCTTCGCGATCTCGGCCGCGAGCGCCGCCAACTCGGCGGAGGCCTCGAGGAGCGTCAGGTCCTCGACGGGCGTGAGGGGCTTCTTCGCCATGGACTATCCCCTGGCCCCCAGCAACTCGTCAGCCTGGGCACGCGCCGCGTCGGTGACCTTGGCACCTGACAGCATGCGCGCCACCTCCTCGCGGCGGCTCTTGTCCGAGAGTGGCTGGACGCGCGTGACCATGCGCTTCGAGGCCACTTCCTCCATCTTGGAGATCAGCATGTGTTGAGAAGCGCGCGCGGCCACCTGCGGACTGTGGGTGACGGCCAGCACTTGCAGGTTGTCGGCCAGCCTCGCCAGCCGCGCGCCGATGGCATCTGCCACCGCGCCGCCGACGCCCGTGTCGATCTCGTCGAAGATCAGCGTGGGTGCTGAACCCCTGGACGCGAGGATGACCTTGAGCGCCAGCATGAAGCGCGCCAGTTCACCACCCGAGGCAACTTTCATCAGCGGCGCCAGCGGCGTTCCCGGATTGGCAGCCACCATGAATTCGATGCGATCGATGCCGGTGGGACCTGGCTTCCCGGCATCGGTCTCGAGTGCCGTCTCGAAG
>JBEARP010000126.1:0-5220 GCA_041163105.1 Pseudomonadota bacterium
TGAAGGACCTCGAAGCCCTCGTCGATGAGTATTACCTTGCAGCGGGCCTCGACCGTCGGCGGCGCGACTCCTTGAAGGCGGACATCCTCGACCTGACGAAATCATCCCACCTCGACGTCGATGCGGGGTTCACCGGCAACGAAGACGAAGACCTTCAGCGCTTGGACGCCTTCCTGTGCGACCTCAAGGAAGCCCAGATCCGCGACGGCCTGCACATCCTTGGTTCCTCGCCTGAGGGACGGCTGGAGACGGATCTTCTTGTGGCCCTCACCCGCGTGCCGCGGGGCCTTGGCGAGGGGGGCGACCAGTCGCTCATCCGCGCTCTCGCAGCGGATTTCGGGTTCTCTGATTTCGATCCCCTCACCTGCAACATGGCCGCCTCGTGGAATGCCGACAGGCCGGCAGTGCTTCAGCCACTCACCAGCGATCCCTGGCGTAGCAATGGCGACACGGTGGAACGTCTTGAGATGTTCGCTGCATCGCTGCTCACCGGAACAGAGCCACCAAAGGAGTTCACCAATACGGCGATGGTCCTGTCGGAGATCGAGGATCGCGTTCGACCGGCGCTGCGCGCCTGCGGCCATGATGAAGTAGCCGCTCTGATGAAGGGGCTGGCGGGACGCTTCGTCGCCCCAGGTTCCTCCGGTGCGCCAACGCGCGGCCGCCTTGACGTCCTGCCGACGGGACGGAATTTTTACTCCCTCGACAATCGCACGGTGCCAACACCCACGGCCTGGAACCTTGGTCAGAAATCGGCGGAAGACCTTCTGCTCCGTCACTTTCAGGACTTTGGACGATTTCCCAAGGCGCTGGGTCTCTCCGCATGGGGCACATCAAACATGCGTACTGGTGGGGATGACATTGCTCAGGCCCTCGCGCTTATTGGGGCAAGGCCCGTGTGGGAGCCTTCCAGTTGGCGCGTGACCGGCTACGAAATCCTACCGCTCGCCAAACTGGGTCGTCCACGTGTCGATGTAACCCTCCGCATCTCGGGCTTTTTTCGTGATGCGTTCCCGGCGCAGATCGAGCTTCTCGACAAGGCCATCCGTGCCGTCGGTGCGCTCGCGGAAGATGACGAGGACAATCCGCTTGCTGCCCGCATGCGTGCCGAAACTGCCCTTCTTACCTCAACCGGCATCGAGGTTTTGGACGCGCGGGAGATGGCAGGGCACCGTATCTTCGGATCCAAGCCAGGAGCCTACGGCGCAGGACTGCAAGCGCTGATCGACGAAAAATTGTGGACCGACCGCGCTGACCTTGCCGCGGCCTATGTCACCTGGGGTGCCTATGCCTATGGCGCCAAGACCAACGGCATCAACGACGAGAAGGCCTTCACGGAGCGCCTCAGGCGCATAGAGGCTGTGGTCCACAATCAGGACAATCGCGAGCACGACCTGCTCGACTCGGACGACTACTACCAGTTCGAGGGCGGCATGACGGCAGCGGTGGAGCAGGCATCCGGCGTTCGGCCGCGTGTCTACCACAACGATCATTCCCGGCCGGACCGTCCGGTGGTTCGCACGCTGGAAGAAGAAGTTGGCCGTGTCATGCGCTCGCGGGTCGTGAACCCCAAGTGGATCGACGGCGTGAAGCGCCACGGCTACAAGGGCGCATTTGAAATTGCAGCGACCGTTGACTACATGTTCGCCTTCGCCGCCACCACCGGTGCAGTGCGGCCGCACCACTTCGATCTGGCTTATGACGCCTTTCTCGCCGATGATGCAACACGACACTTCATCCGGGACAACAACCCTGCCGCCCTGCGCGAGATCGCCGAGCGCTTCCGCGAAGCTGCGCAGAGGGGTCTCTGGACGCCGCGCCTCAACTCAGCCCATGATCTTCTCGAGGACCTGACACGATGACCGAAGATGCCCCCGACCACGACAATGCACGCCATCACGAGAAGATGGCGAAGAAGAAGGCTGCCCGCGCCAAGATCATGGCTGGCAAAACCATCGAGAAGGGCTTGCTCATCGTCCACACCGGCAAGGGCAAAGGCAAATCGACTGCGGCGTTCGGCATGGTGTTCCGTTGCGTGGGTCATGGCATGAAGTCCGGCGTCATCCAGTTCGTGAAGGGCGCCTGGGCAACGGGTGAACGTACAGTGCTGGAAAAATTCCCCGAACTCGTCACCATCAAGGCCATGGGAGAGGGTTTCACCTGGGAGACCCAGGACCGCGAGCGGGACATCGCCCACTCCCGCGCAGCATGGGAGGAGGCCAAGAAGATGATTGCCGACCCCGACTACAAGATGGTGATGCTCGACGAGCTCAATATCGTTCTGCGCTACGACTACCTACCGCTCGACGAGGTTGTTGAGGTGTTGAAGAACAAGCCGGACGGCAAGCACGTGGTCATCACCGGCCGCAACGCCAAGGACGAACTGATCGAGATCGCCGACCTCGTCACGGAAATGGAACAGGTGAAGCACCCCTTCCGCTCCGGTGTGAAGGCACAGGCCGGGATCGAGTTCTGACGTCAGTGAGGTCGAACACAGCCGAAAGCCGGGTCTGGAAGGCGGATCTGAGAATGGAGACGTTCGGTCATCACAGCCCGCTCCGGGATGACGCCAATTGGCAATTCACGCCGCAAACGTGCTTGTGACCCTGCCTTCCCGGGGCTAAAACCCCCGCCACAGCGTCCCCAGAGACGGGACTGAAAGCATATTCCGGTGCGGCCGACCCAATTGCGGGGCCAAGTCCGGGGCTGTCTTCCGGACCGGGCCTCGCCCGGGGGCGCAATTGATCTGGAAGGCACAACTGATGGCTGAAAAACTGGGTGTGATGCTTTGCGGCCACGGCAGCCGCGACAAGGACGCCGTGCGGGAATTTGCCGTACTGGCCGAACATCTCAAGAAGCATCTGCCGCAGTACCCGGTTGAATACGGCTATCTCGAGTTTGCCACCCCCATCATACGCACCGGCCTCGACAGCCTGAAGGCACAGGGCGTCACCCGCGTGCTTGCCGTGCCAGGCATGCTGTTTGCAGCGGGTCACGCCAAGAACGACATACCCTCCGTCCTCAACACCTACGCCGCCGCAAACAACCTTCGCATCGACTACGGCAAGGAACTGGGCATCGACCCGAAGATGATGCGCGCCGCGGGTGATCGCGTGCAGGAAGCCCTCGACAAGGCGGGACCGGACGTCCCGAAGCACGAGACCCTTCTCGTCGTTGTCGGCCGCGGAGCCTCCGACCCGGACGCCAATTCCAACGTCGCCAAGGTCACGCGTCTGCTGTGGGAAGGATTTGGCTTTGGCTGGGCGGAGACGGCCTACTCGGGGGTCACCTTCCCCCTGGTTGATCCCGGCCTCGAGCATGCCGCTCGCCTCGGCTACCGCCGCATCGTGGTGTTCCCCTATTTCCTCTTCACCGGCATCCTCGTCGATCGCATCTATGATGCAACGGACGCCGTTGCAGCACGTCATCCGGAGATCGAGTTCATCAAGGCGCCCTACCTTAACGATCATCCGCAGGTTATCGCCACGTTTGCGGAGCGCATTGACCAGATCCTGACCGGTGACATCGCCATGAACTGCCAGATGTGCAAATACCGCACACAGGTTCTGGGGTTCGAGGCTGATGTTGGCGCCGTGCAGGAAAGCCACCATCACCACGTTGAGGGCATTGGCACCTCCGAGGACTGCGCATACTGCGACGGCGTCTGCAACCAGATGTGCAAGACAATGCCGAGGAAGAAGAAGGACGCCGTCCTCGCCGTCGACCCCGGCAAGATATTGTCGGGGCAACCCCAACATCACCATCACGACGACGGTCATGACCATGCTCATGGCCATGGTCATGGTCATGACCATGAGCACGGCCACACGCATGCTCCTTATCCCCACGCCAATCATCCGCTGGGGCCCGTAAGCATGCTGAAGAAGTGATGGACTATCTCCGCGATCCCGCTGCCATCTATCGGCGGTCCTTCGAGATCATCCGCGCCGAGACGGATTTCTCGCAACTCCCGGCAGACGCGGAGCCCATCGCCACGCGTATCATACATGCCTGCGGCATGCCGGAGATTGCGCAGGATCTTCGCATCTCATCTGACTTCGTCATTTCGGCGCAGGGCGCACTCGCGGCTGGCAAGGCAGTGCTGGTCGATGTGGAAATGGTCCGGCATGGCATCATCGACAAGCAATTGAACGTTGTCTGCACGCTCAACGACCCCCGCGCCCGCGAGGTCGGCATGGCAACCGGCAACACCCGCTCCGCAGCGGCCGTTGAGTTCTGGCGTGATCACCTTGCCGGCAGCATTGCGGTGATCGGCAACGCGCCCACCGCCCTTTTCGCGTTACTGGAAATGATCGACGCGGGTGCCCCGACGCCCGCAGCAATTGTCGGCTTTCCGGTGGGCTTTGTCGGCGCAGCGGAATCGAAGGACGAGCTACACGCCAATCCCCGCGGCATACCTTACGCGGCATTGCTCGGCCGCCGCGGCGGCTCGGCCATGGCGGCGTCGGTCATCAATGCCCTCACGCGCGGGGCCACATGAGCAACTGGCTGACCATCGTGGGGATGGGCGAAGATGGGTGGAACGGCCTCACAAAGCAAAGCCAACTCGCGATCCAGGGTGCCGAGGTGATCGTCGGATCCACCCGCCTCCTTGGTTACCTGCCGAGCGGTCTCACTGCGGAAATCCATGATTGGCCCCAACCTTTCTCCGCCGTGGTGGATCGCATTCGCCCGTTGCGGGGTCGGAAAACGGTCGTTCTGGCCACCGGCGACCCGCTGAACTACGGCGTTGCCCGCAAACTCATGGAATTCATCCCCTTCGCGGAGATGGAAATCGTCCCTGCCCTCTCGGCCTTCTCCCTTGCCGCAGCCCGTATGGGCTGGTCACTCCCCGATTGTGACACCCTAACGCTCCATGGCCGCGACGCCGCCCACATTGAGCCATTCATCCAACCCGGCGTGTGCCTGATCGTGCTCACTGCCGATCGCAGTACCATTGCAGAGGTTGCTCGCCGCCTGATGGCCCGTGGTTTCGGCAAAAGCCAGATCACAGTACTGGAAAACATGGGCGGACCCCGCGACAGGAAGTCCACTTTCGTTGCTGACGGCGTTCCGCATACGCAATTCTCCGACCTCAACACGCTGGCCATACGCTGCATCGCCTCTCCGGGCGCAAGGACATTCTCCCGGATTGCGGGCCTCCCCGACGACGCCTTCGAGCATGACGGCCAACTCACCAAGCGCGAAGTACGCGCGACG
>JBEARP010000127.1:0-20200 GCA_041163105.1 Pseudomonadota bacterium
GGCAAGACGGCGGCCGAGCACCTGCTCGCCCTGTACAATGGCGACTGGCACCAGGACGTGACGCGGGTGTTCCGCGACTTCGCCTACTGAGTGCGGCCGCTCACTCGGCGGCCATCATCCCCGCATTGAGATTGCCCAGGCTTGCCGCCACGTGGCGGGCGAGTGCCTCCACGGCAGAGCTTGACCGGCCGGGCTTGCGCATCAGCCCGATCTCGAAAGATCCAAGCGACGGAAAGCCGTCCTTCTCGGTGAGCACGCGCATGCCGGGCCTCACGCACATCTCCGGCACGGCGCCAACGGCAAGGCCGGACTGCACGGCGGCGTTCACCGCGTTGGAATTGGGGCTCGAATAGGCAGCACGATACTTGCGGCCGGTCTTCTCCAGTGCCGCCAGCACGGTGGCGCGCCATTCGCAGCCGGCATGCGAGATGGCGAGCGGCATGACCTCGAGCAGATGCGTGGAATGGCGGGCCGAGGTGACCCAGACGAGCGGCTCGCGGCGCACCGGCTCGTCGGTCTGGACATTGCAGCCGAAGGTGACCAGCGCCAGGTCCATCTCGCCGCGCCTGGTGCGTTCGAAGAGCGTGGAGGAGTTGAGGCAGTCGACGTCCACCGTCACCAGCGGGTGGGTGCGGGCGAAGCGGGCGAGGATCTCGGGCAGGAAGCGGTCGGCATAGTCGTCCGGCGTGCCGAAGCGCACCGTGCCGGTGAGTTCAGGTCGCTGGAAGGTGGAGACGGCCTCGTCGTTCAGTGACACCAGGCGCCTTGCATATTCGACCAGCCTTTCGCCATCGGGCGTGAAGCGGCTGGCGCGGCCGTCTCGCGCGAAGAGGGGGCGGCCCAGCAGCTCCTCCAGCCGCTTCATCTGCATGGAAACGGCGGACTGGGTCTTGTTCACCTCCTCGGCGGCGCGGGTGAAGCTGCCGGTATCGGAAATGGCGAGGAAGGTCTTGAGCAGGTCGATGTCGAGATTGGGGATCATGGCGGTTATCCATCACTGATCGTGATTAATACCATAAAATACATTCGTTTGATAAATCAATGGGGTCCGTGCAGTCTCTCCTCATCGCAAGACAGCGGCCTGCCCCCGGGAGGGGCGACGAGGCGGGAGGGGAATGGTCCTCCCCGCCAACGAGGAGGATTTGCCATGAGAGACTATGCCTTGAGCCGCGCACAGGCGGCGGAAGCCACCGGGAGCCTTTCCCTGCTGTGGCGCTTCATTCGCAACTGGCGCGCCCGGCGCGCCGTGGTTGGCCTCGATAGGCTGGACGAACACCTGCTCGACGACATCGGCATCACCCGCGCCGACGTGCGCTGGGCCTCCGGCCTGCCGCTCACCGTCAATGCCGCGCTGGAATTGGAAGAAAGGGCCACGAGGCGGCGGCGCGGGCGGTGAGGACCCTACTTCCCGAGCTTGCCCAGAATGTCCTTGAAGATATCCTCGACCGAGGCGTTGGCCGTGCGGCGGCGGGCAGGCGCACGGCTGCGGCTTGCGGTCGTCGTCCGCCGCTGGGTGCGGGTGCGGGAATAGGTGGTGGAACGGCGGCGCCGGGTCGAGGCGCTGAGCTTCTTCGTCAGTGCCGAGACGATGCCGGCGACGATGGCCGCCACCAGCGCGCCGAAGAAACCCTGGCCGCTGGCGGCACCCGCCGCGCGCTGCGGCTCGGCGGCGGCGGCCAGCGCGAGCGGCTTGTTGGCCTGTTCGAGAGCGGCCACCACGGCCGTGGCGGAGATCGGCGCCAGCTTGGCCAGCTCGCGCTCCGGGATGCTCGGGTCAGCTGATCGCAGCGCCGCCATGGCCTCGCTGCGCGAGCCGAACACGTCGTCGAGGATGGCGTTGCCGTCGGATACCGCTTCCGCGCCGGTGAGCGCGTCGGCATCGTCGAGCGGCGAGGCTGCGCCATTGTCGGAAATGAGGTCGAGCAGCGACTGGAACAGCTCTTCGTCCTGCGTGGCGCGGATGTGCAGCCGCTCCGCGATCGCCGGGCAGAGCTTGGTCATGGCCTTGCGGGTCTGCGCCTCGTCGAGGTCGACGCTGCGGGCCACCACGGTGAAGAGCCGGCCACCCTGGGCTTGGTCCAGCATGCTCATGAGGCTCATCGCGCGGCTCCCGTCTCGCTTCCCCTGACGATCCTATAGGCGGTGATCACCGACGCAATGCCGAAGATGACGGAGCCGATCGCGGTTCCTGCCAGCAGCCCCTCGGGGCCGCCCATGCGCGCGCCGATGATGGCGAAGGGAATGGTGCCGAGCGTCGCCTTGGCCCAGTTGAACCAGCTCGACAGCGCGGCGCGCCCGAGGTTGTTGAAGGCGGCATTGGCCACGAACTGCCCGCCGGCGAAAGCCCAGCTGATGCCGATGAAGGTGCAGAAGAAGACCACGAGATCGCGCGAACGGCCGGCCGCGTTGAAGGCCTCGGCAATGTCGTGGCGGAACACGAACAGCAGCAGCGAGGTGATGAGCGTGTAGACGGCGGAGAACAAAAGGCCGTCGGTGAGCGTCCGCCTGACCCGGTCGTGGCGCTCGGCGCCGTAGTTCTGGCCGATGATCGGCCCCACCGAGCCCGCCAGCGAGAAGATGATGCCGAAGGCCACCGGCACGAGGCGGCCGACGATGGCGAAGCCCGCCACCGATTCATCGCCGAAGGGCGCGATCTCGTAGGTGATGTAGGCATTGGCGAAGGGCTGTGCCAGCTGCGTGAGGATGGCCGGGAAGGCGATGCCCCACAGCGCCGGGAAATCGCGCCGCAAGCCGCTCAGGCGGAACGGGTTGATGTAGCGGTGCACGCGCACCACGCCATGAAGCCCGATGCCGAAGGACACCACATAGCCCAGCACGGTGGCAATCGCCGCGCCCTGGATGCCCATGCCCAGCCAGAAGATGAAGATCGGGTCGGCGCAGGCGGTGACCACAGCAGTCGACAGGGTGATGTACATGGCGCGCCGCGCATCGCCCAGGCCCCGCAGGATGAAGGAGCAGCAGATGGCGCCGGCGATGAGCACGTAACCCGGCGACAGCGTCCAGATGAAAACCTGCGCCAGGTGCCGCGCCTCGCCCGTGGCGCCGAGCAGCGACAGCAGCGAACCGGAGCCCAAATCGATCATCAGCGTGATGGCGCCAGACGTGATCAGCGAGAACATCAGCGCGCTGGTGGCGTATTCGCGCGCCCGCGCCTGGTCGCCCGCGCCGACGTTGCGGGCCACCAGTGCCGCCGCCGCGATGCCGCAGCCGATCGACACAGAAAGGTTGGAGAACACGATGGTGCCGGCATAGCCGATGGCCGCCGTCACCTCGGTGTCGTTGAGCAGCGACAGGAAGAACAGGTCGACGAGGTCGACCATGAACAGCGCCATGAGACCTACGGCGCCGGTGAGCGTCATCACCACCACGTGGCGCATGATCGAACCGGTGACGAAGGGGGCGGCGCGCGGTGCTCCGGCCGCAGGCGTCATGCGGTCAGGCCCATGGCATGCACCTCTGGCAGAAGCTGCTTGTGGCTCACGAAGTGATGGCCGGCGAGTCCGGCCATGCGCGCGCCCACCACGTTCGACGTCTTGTCGTCGATGAACCAGCAGCGCGCAGGTTCCGTTCCCATGCGTTCCATGAGCTTCAGGAAGCTCTTGGGGTCCGGCTTCTTCATGCCGAACTCGAAGGAATGGTAATGCTCGGCGAAGACCTCGGCGCAGGCGGGAAACAGTTCTGGCAGCGCCGCCTTGGTGAGGGGGCCGTTGTTGGAATAAATGGCGATGCGCACCTGCGCGCCGATGGATTTCGCCAGTGCCAGCATGTCCGGCCAGGGCTGCATCGACTCGCGCCGCGCCTCCACCCACTGCGCGCGGGTGATGGGAAAGCCGAGGCGCTGGCCGAATTCACGCAGATAGTCATCAGGGTCCGGGTAGCCGCCCGTATCGGCGACATCCTCGAAGCCCGAGTCCCAGATCGCGGCGCGAATGTCGCGCGGCATCTGGCCGGTGATGCGGGCAAGTGCCCGCAGCCTGCGCCCGAGGTCGTAGCGGCACAGCACATCGTCCATGTCGAAGATGACGGCCTCGGGCTTCATGATCTCCTTCAGGCAGCCGTGCCGCCGACGGTGAGCCGGTCGATGCGCAGGCTCGGCTGGCCGACACCCACCGGCACGCCCTGGCCCTGCTTGCCGCAGGTGCCAATGCCGCTGTCGAGCGCCATGTCGTTGCCGACCATGGAAATGCGGGTGAGCGCATCCGCGCCCGCGCCGATGAGGGTCGCACCCTTGACCGGCATGGTGATCCTGCCGTCCTCGATGAGGTAGGCCTCGGTGCAGGAGAACACGAACTTGCCCGAGGTGATGTCCACCTGGCCGCCGCCGAAGGACTTGGCGAAGAGGCCGCGCTTGATCGAGCGCTGGATCTCTTCGGGGTGCTTGTCGCCTGACAGCATGTAGGTGTTGGTCATGCGCGGCATGGGCGCATGGGCGTAGGACTGACGCCGCCCGTTGCCGGTGGGTGCAACGCCCATCAGGCGGGCATTCATGCGGTCCTGCATGAGGCCGACGAGGATGCCGTCCTCGATCAGCGTGGTGCAGTTGGACGGCGTGCCCTCGTCATCGATGGTGATCGAACCGCGGCGATCGGCGAGCGTGCCGTCATCGACGATGGTCACGCCCTTCGATGCCACGCGGCTTCCCAGCATGCCGGTGAACACGCTCGTCTTCTTGCGGTGGAAATCGCCCTCGAGGCCGTGGCCCACGGCCTCATGAAGCAGGATGCCGGGCCAGCCGGGGCCGAGCAGCACGTCCATCTCGCCGGCAGGCGCTGGGCGGGCTTCGAGCGCCACGAGGCTCTGGCGCAGCGCCTCCTGCGTGGCGGCCATCCAGATGTCGTCGGTGAAATAGCTGAGCGGCTCGCCGCGGCCACCGAGGCCATGGCTGCCCTGGCCCTGTTCCTTGCCGTCGGAAGACACCACTGCCACGTTGAAGCGCACCAGCGGGCGCACGTCACGGTAGGCGGAGCCGTCGCCGCGCAAGATTTCCACCGCCTGCCAATCCGCCGACATGGAGACGGACACCTGCTTCACCCGTGGATCGAGGCCCCGGGCGTAGGCGTCGACCTTCTGCAGCAGCGCGATCTTCTCCGAGAAGCCCATGGCTTCGGAAGGGTTGGTGTCGGCATAGAGCTTGCGGTTGGTGCGCTCGGGCGCCACGGCGTGCACGATGCTGCCACCGGTGGCCACGGTGCGGCACACCTCGGCGGCGCGGCGCAACGCGGCGTTGGACAGGTCGGTGGCATGGGCATAGGCGGCGGTTTCGCCGCGCACGGCGCGCAGGCCGAAGCCCTGGGATTCATCGAAGCTTGCCGATTTCAGCTTGCCGTCGTCCCAGACCAGGCTTTCGGTCTGGCGCTTCTCGACGAAAAGCTCGCCGTCCTCGGCGCCCTTCAGCGTATCTGCGACGAGGGTTTCGGCTTGAGAGCGGCTGAAGTCGGCGGAGTCGAAGAGCGAAACGGGGGCGCTGGGGCTCACGGGGGTCACCTATGGATCAGGAGTGTCAGCGCCCAAGATAGGTGAGCGCCGGGCATTGTGCCAGCGGCCTAACGGCCCGCGCGGCAAATGAAAAGGGCCGCTCCGGCGGAGCGGCCCTCAAAAATGCGATTGGTTCAGGATCAGTTGGGCGTGGTGGCCTTGTCGAGTGCTGCCAGCGACGCCGAGAAGCCCTCGAGCGACAGCTTCATCGGCAGGCCGATGCCAGGCGCCTCGTAGATGATGAAATTGGCCAGCTTGCCCTTCTTGAGCTTGCTGAGCGTGTCTGGGCTGGCTTCGGCGAAAGCCATGCAGACCTGCGGCATGCAGCGCGTGAACGGCACGCGGCCCACCGCGTTGCCATCGATCTCAAGCGCCACGCCGGTGGGCAGGAATACGCCGATGGGGGCGATCACACGCATGTTGTAGATGGCCTTGTCACCCTGCACGGTGCGGACGATGACAAGGGTGAGCGTGGCCTTGGCGTTCTTTTCGCTCTGGGTAACCTGGATCATGCCGCACTGGCGGCCGGCGGGCTGGCCCTCCGTGGCGGGCAGGGTCTCGCACTGGACCTTCCACTTGCCGTTCTCGGCGATGAGGTCGACCTTCGGCGGCTCCTTGCCGGGCTGGCCCTGCTGCTGGCCGGCCTGTTTCTTGGCGCGCGGGCCGAATTGCGGCTGACCGTCCTGCTGGCCTCCGGCTGCCGGGGCCTGCTGGTCCTGCTTCTGGGTGGTGGTGTCTTCCTGGGCCGTCGCGATGCCGGGGGCGCCGAGGCTGAGCGTGAGGCCGAGAGAGGCAAGGGCGAGCAGACGGCTCGGCTTCATGATGATTCGCACGGACATTTACCTTCTGGTTCTCGATTCGGCGGGTTTAGCGCCGCGGATGGGCTTAGACAACCCGCTTTGACGGCGACTTTCGTTGCTGCGGTGCATCTTGCAGGGGGTTGACGGCGGGCGGTTTCGGGGGGAATTGGGGCGGAATTCCGGTTGCGGCCGCAGCAAGGCTCGGCACGACGTTTTGCCGCGCTTGCCCAAGTTGCAGCAGGACGTCAAATGTGGTTGACAATCGGGCGCTGGAGTGGGGGCTCCAAGGGACAGCCATGGCCCCCGCAAACTTTGCCGCCTCGGGCGCAAGGTGTTGATTGGAGAGGGTGACGATGAAGTTTCGCAATACGTTGACGGCAGCTCTTGCCCTTGCGGCAAGTCTCGCGGGTGCCCCGGCGGCCTTCGCCATCGAAGGCTATTCCTATCCCTGGCAGATGGGACTGCAGCCGGCGAACTCAGCCTCGATGGAAGGCATCCACAGCTTCCACAACGGCCTGCTGCTTCCGATCATCACCGTGATCGTGTTGTTCGTGCTGGCTTTGTTGCTCTACGTGATGGCCAAGTTCAACGCCAAGGCCAACCCTGTTCCCTCGCGCACCACCCACAACACCCTGGTCGAGGTGGCGTGGACGGTCATTCCGATCCTCATCCTCGTGGTCATCGCCGTGCCGTCCTTCCGCCTGCTCTACCTGCAGCGCGACATCCCGGCAGCTGACATGACCATCAAGGTCATCGGCAACCCGGGCTGGAACTGGACCTATGAATACCCTGACCTCGGCCTGAACGACGACGGTTCCGCCAAGGTATCCTTCACCGCCTCGCTCGACGACAAGGCGCGTGACATGGAGACGGCGAAACAGGCCGACATTCCCTATCTGCTGAAGACCGACTACCCGGTCGTGGTGCCGGTGAACAAGACGGTGAAGCTGATCGTCACTTCGGATCCGGACGGTATTATCCACGCCTGGACGATCCCGCAATTCGGCATGAAGATCGACGCCATCCCCGGCCGCCTGAACCAGGACTGGTTCCACGCCGAGCGCGAGGGCGTGTTCTACGGCCAGTGCTCGGAGCTCTGCGGCAAGGACCACGCCTACATGCCCATCGAGGTTCATGTGGTGTCGCAGGACAAGTATGACGCCTGGGCCAAGACCGCCCAGACCGCCGGCCTCGATGAGGCCAACAAGTATCTCGCCAGCGCAGAAGCCGCCGACGGCCAGCTGGCTCAGAAGTAATCGGGAACGAGGCAAAAAGAATGGCACACGCAATCGCTGCGCACGAAGACCACCCGACAGGCTGGAAGCGCTACGTCTACTCAACCAACCACAAGGACATCGGCACGATGTACCTGTGGTTCGCGATCTTCGCCGGCATCGTTGGCGGCCTCCTGTCGATCGCCATGCGCATGGAGCTGGCGGAGCCGGGAATCCAGTATTTCCAGGGCTTTGCCGCCATGGTCTACGGCACGCCGGCTGATGCAGCGATCGATGCCGGCAAGCACATGTACAACGTGTTCGTGACCGCCCACGGCCTGCTGATGATCTTCTTCATGGTCATGCCCGCAATGATCGGCGGCTTCGGCAACTGGTTCGTGCCGCTGATGATCGGTGCTCCCGACATGGCCTTCCCGCGCATGAACAATATCTCTTTCTGGCTGCTTCCGCCGGCGCTCGGCCTGCTGATCATCTCGATGTTCGTCGAGGGCCCGGCGGGCGGCTTCGGCGTGGGCGGTGGCTGGACCATCTATCCGCCGCTGTCGACCACCGGCCAGCCCGGCCCCGCCATGGACTACGCGATCCTGGCGCTGCATATCGCCGGTGCGTCGTCGATCCTCGGCGCCATCAACTTCATCACCACCATCTTCAACATGCGCGCGCCGGGCATGACGCTGCACAAGATGCCGCTGTTCGTCTGGTCGGTGCTGGTGACCGTGTTCCTGCTGCTGCTGTCGCTGCCGGTTCTCGCCGGCGGCATCACCATGCTGCTGACCGACCGCAACTTCGGCACCGCGTTCTTCGTGCCGTCGGCCGGTGGTGACCCGGTGCTGTTCCAGCACCTGTTCTGGTTCTTCGGCCATCCGGAAGTCTACATTCTCATTCTTCCTGGCTTCGGCATCATCTCGCAGATCGTGGCAACCTTCTCGAAGAAGCCGGTCTTCGGTTACCTCGGCATGGCTTATGCCATGGTGGCGATCGGCGTCGTCGGCTTCATCGTGTGGGCGCACCACATGTATACCGTTGGCCTCGATGCCGACACGCAGGCCTATTTCGTCGCCGCCACCATGATCATCGCGGTGCCGACGGGTGTGAAGATCTTCTCGTGGATCGCCACGATGTGGGGCGGCTCCATCGAGTTCAAGGCGCCGATGATATGGGCGATGGGATTCATCTTCCTGTTCACGGTTGGCGGCGTCACGGGCGTGGTGCTGGCCAATGCCGGTGTGGACCGCGTGCTGCACGACACCTATTACGTCGTTGCCCACTTCCACTATGTCCTGTCGCTTGGCGCCGTGTTCGCCATCTTCGCGGGCTGGTACTACTGGTTCCCCAAGATGTACGGCTACATGTACAACGAGGGCATCGCCAAGCTGCATTTCTGGGTGACCTTCATTGGTGTGAACCTGGTGTTCTTCCCGCAGCACTTCCTCGGTCTCGCGGGCATGCCGCGCCGCTACATCGATTATCCGGAGGTGTTTGCCGGCTGGAACCAGATCTCTTCCTACGGCTCCTATCTCTCGGCCGTGGGCGTGTTGATCTTCCTCTATGGCGTGTTCGAGGCCTTCGCCAAGAAGCGCATGGCGGGTGACAATCCGTGGGGCGTGGGTGCTACGACGCTGGAGTGGACGCTGTCCTCTCCCCCGCCGTTCCACCAGTTCTCGACCCTGCCGGTTATCAAGTAACGCGCTGAGATGAGCGACATCAACGCCCATATCGCCGAAGCCCCGGCCGCCTTCACAGGCGGCCAGGGTACGGTGAAGGACTACTTCGCGCTGCTGAAGCCGCGGGTGATGTCGCTCGTCATCTTCACTGCCTTCGTGGGCATCATCGCCGCCCCCGGCACGCTGCATCCCTGGCTCGCCTTCGTGGCGCTTCTGGCGATCGCGGTGGGCGCCGGTGCGGCTGGTGCGCTGAACATGTGGTACGACGCCGACATTGACGCGGTGATGAAGCGCACGGCGAAACGCCCGGTTCCCGCCGGTTCGATCACGCCGTCGGAAGCTCTGGGCTTCGGCATGGTGCTGGCGGCGGGCTCGGTGCTGGTGCTGGGGCTGCTGGTCAATGTGCTGGCAGGCGCGCTGCTGGCCTTCACCATATTCTTCTACATCGCCATCTACACCATGTGGCTGAAGCGGCTGACGCCGCAGAACATCGTGATCGGCGGCGCCGCTGGCGCATTCCCGCCGATGGTCGGCTGGGTGTCGGTGACGGGCTCGATCGACTTGGGCTCCATCGCGCTGTTCCTCATCATCTTCACCTGGACGCCGCCGCATTTCTGGGCGCTGGCACTGTGGAAGAAGATCAACGCCGATTATTCCAGCGCAGGCGTTCCCATGCTGCCGGTGGTGGCAGGGCCTGACGAGACGCGCCGCCAGATCCTGATCTACACGCTTCTGCTTGTGCCGGTGACCTTGCTGCCGGCGCTGACCGGCACGGTGGGCTGGCTGTACCTCGTTGCCAACATCGGCCTCGGCGTGATGTTCATCTGGCATGCCTGGCGGGTCTACCGCATTCGCGAGGGCCAGGAGGCGGAGGCCGCCTGCAAGAAGCTGTTCGGCTTCTCCACCATTTGGCTGTTCATCGTGTTCGCGCTGATCCTCGTTGAGCGCGCGCTCGGCCTGCCGCTCTTCGCCCCGGTTCTGTGATGAAGGACGTGATGACCAATTCCCCCTTCGGCCCGGAAGACATGGCACGGCGTCGCAAGCGCGCCATCGCAACGGCGGTGATCCTTGCCGTGCTGGCCGTTCTGTTCTTCGTCACCACCATCGTGCGTCTGGGCGGCTCGGTCGCCATGCGGAGCATGTGATGGAGGCTCCGCGCAATCCCCGCAACCTGCGTGTCGCCATCATGGCGGCCTCGGTGGCGGCCGGCATGGTGGGTCTGTCCTTTGCCTCGGTGCCGCTCTACCGGCTGTTCTGCCAGGTCACTGGCTTCGGCGGCACCACGCAGCGCGCCGAGACCGCGCCTGCCCAGTCGCTCGGCCAGACAGTATCAGTGCGCTTCGACGCCAACACCTCCGACAAGCTCAACTGGGCTTTCCACCCGTTGCAGGCACCGGTGACGGTGAAGTTCGGCGAGCAGTCCATGGCCTATTACGAGGCCGTCAACCGCTCGGATGAGACGCTGACCGGCACCGCGGTGTTCAACGTCACGCCACCGCAGGCCGGTGCCTATTTCAACAAGATCCAGTGTTTCTGCTTCACCGAGCAGACGCTGAAGCCCGGCGAGAAGATCGAGATGCCCGTGTCGTTCTTCGTCGACCCGGACATGCTCGATGACGCCGACGCCGCCGGCATCGAGGAAATCACCTTGTCCTATACCTTCTATCCGGTGGACAAGACCAAGGCTGTGACGGAGGCCAAGACGGCGGCCCCCGGCAGTATCGCGAATTAAGGAGTAGGGGAAATGGCTGACGCTCACGCAAAGAATCACGATTACCACCTGGTCGACCCCAGCCCGTGGCCGTTCGTCGGCTCGATCTCCGCCTTCGTCCTCGCGGTGGGCGCTGTCACATGGATGCACGGTTCGAACCCGGCGGTGATGATCCTCGGCTTCCTTGGCGTGCTCTACACCATGTACATGTGGTGGCGCGATGTCATCATCGAGGGCAACCAGAACCACCATACGCCGGTTGTGGCGCTGCACATGCGCTACGGCATGCTGATGTTCATCGCCTCAGAGGTGATGTTCTTCGTCGCCTGGTTCTGGGCCTTCTTCGATGCCAGCCTGTTCCCCGGCGAGGCGATCCAGGCCTCGCGCGCGGTGGCCACCGGTGGAGTCTGGCCACCCGAGGGCACGGTGATCTTCGACCCGTGGCACCTGCCGCTGGTCAATACGCTGATCCTGCTCACCTCCGGCACCACCGTTACCTGGGCCCACCACGCGCTGCTCAACAACGACCGCAAGGGTCTGCAGATGGGCCTGCTTGCGACCGTGCTGCTGGGCGTGCTGTTCACTGCCGTCCAGGCCTATGAATACGCCCATGCCGCCTTCGCCTTCAGCCGCGACCATGGCGGCAACATCTATGGTTCCACCTTCTTCATGGCCACCGGCTTCCACGGCTTCCACGTGATCGTCGGCACCATCTTCCTGGTGGTCTGCCTGATCCGCGCGGCACGCGGTGCCTTCACGCCCAAGGCGCATTTCGGCTTCGAGGCCGCCGCCTGGTACTGGCACTTCGTGGACGTGGTCTGGCTGTTCCTGTTCGCCACCATCTATATCTGGAGCTCAAGCGGCGTGATCATTCCAGAGCACTGATCACCCGATTATCTGCTAGAATGGGGCCGCAACGGACAGCCGCTGCGGCCCCTTCATTTTCGAGTGCGCCATGAACGACGTCTATTTTCCCGATCTTTCGCCCCTCAAGACGGGCCTTGCCGGAAAATGCCCGCGCTGCGGGCGGGGCAAGCTGTTCAACGGCTACCTGACGGTTGCCGACCGTTGCTCGAGTTGCGGCCTCTCCTATGCGTTTGCCGATGGTGGCGACGGTGCGGCCTGGTTCGTCATGTTGTTCGTCTGCGTGGCCGGGGTCGGTTCCATCCTGGGTATCGAGGTTGCCTACAGCCCGCCTTACTGGGTGCATGGGCTGATCGCCGTTCCGGTCCTCATCTTCCTGCCGCTGCTGCTGCTCAAGCCGGTGAAGGGCCTGCTCATCAACCAGCAGTGGAAGGCCGACGCGCGCGAGGGAAGGCTGCAGAAATGATCCGCCCGCACGAACGCCCGCCGCGCATCTGGCCGATCGTCATCGCGACGATCGCAGGCCTCGCCATCCTCGTGACGCTCGGCGCCTGGCAGGTGAAGCGCCTCGCGTGGAAGGAGGCGCTGCTTGCCCAACTCGCGGCCAATGCCGCCGCACCCCCCGTCGATCTCTCGACGGCCTACAACATGGCCCGCGCCGGCAGCAACGCCGAGTTCGTGCGGGTCAGGTTCACCGGCACCTACAAGAACGACGCCTGGATGAAAATGCTGTCGACCTATCAGCGCGGGCAAGGCTGGACCATCCTTACGCCTGCCAGTGCCGAGGGCTGGGCGGTGATCGTCGATCGCGGCAAGCTGCCGGGCCAGCGGTTGGAGAATTTCGACCAGCCGGAAGGTCCGCAGGACATCGAAGGCGTGCTGCGCGCCCATTCTTCCGGCCAGGGGTATTTCGACCCGGCGAACGATCCCAAGGGCAACATGTGGTACTGGTGGGATCTGCCCGCCATGATCGCGGCCAGTGGCCTGCCGGCGGATCTCAAGCCCTATCCCTTCGTGGTGCAGCTCCTGCCGTCGAGCACCGCGGCGGAATTCCCCCGGCCGGACGAACCGAAGTCCGATCTTGCCAACAACCACCTCGGCTATGCCATCACCTGGTTCGGGCTGGCGCTGACGCTTCTTGGCGTTTCAGGCTTCTACCTTTTCGACCTGCGCCGCAGGCGACGGGACTGGTCGGCGCGGGGGTGAGGGAATCCATCGCTTGAAGGCGCCGGGGGGCGGAGCTAAAGCTGCCGCAAATCCTTGAGAGGGTATGGCCTTGCGCTATGTGTCCACCCGGGGCGAAGCCCCGGAACTCGGCTTCGAAGACGTCCTGCTCACCGGCCTCGCTCGGGATGGCGGCCTCTATGTTCCCGCCGTCTGGCCGGAACTCTCGAGCCGCCAGATGACGCATCTGCAGGGCAAGAGCTATGAGGACATCGCCTATGCGGTGATGCATCCCTTCATCGGCGGCGCCATTCCCGAGGCCGAACTGAAGCGCATGATCGCCGAGGCCTATGCCAGCTTCGGCCATCCGGCGGTGGCTCCGCTGAAGCAGCTCGACGACAACCAGTGGCTGCTCGAACTCTTCCATGGCCCCACGCTTGCCTTCAAGGACGTGGCGATGCAGCTGCTCGCGCGGTTGATGGACTGGGCCCTGGCCAAGCGCCACAGCCGCGCCACCATCGTCGGCGCCACCAGCGGCGATACCGGCGGTGCGGCCATCGAGGCGTTCAAGTCCTCTCAGCATGCCTCGGTCTTCATGATGCATCCGCATGGCCGGGTGTCTGACGTGCAGCGCCGTCAGATGACGACGGTCGAGTCGCCCTCCGTTCACAACATTGCCATCGAAGGCAACTTCGATGACTGCCAGGCCATCGTGAAGGCGCTGTTCAACGATCTCGCCTTCCGCGATCGCGTGGGGCTAGCCGGCGTCAACTCCATCAACTGGGCGCGCATCATGGCGCAAACGGTCTATTACGTGACAGCGGCACTGTCGCTGGGCGCACCCGGCCGCGCGGCGAGCTTCTGCGTGCCGACCGGAAACTTCGGCGACATCTTCGCGGGCTTCGTTGCCAAGCGCATGGGCATTCCCGTCGACCGGCTGCTGATCGCCACCAATGTCAACGACATCCTGGACCGCACGCTCAAGACCGGCCGCTACGAGCAACGCGGCGTGAAGGCCTCCACCAGCCCCTCGATGGACATCCAGATCTCCAGCAACTTCGAACGCCTGCTGTTCGAGGTGCATGGCCGCGACCCCAATGCGGTGCGCCGCATGATGGCGAGCCTCGCGCAGTCCGGCAGCTTCACCATCGGCGGCCGCGAGCTCGAGCAGATCCGGCATGAGTTTGACTCAGGCGCCACGGATGAGGCTGAAACCGCCGCGGCCATTTGCCAGACGCTGGCCGACACGGGCGAGTTGCTCGACCCGCACACGGCTGTGGGCTATGCGGTCGCCCGCAAGACTGAGCCTTCGTCCAGCCCCATGGTAACGCTCGCCACGGCGCACCCCGCCAAGTTCCCCGATGCGGTGGAGAAGGCTTGCGGCGTGAGACCCGGCCTGCCGCCGCGGCTCGATTACTTGCTGAGCGCCAAGGAACGGTTCACAGTATTGCCAAACGATGTGGGACGGGTGCGCGACTTCATCCTTTCGCAGCAACAGGCCTGAAGCAGAGTACGCAGATGAGTGTCGAAATTACCCGCCTCAACAACGGCATCCATGTCATCACCCATCACATGCCGCATCTCGAGACGGCGGCGCTGGGCATCTGGGTGAAGGCCGGCGCCCGTGACGAGCGGGCGGAGGAGAATGGCGTCGCCCACTTCCTCGAGCACATGGCCTTCAAGGGTACGCCGCGCCGTTCGGCGCGCGCCATCGCGGAGGAAATCGAATCCGCCGGCGGCGAGATCAATGCTGCCACCGGCATGGAGACCACCACATACTATGCCCGCGTCCTCAAGCAGGACTGGGCGCTCGCGCTGGACATCCTGGCCGACATCTTCACCTCGCCGGAACTGGACGAGGAGGAGCTCGAACGCGAGCGCGACGTGATCCTGCAGGAAATCGCGGCCGCCCATGACCAGCCGGACGACCTCGTCTTCGACCTCGCCCAGGCCGCGAGCTTTGGTGACCACCCGCTTGGCCGGTCCATCCTCGGCACGCAGGAGCTGGTCAGTGCCGTTACGCGCCAGCAGATCCTCGACTGGCGCAACCGCAACTACTGGGGTTCGCGAATCGTGGTCGCGGCGGCCGGCAACATCGACCATCAGGCCTTCGCTGCGGAGGCCCAGCGCCTGCTCGGCGCTATCGAAGAGGGCAGCGGCCCGCAGCGCGAGACGCCCAGCTTCCTGCCCACCGCCTGCACCGCCGAAAAACCCCTCGACCAGGCTCACATCGTGATGACCTTCGAGGCGCCGAGCTACCGCCACCCGGACATCTATGTGCTGCAGGTCCTCTCCAGCATTCTCGGCGGCGGCATGTCATCCAGGCTGTTCCAGGAAGTGCGCGAGAAGCGCGGGCTGTGCTACAGCGTGTTCTCCTTCGGCTCGGCCTTTGAGGACGCGGGCCAGGTCGGCGTCTATGCCGCCACCAGCCCCGAGCATTCCAACGAGCTTCTCGACCTCACCTCGGAGGTGATGCTGTCGGTGGTCAAGGACGTGACGGAAGCCGAGGTGGCGCGCGCCAAGTCGCAGCTCAAGGCCAGCCTTGTCATGAATCTCGAAAGCGCCTCGGCCCGCGCCGACCAGATCGCGCGGCAGTTCCTGGCCTTCGGCCAGGTACCGGCCATCGCCACGCTCACCGCCAAGATCGAGGCGGTGACGCCAGAGCAGGTGATGGACCTCGCCGAACGGCTGTTCCTCCGCCAGAAGCCGGCCTTCAGCGCGGTTGGCCACATTGGCCAGCTTTCTGGTTATGATACGATCACCCGCCACTTCACGTAGCAGGGCACATGGCCTTCCTCCGCTCACCTTTCGCCGGCGATCCGCCCCCCAGCCTCAAGGATGGGCGGGCGCTGATCAGGGTGCCGGACATGGGCGATTATGAGCAGTGGGCGGCGCTGCGGGCCCAAAGCCGCGATTTTCTCACCCCGTGGGAACCGATCTGGCCCGCCAGTGACCTGACCAAGACAGCTTTCCGGAGCCGCATCCGGCAATACTGGCGCGACATCGACGAGGACGTGGCCTACCCCTATTTCATCTACGACCGCTCGGGCGAGACGCTGGTGGGGGCGCTTACGCTGTCCAACGTCCGGCGTGGCGTGGCTCAGACGGGCACGCTCGGCTACTGGATCGGCGCGCCCCATGCCCGCAGGGGCTACATGACCTCCGCCGTGCGGTTGATGTGCGATTTCGCCTTCCGGCATCTCGGCCTGCACCGGGTGGAAGCGGCCTGCCTGCCCCACAACACGGCCTCCATCGGCCTCTTGAGGAAGTGCGGCTTCGAACACGAGGGGCTGGCGCGGGGCTATCTCAAGATCGCCGGAGAATGGCGCGATCATCTTCTATTTGCACGGCTTTCAGGCTGACGCCCGGTAACCCTATGGTGTATCGTCCCTTGTCATGAGGGCGCGTGCCAGCTTAGGTGACCGGATGAGGTGGGGTGGACACAGGGCAGGGAGCTTCTCCGCCCGCTATCTGCTGTTCGTTGTCATGCTGCTGGCAGTTGCCGCGCTGGCGCGGCCGGCGCTTGCCGTGGACCTCGTGGATGTCTCCCGCCCGGTTCCCGAGCAGAACCTTGCGGGCTTCCTCGCCGGGCTGCAGACCGACCAGCGCACCATCACAATCGAAAGGCCCGACGGCGGCCTCGGCGCCGCCGGACAAATGATGCTCACCGCCAAGGGTCCGGGTCCACTGTTCAACTGGGTGGCGGCCGGATTCAGCAACCGCTCCGGCGAGCAGGTCTCGGTCATCCTCGCCGTGCCGCACCAGGGCTTCACCGGTTCCGGGTTTTATCCGCCCCGGCTCGCGGGGCCGCGCGTCTATGGCACGGCGCTGGCCGGCGACGGCCAGTTGAGCGGCCTTCCGCCGGTTCCCGGCGAAAGCGCCTATCTCCTGACGCTGCCACCTGGCGGAACGGTCTCCGTCGCCTTCGAGGTGACACCCGGCGTCTTGCCGGTCACGCTGTGGCAACGCGCGGCCTATGACGGGCACAAGGACTTCGCCTCGTTCTTCCGTGGCGCACTGCTGGGCATTTCAGTGCTCATCGCGCTAGCCTTGTTCGCGCTCTACGGCTTCCGGGCGCGCGCCGTGTTCCCGGTGGCCGGTGGCTTCGCGCTGGCCGCCATCGGCTTCATGCTGTTCGAGGCCGGGCACCTCACCGTGGTGCTGGCGCAATTCGGCATCACCGGCTTTACCCTGCAGGTCCTGCGGGCCGTGATCGAGGGCCTGATGGCCGGCTTCCTGCTGCTGCTGCTCGCCATGCTGGCGGACCTGCCGCGCATCTCGCACATGGCAGGTAACCTGCTGCTCGCGGTCGCTTGCCTGGCCTTCGCCATCCCGATCTATGGCGTGGCCGAACCGCTGATCGCCACGGCACTGGCCCGCACGGTCTTTGTCTTCGCGGCGCTGGGCGGGTTCGGCCTCATCATGTTCCTGTGGTGGCGGGGCGAGGTGAAGGCCGAAACGGTGGTGCTGAGCTGGACTGCCGTTCTGCTGTGGACCATGCTCGCGGTGCTCGCGGCGCTGGGCAGCGAGCCCGGCTCTTCGATTGCCGCGGTGGTGGTCATCGGCCTCGCGGCGCTGCTCGTCATCCTCGGCTTCGCTCTGGCGCATCATGCATTTGCGCAGGGCTATCTGTCGCGTCACTTCTTCCGTGAGGCAGGCCGCCACGCGCTGGCGCTGGCAGGCGCGCGGGCCTACGTTTGGGACTGGCAGCCGGAGGAGGGCGAGCTTTTCCTCAGTCCGGAAATCGCCCGGGCGCTGGCCCAGCCCGCCAATGCCTTCGAGGATGCGGCGGGCGAGGCCTTCCTCGAACTCATGCATCCGGCGGATCGCTCCGCCTATCTCGCGACCATTGCCGAGGCCGAGGCCGACGGGAGAAATCCCATCGAGCGCAAGTTCCGCCTCCGCCATGGCGATGGCAGCTACCGTTGGTTCGATCTCCGCGCCCGCTCGATCACTGGCGGCAACGGCTTCCGCGCCGCGCGCTGCATCGGCACCATCACCGACGTCACCAATGCCAAGATCGCCGAGGAGCGCCTCCTCAAAGATGCCGTCTACGACATGGTGACGGGCCTGCCCAACCGCGCGCTGTTCTCCGACCGGCTACAACGGGCGGTCGACGGGCTGGAGCCGGGCGCGGCCACGGCGCTGTTCGTGCTGCTCGTCGACCTCGACCGGTTCAAGACCGTCAATGACGCGATGGGCCACGAGGCGGGCGACGCGCTGCTCTCCATCATCGGCCGCCGGCTGAAGGCCGAGGCCGAGATGGTGGACACGGTCGCGCGCCTGCCGGGCGACCAATTCGCCATCCTCTACCACGAGGTGCCGGACGGCCGCACCGTGGATGCCTTCGCTCAGGCCCTGCTGCAGACCGTGGCGCGGCCCGTCAAGTTCGAGGAGCAGGAATATTTCCTCACCGCTTCCATCGGCGTGGCGCAGTACCGCCCCGAGGTGCAGGATGCCGACAGACTGATGAAGGATGCCGCCGTGGCGCTCTACGAGGCGCGCCGCAACGGCACGGGGGCGGTGGAGCTGTTCAACCCGTTGATGGTCGACGGCCGTGCCGAGCTCGTCGTGCTGGAGGCGGAACTGCGCCGCGCCATCGAGCGCAACGAGATCGAGGTCCACTATCAGCCCATCGCCCGGCTCGCAGACATGCACCTTGCGGGCTTCGAAGCGCTGGTGCGCTGGCGTCACCCATCCTTGGGGCTGCTGGCGCCCGAGAGCTTCCTCGGCCTCGCCGAGGAGACCGGCATGATCCGCGACATCGGCCGGGTGGTGTTGAACGAGGCTGGCCGTCAACTTGGCATCTGGCAACGCGCCTATCGCACGGCGGAGCCGGCCTTCGTCGCCGTCAACATCTCCTCCGCGCAGCTGATCGAGCCGGGCTTGCTCGACGACGTGAAGCAGATCATCAGCCGTGAAGGGCTGATGCGCGGCAGCTTCAAGATCGAGGTGACGGAATCCCTCGTCATGGAATATCCCGAGCGCGCCACGCAGATCCTCGAGCGCTTCCGCGAACTGGGCGTCGGGCTGTCCTGCGATGATTTCGGAACCGGTTATTCTTCGCTTTCCAGCCTGCGAAAACTGCCCTTCGATACGCTGAAGGTCGACCGCAGCTTCATCGCGCCGGAGGCGCAGGACCATCGTGCCGTGGTCATCCTGCAGTCCATCATCGCCATGGGGCATGACCTTGGCCTCGCCATCGTGGCGGAGGGCATCGAGAACCAGGACCAGGTCGACAGGTTGGGCGAGCTCGGCTGCGATTTCGGTCAGGGCTTCTTCATCGGCAAGCCGTTGTCGGCCAAGCAGGTGAACGATGCCCTGGCGGGCCTTCCCTATGCCCACACCTCTGGCCGTACCGCCATCACCTGGCTGTGGGAGCGTGCCATCAAGGATCCACCACCCGAACCCGCCTTGCGCCGGGTGACAGCGAAGGACGTGCGCCGCCCCGAGCCCGAGAAGAAGCCGGCGCGGCCCTTCCCGCGCCGCCGCATGGAGCCGGATCCAGAGCCGAAGGTCGAGGCTGCGTCGCCGGAGGCCGGGTCCGATGTAGCACCACCCACCGACGCGGTGGTGCAGGCGGATGCCGAAGCGGAGGTTGCCGTGATCGTGTCGCAAGAGGCGGTCGAAGCCGTGGCTGAAGATATGGCCGATGAGAAAGTGGCTGAGCTGGACACGGTTGAACCGCCTGAGGAAGGGGAGGCCGTCGTCGTGGTGACCGATCCGCCGCCGGTGCGGCGCCGCCGCAAGCGGCAACGCCGGGTGTCGCTCCCCAGCGACGACGAAGGCTGATCGTCAGGCGTGTCCGGCGTCGCTGGACAGCATCGCCGGGTCGATCTTCAGCTTGCGCAGGGCGGCCAGATAGCGCTCGTCGAAATCGAGGCCGAACAACAGTTCCTCGTCCGCCTGGCAGGTAAGCCAGCCATTGCGCTGGATCTCGCTCTCCAGCTGGCCCGGCGCCCATCCGGCATAGCCCAGTGCCAGCACCGCGCGTTGCGGCCCCTCGCCCTGGGCCATGGCGCGCAGGATGTCCACCGTCGCGGTGAGAGCAATGCTCTCGGACACGGGCAGGCTCGAATCCTCCGTGAAGTAGTCGCTGGTGTGCAGCACGAAGCCGCGCCCCTGTTCGACCGGGCCGCCAAACAGCACCGGCATCTGCATCAGCTCTTCCGGCGGGTTGAGCGGCTCGTTGCCCGTCAGGTCGAGTTGCGACAGCAGCTCGCCGAACGACATCATCGGGGTTGCCTTGTTGATGATGATGCCCAT
>JBEARP010000128.1:0-2870 GCA_041163105.1 Pseudomonadota bacterium
CCTGTCGCCCGCTCGATGGCCTTGACGAGGCCGTGCGTGGTGGTGATCGGCGCCAGCTTGCGCGCATCCACGATGGCCCGCGCAATGGCGCGCGAGCGAGGCTCTTCGCCAAAGATGTAGATGATGTTGGAGAGCGTGTCCTGCGGCAGCGAGTTCACCGCATCTGCCGCCGAGACACCGTGCTGCGCCATGCGCATGTCGAGCGGGCCGTCTCGCAGGAACGAGAAGCCGCGCTCAGCCTGATCGATCTGCATGGAGGACACGCCAATGTCGAGCACGACCCCGTCGATGCGCTCATCACCGACGAGCGCCTCCATGTCGGCAAAGCGGCCCTCGCGCAGGCTGAGGCGAGGCGAGAATTCCCTCACCAGCGCCTCGCCGTCACGGATCGCCGAGGGATCGCGGTCGATGGCGATGACGCGGGTATCGGCTGCTGCAAGAATGGCGCGCGTGTAGCCGCCGGCGCCGAAGGTGCCATCGACGTAAACGCCCCCGTCACGCGGCGCGAGTGCACTCAGCACTTCGGGCAGCATCACGGGGACATGCGGCGGGTTGGTGGTTTCTTGCGCGGCCATGGCAAGCCTAAATCACGGTGAAAAAGGCGTTAATGTTCAGGTCCGACATTGCAATCGGCCTGCTTAACAATTGGTTTCGATTCACGCGTTGCGGCGCATTTGGAAGGGGATAATGCCAGCCGGCCTGTAAGCCGGGTTCTGTCCCTGCGGGTTGCCCCGCAATGGATGACCATTCATCTGGAACGCCCGTTGCCGGACGCTTCACGCAACCTACCCGAGTAGCTGGAACGGAAACGTCCCTGGCGGACTTGCGTCCGCCGCGCCACCCCTATTCGGTCTTGCTCCCGGTGGGGTTTGCCATGCCACCCCCGTTGCCGGAGGCGCGGTGCGCTCTTGCCGCACCTTTTCACCCTTGCGTCAGGCCGAAGCCCGGGTCCGCGGTATCATTTCTGTGGCACTTTCCCTGGGGTCGCCCCCGCCGGGCGTTACCCGGCACCGTGTTTCCATGGAGCCCGGACTTTCCTCCCCCGCACCCTTTCGGGCATAGCGGCAGCGGTCATCCAGCCAGCTGGCAGGTGGGGAGGTAGGCGATTGCACGGGGAATAGCAACCGCCATGGCCTCAGGCCTCGAACACCACCCGCCCGTCGCACACCGTCATGCGCGGCTTGATGCCATTGTAGGTGGCAGGGTCCGTCTTGGCCAAATCCACCGGCAGCACGCACATGTCGGCCAGCATGCCCTCCTTCAGCATGCCCGTCTCGCCCTCCATGAAGCCGGCATAGGCGCCGTCGGCGGTGTAGGAGTGGACGGCCTGGTTCAGGCTCTGGCCGTTGTCCGGCATCTGGTCGTTCCAGCGCCCCCGCGTCATGGCGGACTGCAGCGACCACAATGGGTCGATGTCGGAAACCGGCCAGTCGGTGCCAAACACCAGGCGCGCGCCCGCCTCGCGCAGCGCCTTCCAGGCGAAGGCCCATTGCCAGCGCGCCTCGCCGATGTTCGAGAGATAGGGCTCGAGCGGCAGGCCATGGTTGCCGGGTGCGTGCGGCGGCTGCATCGAGGCGATGACGCCCAGCGCCGCGAAGCGCGGAATGTCGTCGGGGTGGATGACCTCGACATGCTCCACCCGGTGGCGCGAGTCGCGCCGGCCATTGGCCTTCTGCGCTGCGGCATAACCGTCGAGCACGATCCGCACCGCGCCATCGCCGATGGCATGGACCGCGATCTGCAGGCCGCGCCGGTCGGCCTCGGTGGCAATGGCGGCGAAGCGCTCCGGCGCGAACAGCGGGTCGCCCTTCCAGCCGGGGCGGCTGGCATAATCTTCCACCATCACGGCGGTGGCACTGTCGGCAACACCGTCGATGAACAGCTTCACGAAGCCGGACGACAGCATGTCGCCCTGCCAGCGCGCGGCCATCTGCGAGGCCTTTTCCAGCATCGCGATATCCATGAAGTTCTTGAAGTGGAACGGCACCCTGACCCTCGCCGTGAGCTCGCCCCGGCGCTGCAGTTCCTCCAGCAGTTCAAGGGTATAGATGTTGCCGTCCATGTTCTGCACGAAGGTGATGCCATGCGCCGCCGCATGGCGAAGCCCCACCCGCATGGTCTCGAGGTCTGTCTCGAACTCCGCCTTGGTGGGATAGGGGTCGGGCTCGCCACCGGTGGCAAGGCCAAGCCGGTCGCGCATGCCCTTCTTCGACAGGGCGCGAACGGGGTCGATGGCCTCGCCCTCGCGCAGTTCACCCTGCGCCAGCCCGTCCGCCCCCATGACGATCTCGTTGCCAGGTCCAAGCGTGCGGCCCTTGAGAATGCCGGCCATCTCGAGCGCCAGCGTGTTGGCCCAGGCGGTGTGATGGTCCGGCGAGAAGACGAGGATCGGCCGGTCCTTCACAATACGGTCAAGGTGGTGTCGCGACAGCGGCTCGTGCTCGCCAATGATGACGTAGTCCGCCTGCTCGCCGATGATCAGGTCATCGCCCGGATTCTGGCGCAGGTAAGCTTCCGTGCGCGCCTTCAGTTCATCGAAGCCGCGCGTGCCGAAAAGCTGGAGGTGGGAGAGTTCGGCGGCCCCCGCGAACAGGTGCATGTGTCCCTCGACGAAGCCGGGCATCACGGTGCCGCCTCCGGCGTCCACCACGCGGGTGTCAGCACCCTTTTCGCGCATCACCTCAGAATGAGTCCCCAAGCACATGATTCGATTCCCGGAAATGGCAATCGCCTCGGCCGTCGGGCGAGCCGGGTCCATGGTGAGAACGGCCGCATTGGTGATGATGAGAGAAGCAGTCATGTTGCGAGGGGTCCATTCCAGTCGATGCCCTCGGCCAGCATCATCGCCTTCCACGCAGGGCGGGCGGTGA
>JBEARP010000129.1:0-37614 GCA_041163105.1 Pseudomonadota bacterium
GGGCAAGAAGATGCGCGATCACATGCGCTTCGCGGTTGCCTACTGGCACACGCTGTGCTGGCCCGGCACCGACCCCTTCGGCGGCGACACCTTCATGCGCCAGTGGCACCACATGGACGACGAGATGGCGGCCGCGCGGATGAAGGCGGATCTCATGTTCGAGACGCTGGAACTGCTGGACATCGACTTCTTCTGTTTCCACGACCTCGACATAGCACCCGAGGGCAAGTCGTTGAAGGAGTTCAACGCCAACGTCACGGAGATCGCGAAGATCTTCGAGAAGAAGATGGCGGCGAAGAACAAGAAGCTCCTTTGGGGCACGGCCAACATGTTCTCCAACCGCCGCTTCATGGCGGGTGCGGCGACGAACCCCGATCCGGACGTGTTTGCCTATTGCGCCGCTCAGGTGAAGCACTGCCTGGACGTGACCAAGGACTTGGGCGGCGCCAACTACGTGATGTGGGGTGGGCGTGAGGGCTATGAGACGCTGCTCAACACCAACATCGGGCAGGAGCTGGAGCAGGCCAAGCGCTTCCTCTCCATGGTGGTCGATTACAAGCACAAGATCGGCTTCAAGGGCCCGATCCTGATCGAGCCGAAGCCGCAGGAGCCGACCAAGCACCAATATGACTATGACGTGGCCACCGTCTACGCCACCATCGCATCGCTGGGCCTGCAGAAGGACGTGAAAGTCAACATCGAGCAGAACCACGCCATCCTCGCCGGGCACACCTTCGAGCACGAGATTGCGCTGGCCTCGGCGCTGGGCATCTTCGGTTCGATCGACATCAACCGTGGCGACTATCAGTCGGGCTGGGACACAGACCAGTTCGCCATGAACATCCCTGAAATGTCGCTGGCCTTCCTCGAAATCCTGAAGGCCGGTGGCTTCACCACGGGCGGGCTCAACTTCGATGCCAAGATCCGCCGCCAGTCCATCGACCCGGACGACATTCTCCATGCTCATGCCGCCTCCATGGATGCCTGCGCGCGTGGCCTTCTGATCGCCGCGACGATCCTCGAGGATGGCAAGCTCGGCCGCATCGTCGACGAGCGCTATGCCAAGTGGAACGAGCCCAAGAACAAGGCGATGCTGGACGGCAAGGAGACTCTCGAGTCGATCGCCAAGCGTGCCCTTGCCGAAGGCCTCGACCCGCAACCAAAGTCCGGCAAGCAAGAGCGCCTCGAAGCGCTTCTCAACTCATACATCTGATACGTCCAGGGAGGACCCAACATGCCAACCGATATCAAGGGACCCGCCATCTTCCTCGCCCAGTTCGCAGGCGATGCGGCACCCTTCAACTCATGGGATTCCATCACCAAGTGGGCGGGCTCGCTCGGCTACAAGGGCGTGCAGATCCCCACATGGGACGGCCGCCTCTTCGACCTGAAGAAGGCCGCCGAGTCCAAGACCTATGCCGATGAGGTGCTGGGCGTGGCGCGTGCCAATGGCGTTGAGGTGACGGAGCTCTCGACCCACCTTCAGGGCCAGCTCGTTGCAGTTCATCCCGCCTATGACGAGGGCTTCGATGCCTTTGCGCCGGGTGCCGTCCACGGCAAGCCGAAGGATCGTCGCGCCTGGGGCGAGGAGCAGGTGAAGCTCGCCGCCAAGGCGTCGAAGAACATGGGCCTCACGTCGCATGTCACCTTCTCCGGCGCGCTCGCCTGGCCCTTCATCTATTCCTGGCCGCCGCGTCCGCCGGGCCTCATCGAGGAAGCCTTCGATGAACTGGCCCGCCGCTGGAAACCGCTGCTCGACGTGATGGACGAGAACGGCGTCGATGTCGGCTATGAGCTGCACCCGGGCGAGGACCTGATCGACGGCATCACCTTCGAGATGTTCCTCGAGCGGTTGAACAACCACCCGCGCGCCCAGATCAACTACGACCCGTCTCACTTCGTGCTGCAGCAGCTCGACTATCTCGACTTCATCGACATCTACCATGAGCGCATCTGCGCCTTCCACGTGAAGGACGCGGAGTTCAACCCCACGGGTCGGCAGGGCGTCTATTCCGGCTTCCAGCCCTGGCTGAAGCGCGCCGGCCGCTTCCGCTCGCTGGGCGACGGGCAGGTGGATTTCGGCGCCATCTTCTCCAAGCTCGCGGGCTACAACTATGACAGCTGGGCCGTGCTCGAATGGGAATGCTGCATCAAGGACGCCGTGCAGGGTGCAGCCGAAGGCGCACCCTTCATCGAAAGCCACATCATCAAGACCACGGCGAAGTCCTTCGACGATTTCGCGGGCGGCAAGCCGGATACATCGAAGGCTCGGCGCATGCTGGGTCTGGCATAAGGGAGCGCCACATCATGGTATCAGGACGCAGTGACGCGAATACGGGCCGCACCCGGCTCGGCATGGTGGGCGGCGGGCAGGGGGCCTTCATCGGCGCCGTGCACCGCCTGGCCGCACGCATGGATGACCAGTATGAGTTCGTGGCAGGAGCCCTCTCCGCCGATGCGAAAAAGGCCAAGGCCTCGGGCGCCGAGCTGGGCCTCGCGCCCGATCGCATCTACACCGACTTCCGCGAGATGGCGAAGGCAGAGGCCAAGCGTGCCGACGGCATCGAGGTCGTCTCCATCGTCACGCCGAACCATGTTCACGTGCCCGCAGCACTTGCCTTCATCGAGGCCGGCATCCATGTGATCTGCGACAAGCCTCTGTCGCTGAACCTGAAGGAGGCGAAGCAGCTGGAGAAGGCGCTGGCGAAGCATCCTCACGTGATCTTCGCGCTCACCCACAATTATTCGGGTTACCCGATGATCCGCCAGGCCAAGGCCATGGTGAAGGCGGGTGAGCTGGGCGAGATCCGCCTCGTGCAGGGGGAATACCCGCAGGACTGGCTCACCACGGCGCTGGAGAAGACCGGTCAGAAGCAGGCCGCGTGGCGCACCGACCCGAAGCGCTCGGGTGCGGGTGGCTGCGTGGGCGACATCGGCACCCACACCTATCAGCTGATGTGTGACGTCTCGGGTTTGAGTGCCAATGAGCTCTCGGCCGACCTCACCACCTTCGTGAAGGGCCGCGCGCTGGACGACAACGTGCATGTCATGCTGCGCTTCAACAATGGTGCGCGCGGCATGATCTGGGCCAGCCAGGTGGCGCCGGGCAACGAGAACGGGTTGAAGCTGCGCGTTTACGGCACCAAGGGCGGCCTCGAGTGGACGCAGGCTGACCCGAACTATCTCTGGTACACGCCGTTTGGCGAACCGAAGCGGCTCATTACCCGCGGCGGTGCGGGCTCCGGCCCTGCCGCGGGCCGCGTCACGCGCGTGCCGCCCGGCCACCCCGAGGGCTATCTCGAAGGCTTCGCCAACGTCTACACGGAGGTGGCGCGCGCCATCAAGGCGAAGCGCGCGGGAAAGAAGGCCGACAAGGACGTGGCCTTCCCCGGCATTGCCGATGGTGTTGCCGGAATGGCCTTCATCGAGGCCTGCGTAACCTCGTCGGGCAAGAACGGGAAGTGGACGAAGCTCTAGGGCTTCGTCTGCAGTTCCGGCCAGCGCACGCAACACACTCGCATCACCTTGCCCCGGCTTGACCGGGGCATCCTTTTTCTGCGGCCATCAAAGAGGATCGCCCGGTCAAGCCGGGCGAAGGGAAAGTCCATGGTGGAAAACTGCCGTCATCCCGGCGAAGGCCGGGATCCAGCTTCCCTTGAAGGGCGCCCAGGCGGTCGTCAAAGCCCTCTGGAGATGCGTAGGGCGGGTTTCTGACAGGATCATGTAGGGGGCTACGTCGGTCTGCGTTCGCCCAAAAGCAATCGTTACGAACGTCATGGCTGACCCCACGGCTCAGCCCGAAGCTGGGCCCCGGTTTTCGCCGGGGTGAAGTTGCAGGGCCTCAGTCCTTCTCCGAACTCAGGATGTGCTTCCTGAGCCGCCTGATCCCGTACCACACGAGGAACAGCACGATGGGGATGATGACGATGTTGATGAGCTTCGTCTCCACATGCGCATAGGTGCCAAGACCTTCGATCAGCTTCGACAGGATGCCGATCAGGTAATAGCTGATCGCCACCACCGACAGTCCTTCGACCGTCTGCTGCAGCCTCAACTGCTGGTGGCTGCGCTTTTCCATCGACTTCAGCACCTGCTGGTTCTGCGCCTCGAGCGCCACTTCGACGCGGGTGCGCAGCAGATTGGAGGCACGCTCGCTGCGCTCGGCAAGGCTCTTGATGCGCTCGCTCACCGCCTGGCAGGTGGCCATGGCAGGCGAGAAGCGGCGATCGAGGAACACGCCGATGCGCTGGAAGCTCATGACCTTCTCCTCGCCCAGCTCGGCGAGGCGCTTGTCGACAAGCGCCGCATAGGCGCGCGCGGCGGAGAAGCGATAGCTGGTGCGGCTGGAGATTTCCTCCACGTCGCGGGCGATACGACTCAAGCCCGTGAGCAGCTCGGCATCCTCATGGCTTTCGCGCGCCGACAGCATGTCCGCCGTCACCTTCGACAGTGCGCGGTCCAGGCTCGCCAGCTCCCCCGTCACCTTGCGCGCCAGCGGCAGGGCCAGCAGCGCCATCATGCGGTAGGTCTCGATTTCGTGGATGCGGCGGATGACGCGGCCCAACCTCAATGGCGACAGGCCGTGGTCCTTCACCAGCATGCGGGTATAGCCGTCCGGGCCGATGCGGAAGTCGGTCCACACCGTCGCCTGGCCGGAGGAGACGCGCGAACCTGCAAGGTCTTCATGGCCGAACATGCGGATGAGTTCGTCCACGTCGGGCCCCGGCTCATCCTTGGACATGATGCGGGTATGAATGCCAACGAGGCGGGAGCCCGGCAGCCCATCGACCCAGCCCACCGGCAGGATGGCCAGTGCCTCGCCCTTGTCCAGTCCACCCTCGGTCACCACGCTGATGCGGTAGAATTCGCCGTGGCGCTCATATTTGAACTGCCCGCCCGCGATGTCCGCCGCGTGGTGGGCGGCACCGGGGGTGGGGGGCTTCACGCCCAACGCGTCGCACAGCAGTCGCACATGGTCGAGCGGATCGCTGTCGCCCTCCGACAGGGTGAAGGCCAGGTGCGTGATGCGCGCCGGGGCGACCACCGGCAGGCCGGGGCGGCCATGCAGCTCGTCATTCAGGACTGATCTCAGTTCATGGTCGCGCATCGCTAGCCTTACGAGAAGATTCTGCCGCCGGGTCATCCGGGGTCAGGCTTCCGCCTTTCCCCCGGCCAAAGCATTGACTATGCTGCAGTGCATGGCAAGTGCGCGACAGACCGAAAACACACCTCAGCGCAAGGCGACGCGCCCGGTGCGCCGCCAGCAGCTGATCGATTCGACCATCGCCGTGCTGGCCCGCAAGGGCTATGCGGGGCTGACCGTGGCGGACGTCGCCAAGGAAGCCGGCCTGTCCGCCGGAATCGTGATTTTTCATTTCAACAGCAAGGATGAGCTGCTCGCCGCCGTCCTTGGCGCGCTGGCCGCCGAATACCGAGCACATTGGGAAGCCAGCATGACCGCCGCCGGCCCTTCCGCAGCAGACCAGCTGAAGGCCTTGTTGCTCTCCGACTTTGACACCGAGATCTATACGCGTGAGAAGCTAGCCGCCTGGGTGGCCTTCTGGGGTGAAATTCAGGGCCGCCCCTTCTATGATCAGATCTGCGCCGGATCCGATGCCGAGCGCCAGGCCACCACCGAAGCGCTTTGCCGCCAGATCATCTCGGAAGGCGGCTATGGTCTTGATGCCGGCCTCACCGCGCGGGGGTTGGAATCACTGGGTGACGGCCTGTGGGTCGGGCTGGGTGGCGGGGGATACAAGGGCCAGGTCAGCGGCACCCAGGCCAAGCAGGTCATGGCCGCCGCATTGGCTGCATTTTTTCCAAAGCACTATTCCGCACAGCGTTGAGTTACGTACCTCAGAATCCCCCTTTCGCGGCGCAGCAAAATCTCTATAACAGCCGCCGACAATCAACCGCCCATCATCCGGAGAGCTTCCCATGACGAAAGTCCGTGTCGCCATCAACGGCTTCGGCCGCATCGGCCGCAACATCGTTCGCGCCATCTATGAGTCCGGCCGCAAGGACATCGACGTCGTGGCGGTGAACGACCTGGGCCCGGTGGAGACCAACGCGCACCTCCTCCAGTTCGACTCCGTCCACGGCCGCTTCCCGCATGAGGTGACGGTGAAGGGTGATTCGATCTCGATCGGCTCTGACCAGTTCAAGGTCACCGCCATCAAGGACCCGAGCCAGCTGCCGTGGAAGGATCTGGGCATCGACATTGCGCTTGAGTGCACGGGCATCTTCACGGCGCGCGACAAGGCTGCGGCCCATCTCGCAGCCGGCGCCAAGCGCGTCATCGTTTCAGCCCCGTCGGATGGCGCCGATTTCACGGTCGTCTATGGCGTCAACCACGACAAGCTGTCGAAGGATCACATGGTGATCTCGAACGCCTCGTGCACGACGAACTGCCTCGCCCCGGTCGCCAAGGTGCTGAATGACGGCATCGGCATCGAAAAGGGCATGATGACGACGATCCACTCCTACACCGGCGACCAGCCGACGCTGGACACCATGCACAAGGACCTCTACCGCGCCCGTGCCGCGGCGCTGTCGATGATCCCGACCTCGACGGGTGCTGCCAAGGCCGTGGGCCTCGTTCTGCCGGAACTCAAGGGCAAGCTGGACGGCTTCGCCATGCGCGTGCCGACACCCAACGTCTCGGTCGTCGATCTGAAGTTCATCGCCAAGCGCGCCACGACGAAGGAAGAGGTGAACGAGATGATCCTCAAGGCGGCCGCCAACGGCCCGCTGAAGGGCATCCTCGGCACCACCGCCAAGCCCAATGTTTCGATCGACTTCAACCACGATCCGCACTCCTCCGTGTTCCACCTCGACCAGACCAAGGTGATGGACGGCAACTTCGTGCAGATCCTGTCGTGGTATGACAATGAGTGGGGCTTCTCGAACCGCATGGGCGACACGGCCGCCTATTTCGGCAGGCTGATCGCCTGAGGTTGATGATGAAGACGCGGCCCCTGCTCATTGCACCCTCGATCCTCGCCGCCGACTTCGCGCGGCTCGGTGAGGAGGTGCGCGCCATCGACGCGGCGGGGGCCGACTATATCCACATCGATGTGATGGATGGGCACTTCGTGCCCAACATCTCCTTCGGCACGCCGATCATGGAGTCGATCCGCAGCGTGACGAAGAAGCCCTTCGACGTGCATCTGATGATCGCCCCTGTCGATCCCTATCTCGAGAGCTTCGCCAAGGCGGGGGCGGATATCATCACCGTTCATGCCGAAGCCGGCCCGCACCTCGACCGTTCGCTGCAGGCGATCCGCGCAATGGGCAAGAAGGCGGGCGTGTCGCTCAATCCGGCAACGCCTGCCTCGGTTCTGAAGCACGTGATGGACCGGCTCGACCTCATCCTGGTGATGAGTGTCAACCCGGGCTTCGGCGGCCAGTCCTTCATTCCGGCAATGCTGGAAAAGATTTCCGAGGTCCGCGACATGGTGGGTGGGCGCAACATCGACATCGAAGTCGATGGCGGCATCACCCGGCACAATGCGGGCGACGTCGTGCGCGCCGGTGCCAATGTTCTGGTCGCCGGTTCGGCAATCTTCAAGACCAAGGACTATGCGGCGGAGATCCGCGCCATCCGGAACGCGGCGACGAGCGTGATGGTCTGACTAAAGGATGCTGTCCATTCCGGCCTTCGCCGGGATGACGGATATTGGGGAGCAGTGTACCTGGACTCTCAACTTAAGGCCTCTTCTCCACCCACTCCAGGAACGACTCGAACCACTTGGCCAGATACCGCTGCGTCTCGGCATCCGTGAGGTTGCCTTGCGTGTCGAACTTCTCCTCATTGTGGTTCACGAAGACTTCGGGCCGCGGCATGGTGATGGCCTGCAGCGCCTGCAGGTTCTGCCGCAGGTGATACTGCGCGCGCGCCGTGCCGACGAACTGCCCACCACCCGCACCGACGATGCCCACCCGCTTCCAGCGGAAGGGCGAGCCGCCGCGCGACAGCCAGTCGGTGGCATTCTTCAGCACACCGGGAACCGAGAAATTATACTCCGGGCAGGCGATGACGATGCCGTCCGCCGCCCGGATCCTGGCATCCAGCGCGGTCACGCTCTCAGGCTTGCCGGTTGCCGCCTCGTCGTCCTCGTTGAACATCGGAATGCCGTGCAGATCAGCAATCTCGACGGAGACATGCGCGGGCGCCATCTCCCTGAGAGCCCGCAGCAGTCCGGTATTGGTCGATGCCTTGCGCAGCGCGCCGCTGATGCCAAGAAGCCTGGTCATGCCGCCCCCTTGATTTCCTTGAAGGCCGCGAGAGCCCGGTCACGCGCCTTTCCATGGTCTACGACAGGATGGGGGTAGTTCTTCCCCAGTTCAACCCCGGCCGCCTTCAGCACCAGGGCCGGTGCTTCCCATGGGCAGTGCACGAATTCATTGGGCATATGCGCCAGTTCGGGAAGCCACTTGCGCACGTATGCGCCGTGAGGGTCGAACTTCTCGCCCTGCAGGACCGGGTTGAAGATGCGGAAATAGGGCGCGGCATCGGCCCCGCATCCGGCCACCCATTGCCAGCTCGCGGCATTGCTGCCGATGTCGGCATCGACGAGCGTGTCCCAGAACCAACGCTCGCCATCCTGCCACGGCACCAGCAGGTCCTTGATGAGGAAGGATGCCGCGATCATGCGCACGCGGTTGTGCATGATGCCGGTCGCCCACAACTCGCGGAGGCCCGCGTCAACAATGGGATAGCCGGTGCGGCCCTTCTGCCAGGCCTTGAGGCCCTTCGGATTGTCGCTCCACGGGAACGCCGCGAACTCCGGGCGGAACGGCTTCTCGGGCAGGGTCGGCCAATGGTGCAGCAGGTGATAGGAAAACTCCCGCCACAACACTTCCTTGAGGAATTTCTCGGCCGCCTTGTCCAGCTTGCCGCCCGCCGCAGTCTGTGCGGCGCGCACCGCATGCCAGCATTGGGCGGGGCTGATCTCGCCGAAGTGGAGGTAGGGCGAAAGCCGCGAGGTCACGTCGCGGTCTGGCCGGTCGCGCTCGTCGGCATAGTGTTCCAGTCCGTCGGCGATGAACTGCTTCAGCCGCAAGGCGGCGCCCGCTTCGCCCGGCGCCCAGTGTGCCGCTATGCCCTTGGCCCAGTCCGGCTTCACTGGCAACAGTTTCCAGTCGGCGAGGCGGTCGCCTTTCAGCTTGCCCGTCCAGGCGGCGAATTTCGGGATGGGCTTCAGCGGTTTCGGTTCGCCCGCCGCGAAACAGGCCTTGGAGAACGGGGTGTAGACGCGATAGGGCTCGCCCGAACCATTGCGGATCGTCTCGGGCTCATGCAGCAGGAAGCCGCCATAACGGTGGCAGGCGGTACCCGCCGTCTCGCACGCCGCCTTGACGCGGCGCTCCAGCCCCTCGGACCAGGGCGCATAGTCGCGTGCAAAATGGACGCTCGCGGCCCCGCTCTCCTGCAGAACCTCGGCGATCACCTTGTCTGCGGCACCCCGCCGCAGCAGCAATGGCGCCTTGGCGGACAGCGCCTCGAGGCTCCTGTGCAGCCACCAGCGCGAGGCGCCACCCATGCGCCAGTCGCCGGGCGTTTCGTCATCGAGCACGTAGAGCAAGATGACCGGGCCCTGCGCCGCCGCCGCCGTCAGGGCGGCATTGTCGGTGAGGCGCAGGTCGTTGCGGAGCCAGTAGAGGGAAGGGGCTGTCATGATGCCCCTTTTACGCACCGAACGGGGGGCGGGATCAACCGCCCCTTGTTCAGCAGCCTGTTCAGTCGAGGTCCGACTGCTTCTCCTTCAGCACCTGGGCATAGACGTTGATGATCAGCGCCGCGAGCAGGATGAGGCCGCGGATCAGGATCTTGAGGAACGAGTCGATCTGGATGTGGTCAAGCCCGTTGTTGACGACGCCCAGGACCAGCAGGCCGATGATGGTGTTGCCAATGCCGCCGCGCCCGCCGAACAGCGACGTGCCACCCACCACCACCGCGGCGATGGCATCGAGCAGGAAGGTGTCGAACTGGTTCTGCTGGGCGGAACCGAAATAGGCAACACCCAGCATGCCGGCGATGCCCGAGCACATGGCGCAGATCACCATCACCGAACCGATGATGAACTTGACGTTGACGCCGGAATACTCGGCTGCCTCGCGGTTTCCACCCACCATGTAGATGTAGCGGCCATAGCGCGTGTAGGTGAGGACGATGTGCCCGACGAGCAGGAAGAGGATGCAGACGATGATCGGCCAGCCGATCGGAATGAACATCGCCTTGCCCGCCGCATCGATGCCAAGCGGAATGGTAAAGGCCGTTCCGGAGCCCAGCGTGGTGATGAGATCGGGGTATTGGTAGGCGATCTGGCCGCGGATGAGCAGGGCGGAGACGCCGTTGGCAATCTGCATCATGGCCAGCGTCATGATGAAGGAGGGGATGCCGATGATGGTCATGCCGCCGGCCGTGACAAGGCCAAAGGCGAAGGCCGACGCCAGCGCGAGGATGATGGCGATCCAGCCCGGCAGCGGGATGTTGGCGATGTTCACGTAGTCCGGCTGGATGGTGAAGTAGGCCACCGTGATGCCCACCGCATTGGCCACCGCCGCAACGGACAGGTCGATTTCCGCCGTGAGGATCACGTAGGTGAGGCCAACGGCGATGATGCCGGTGATCGACAGCTGCCGGATGATGTTCAGCATGTTGTCGAGCGTCAGGAACGAGTTCGACGCGAAGCTGAAGAACACGACGAGGGCGACCAGCGTGAACACCGGTGCGATGTTGCGCAGCTGATCGGCGAGGAAGCGCTTCAGGCTGAAGCTGCGGGGCGCTGCCGTGTCGGCGGTCGTCATGGTGTCTTCTTCTCCCTCGAAAGCTCAGGCTGCCGCCAGAAGGTCCGCCTTCTCGATATGGCCCGTTGAAAATTCGCGCGCCACGGTACCCTTGCGGATCACCGTCACCCGGTCGGCAAGTGTCAGTATGGTCTCGGGCTCGGTGGAGAGCACCAGGATGGCCACGCCCCTGTCGCGCAGCGACTTGACGATGCGGATCACGTCTTCCTTGGCGCCCACGTCCATGCCGCGGGTTGGCTCGGAGAGGATCAGCACGCGTGGCAGGTGGGTGAGCCACTTGGCGAGCGCCACCTTCTGCTGGTTGCCGCCGGACAGCGAGCCGAGTGGAATGGCGGTGCGCGGCGGCCTGATCTGCAAGTCCTTGATGTGCCCCTCGGTGATGCGCTTCTCGGCCCGCGGCTTCAGCCACAGGCGGTGGATGCGGTCGAGGATCGATATCGAGACGTTCTTGTAGACCGGCTCCTGCCGGAAAAGCATCATCCTCCGGTTCTCCGGCACGAAGGCGATGCCCTTGGCGCGCGCGGCCGCAGTTGAGCGAAAGCGCACCGCCTTGCCATCGAGCTGCACCGAGCCCCGGCGCAGAGAAACCTTGCCGAACAAGGCGCGCGCGAGTTCGATCTGGCCTGACCCCATGAAGCCATAGACCCCAGTGATTTCTCCGGCGCGAAGTTCGATCGAGAAATTCCGCAGGTTCCGTCCGTCGCTCACGCCCTGGACTGAAAGCACCACCGGTTTGGCGTCGTCGCCCCTGAGCTCCGCCTCCTCGCCCATGTGCATGCCCTTGGAACCGCGCCCGATCATGTGGGCGATGACGATATCCTTGGTGAGGCTCTTCGTGTCCTCGGTGGTGACCTTCTTGCCATTGCGGAACACCGTGACGCGGTCAGAAATCTCCAGCACGTCATCGAGGAAGTGCGAGATGAAGACGATGGATCGGCCCTCGGAACGAAGCCGGCGCAAGACTTGGAAAAGCTGTCTCACCTCTGGCGGCGAGAGTGCGGAGGTGGGTTCATCGAGAATGATGATCTGGGCGCCCGAAAAAAGAACGCGCGAGAGCTCGACCAATTGCTGCAGCCCAACCGGAAGCGCGCCCATGGTGGTGGTGGGGTCGATGTCGAGGCCGAGGCTGGCGATGAGCTTCCGGGCCTCCCTGTTCATGCGGCCCCAGTCCACGGTCCCGAAGGCGGTGAGCGGCTGGTTGCCGAGGAACACGTTCTCCGCGACCGTCAGGTCCGGCACGACGGAGAGTTCCTGGTGGACCATGCCAATGGAGTTGGCCAGCGCATCGCCGGCTGAACGAAGCCGAACCTCGCGGCCCTTGATCTTCATGGTGCCGTCGAAATCCGTGTGCACCCCGGCAATGATCTTCATGGTGGTGGACTTGCCGGCACCGTTTTCGCCCACCAGGCCGTGGATCTCTCCCGGCAGCAGCGTGAAATCCACGTTCTGCAGCGCCATCACGCCGCCGAAGTGCTTCGAGACGTTGGAAAGTTCGAGCAGGGGCTCTTGGCCCCCGCTCGCGTGTTGTGTCTGATCGGCAATCACGGTCAAGATCAGATCAGGAAGTTCTTCTGCAGCCAGAGATGGCCCGCAGCCGTTTCCTTGGTGATCACGGGGCCGTCGGCCAGGATGAAGTCCGGAATGTCCTTGCCGGCCTGCTCGCCGCCCTGCACCGCGGCAACACCGGCCGCCACCGACCAGCCGTGGATGCGGCAGGAGGGGTTGCGCACCGTCGCCACCATCACGCCTTCAAGCACCGCATTCACGGCGGGCGGCATGGCGTCAACGCCGGCGATGAGAATGTCGGTGCGGTTCTTGGCCTTCATGACGTTGTGCGCGGCGAGCGCCATGTCGTCATTGTGGAAGAAGGCGCCCTTGATGTCCGGGTACTGTGTGAGCAGCGAGTCCCAGATGCGGGCGACCTTGGTCACGTCCCAGTCGGCGGGCTGTTCGTCGAGCACCTTGATGTTGGCGTTGCCGTCCACAACCTGGTGGAAGCCCTTGGCACGGCCCTGCGCACCGGAGTGGCCAAGCGCGCCCTGCGTCATCACCATGTTGCCCGCACCACCCATGGCGCCAACCAGGGCGGAGGTGACGACGGATCCCATCATCACGTTGTCAGGCGCGATGAAGGTGTGGATCGGAATCGTTCCCGGAGGGGCAACCAGCGTGTCCATCGCGATCACCGGGGTGCCGGCGTCGATCATCTTCTTGATCGGGTCCGTCAGCGTGCCGATGCCGAAGGTCTGGATCGCCACGAAATCCCACTTCTGCGAGGCCATGTTGTCGATGGCGGCGCGCTGCTTGGTGGCCGAGAGTTCACCGTCGAACCAGGTGATCTCGACATTCATGAGCTTGCCCCAGGCTTCCGCTGCCTGCTTGCCCTGGGCGCACCATGTGGCCTGCAGTCCGGCATTCGAGAACGCCGCCTTCATGGGCTTCCCCGAAGGAGCAAGGGCCTGCGCCATCGCAGGGTCGAACCCGGCGTCGGCCAGCAGGGCAGCACCGAGCGCGGTCGCACCCAGCTTCTTGAATACGTCGCGCCGATTGGCGGCTTCCTTGATAAGATCGTCGAGCATTGCGTTGGTCCTCCTCCAAGGCTGATGTTCTCTCGCGCGCCCGAGGGTGGTTTCGTGCCGGAACAGTCGGCCGAAACTTCTGGAAGGACGCCGATGGGCGAAAACATCCAACACGGTTTGGAGTTTGTCCAGACCTTTTGTCCGACAAATCTGCTTTGCTGCATGGCATCATCGCTTTTGCGATTGCGAAAAGCGCCGGGCAGTGCGGCGCATGGCTTGCATTTCCAGCGCATTCCGGTGCTCACTGCGAGGCATCGCCAACAACAAACAGCATGACATGCCAGCCATGATCGAAACGCCCGAAGGCTACGCGCCGCAAAAACCCGAAACGCTCTCTGCTTATCTTTCAGGCATCGATGCCGTACGGCGCATCCTGGGTGGCATGCCGGAACAATGGACCATCGCCGAGGTCGGTGACGGCAACCTCAACCTGGTGTTCATCGTGAAGGGACCGGAAGGCGGCGTTGCGGTCAAGCAGGCTCTCCCCTATGTGCGGCTCGTCGGCGAGAGTTGGCCGCTGCCGCTCTCGCGTGCGCACTACGAGCACATGGCGCTCACCGAACAGGCCCGCCTGACCGGCGCGCTGGTGCCGAAGATCCATCATTATGACGAGCGCCAGGCCCTCATCGTCATGGAACTGCTCGAGCCCCACATCATCATGCGTCGCGGTATGATCGCTGCCACGGCGTATCCGAAGTTCGCGGACGACATTTCCACCTTCATGGCCCGCACCCTGTACTTCACCTCGGATCTCGCCTTGACGGCAGACAGGAAGAAGGCGCTGATTGCCGCCTTCGCCGGCAACACCGCGCTCTGCAAGATTACCGAGGACCTGATCTTCACCGATCCCTATCGTGTGGCGGAACTCAACCGCTGGACCTCGCCGCAGCTTGATGCCTATGCGGCGCGCTGGCGCGAGGACGGGGACCTCAAGGTCGCCGTCTCCAGGTTGAAGCTGAAGTTCCTGTCGTCAGCGGAAGCCATGCTGCACGGCGATCTGCACACCGGTTCCATCATGCTGACGCCGGCGGAGACGCGGGTCATCGATCCCGAGTTCGCCTTCATCGGGCCGATGGGCTTCGACGTGGGCGCCATTGTCGCCAATTTCCTCATCAACTTCTTCGCGCAGGATGGGCATGAGAAGCGGCCAGGCGAGCGTGATGCCTATCGCGACTGGGTGCTCTCGACGCTGGAGAGGATCGTCTCGCAGTTCCGCGAAAAATTCCTCACCCTGTGGCGCGAGAACCCAACGGGCGATGCCTATCCTTCATCGCTGTTCCAGGGCATCGACGGAGAGGCGCGGCTGGAACTTGAACGGCAGGCCTACATGGATCGGCTGTGGACGGATACTGTCGGATTTGCTGCCGCCAAGATGATTCGCCGCATCCTTGGCCTCGCTCATAACATCGACCTCGAGTGGATCGAGGACAAGGATCGCCGCGCCACCTGCGAGGCGCGTGTCCTGACGCTGGCGCGGGACATGATGGTGAACGGCGCGCACTATCCCACCATTGGGGCCGTGATCGACGCCGCGCGGCGGGTGCGGATGGAAATGGCCAGTTACTGAGCGGCACGCTCCGGGAAAGCCGTGGCGATTGCCTCGCGGTTTGCGGCGATCACGCCCCGTTCGGTGATGAGGCCCGTCACATAGCGCGCCGGCGTGACGTCGAAGGCATAGTTGGCCACTTTCGATCCACGAGGCACGATCTCCACAGTCTCGATGCGCCCGTCCGCGGTGCGTCCTGTCATGTGCGAGACTTCATGGCCGCCGCGCTGCTCGATGGGAATTTCGCGGATGCCATCCATGACGGTGAAGTCGATCGTGGGGGAGGGCAGTGCGACATAGAAGGGCACGCCATTGTCATGCGCTGCAAGAGCCTTCAGATATGTGCCGATCTTGTTGCAGACGTCACCTTGCGCCGTGGTGCGGTCGGTGCCGACGATGGCCATGTCGACGAGGCCGTGCTGCATCAGGTGGCCGCCGGTGTTGTCCGGGATCACCGTATGCGGCACGCCATGGTGGAGAAGTTCCCAGGCGGTGAGTGAGGCGCCCTGGTTCCGCGGCCGCGTCTCGTCCACCCAGACGTGAATGGGAAGCCCGGCATCGTGGGCGGTGTAGATGGGTGCCGTGGCGGTGCCCCAGTCAACGGTGGCCAGCCAGCCTGCGTTGCAGTGGGTGAGAATGTTGATCGTCTCTCCCGGCTTCTTTGCAGCGGCAATGCGCTTGATGATGTCAAATCCGTTGCGGCCGATGCTCTGGTTGATGGCAACGTCCTCATCCGCAATCTCGGCGGCACGTGCGTAGGCGCGAACCAAACGGGCGCTTTCGGGAAGCGGCTTCAAGGCCTGAACCATCTGGTCAAGCGCCCACTTGAGGTTGATGGCTGTAGGCCTTGTCTTCACCAGCAAGTCATAGGCGCTCGCCAGGGCCGCGTTGGAACTGTCCTGCCGCATGGCGAGTGCCATGCCATAGGCCGCCGTGACGCCGATCAGCGGGGCGCCCCGGACCAGCATGTCCCTGATGGCGACGGCCGCCTCCTCCGGTGTGCGCAGCGTTACGGTCTCGAAGACGTGGGGAAACTTCGTCTGGTCGATGATATCCACGGCCCAGCCGTCGGCGTTGAGCCAGATGGTGCGATAGTGCCGTCCGTTGACATTCATGCGGGTCCCCCGTTGGAGGCGAATGTGACTGATTGGCAGAAGATAATCAATCTGTTGGCTGGGCTCACGAAACCGGATCGGCGCAGCGGAGTGCAAACTCAAACGCTGCCCTCAACAGGTGCGTCCTGCCGGCCGCCGCGTGCCACGATCTTCAACAGTCCACCGCCCAGGGGGCGTTGCAGTTGCAGCGCCTCCTGCAGGGGTGCTGTCAGCCAGTGGTCGATCTCCGCGCTGGTGGTGAGGATGACCGGCATGGCCTTGGGGTGAACGGCGCCGACCTCTGCGTTGGCGTCGGTTGTCAGAAAGGCAAAGAGATCATTGGTGGTCTCGCCTTCCTTCACCTTGCGCACCGAGGTCCAGCGCGTCCAGATTCCGGCGAAGAAGGCAAGCGGACGGTCATCCCCGAGGGCGAACCAGGCATTCTCCTTCCTGCCGTCCGGCAGCGTCGCAGGTTCGGCAAAGCTGGTGAAGGGAACAACACAGCGCGAGGCCTCGCCCAGCCAGCGGCGCCAGTGCGGCGACGCGGTATTCCGGACATTGGTGACGCCTGGGTCGCTGTTGCGCCCTTTGAGGGCAAAGGTAGGAGAGGGCATACCCCAGCGCGCATTGGCAAGTTCGCGCCCAGCCGTTCCGTTGCGCACCAGCGGCGCCGGGTAATCCGGATAGATGCCCGGCAGCGGAGGCAGGTTGCCGGTGTGGTCCAACATCGCCCGGCTCATCGCGACAATTGCGGCCTGGCCCTTGGTGAGGCTGTAGAGATTGCACATGCGGGGCTCGAATGGGTGGATGACGTCACGAACACATTGCAATTTACTACGTGCAAACACATAGTTGAAACGATTTCACGAGGTGACGGGAATGTCGGGAGAGCGCGTGAAGCGCCGGCTCGCTGCCATCATGGCAGCGGAGGTCGTGGGCTTCAGCCGGCTGATGGAGGCCAATGACGAGGCGACGCTGACGGCGCTGCGCCAGAACCGTCATGACCTCATCGAACCGGCAGTCGCCCGCCATGACGGCCGGATCTTCAAGGCGATGGGTGACGGGTTCCTGGCCGAGTTCGCCAGCGCACTGGAGGCCGCCGAGGCCGCACTTGAAATCCAGCGCGGCCTGGCGGCGCGCAATGCCGACGTGCCGGGAGATCGGGCCATCAACCTTCGCATCGCCATCAATCTCGGCGACGTGCTGGTGCAGGGTGACGACTTCTATGGCGATGACGTGAACCTCGCCTCGCGCATGGTGGCCCACGCGCCAGCAGGCGGTGTCGCCTGTTCGGCGGGCATTCGGTTCCAGATCGGATCAAAGCTGGATGCGGCTTTCGCGGATGCGGGCGAAAAGCTGCTTCGCAACATCGCACGGCCGGTTCATGTCTTCCTGATCGAGCCGGCGCTGCCGGCGTCCCGGCAGCGAGCGGCCAGCATCCAGCCGTCTCAGCGGCGCACCTCGCTTGCCGTGCTGCCCTTCACCAACATGAGCGGTGATCCCCAGCAGGAGTATTTCTCGGACGGAATCACCGAAGACCTTATCACCGATCTGTCGAACGTCTCCGATCTGTTCGTGCTCAGCCGGAACACCGTTTTCAAGCACAAGGGGCGGTCCGCCAACATGGAGGCGATCGCGGGTGACCTGGGCGTCGGCTTTCTTCTGCATGGCAGTGTGCGTCGGGCCGGGTCCAAGGTGCGGGTGACCGCGCAACTCACCGAGGGCGCAAGCGGCGGGCAGGTCTGGGCAGACCGCTACGACCGGGACCTCACCGACATCTTTGCGCTGCAGGACGAGATCACCAAGTCCATCGTTGACCAGTTGAAGGTGAAGCTCTTGCCGCGCGAACGCAAGGCGATCGAGCAGGCACCGACGCAGAACATCGAGGCCTACACCTACTACCTGCGGGCGCGCGATTACTTTCATCGTGGGTCGCGCACCTACTACAATCTGGCCAAGCGTATGTTCGCAAAGGCCATCGATCTCGATCCCTCCTATGCGCGCGCCTATGCTAGCCTCGCCGATTGTGATGCCTTCCTGTACATGGATTACAGTGAGGACACCGCGGGAGCAGTGCTGCGCAACAGCGAGAGGGCCCTGGAACTCGAACCTGACCTTGCCGAAGCCCATGCCTCTCGCGGGCTTGCGCTGTCCATCGCGCATCGCACGGGCGAGTCGGACGCGGAGTTTGCAGCTGCACTGGCAGCGAACCCGGATCTGTTCGAGTTGCATTATTTCTGCGGCCGCGCCTGCTATGCGCAGGGCCGCCTTGAAGCGACGGCCCGCCATTGGGAACGAGCGGCGGAAATCAAGCCAGAGGACTATCAGACGCTGATCCTGCTCAACCAGGTCTACACCTCACTCAACCGCGAGGCTGATGCCGTGCGCTGCGCCGCGCGTGGCGTTGAGCGCGCGGAGCGCGCCTTCGCGAAGAATCCGGAAAATCCGCGGCCTGCCTATTTCATGGCCACGGCCCTCGCCAAGCTCAACGAGGTGAAGCGGGCGGAACAATGGGCGCGAACTGCAGTGGCGATCGCGCCGGACGACTACCTGACGCTCTACAACATTGCCTGCTACTATAGCGTCGGCGGCCGAGCGGACGATGCCTTCGACCTGCTCTTCAGGCTCCTGCCCATCAGCAACGCCGACATGCGCGAATGGATCATGCGGGACTCGGATTTCGATCCGCTTCATGCCGACCCGCGCTGGCAGGAGGTCAGGCGTGCCGCCGCATCGGAGATGGGCGGGCACGCCTGATCGGGTCGGCTAGTTCTGCCAGACGGCGCCGGTCCTTGCGTTGACCGAGACGTAGCGCTGCTTGCCCTTCCGCAGGGCGGAGAAATTGTAGACCTTGCCGCTGCAGTCGAGGGTCACGACATTGTAGTAGCCGCTTGCCTTCACGGCCTGGCGCGCCTGGCCGCAGCTCATCTTGCTGGGCTGCACATAGTTGTACTGATAGGGGTCATACCAGCCGCGGCCGTAATAGTAGCGCCAGTGCGGTGCCACCGCGTAACTGTGATAGGGCACGCCGCCGTAGATCACGACCCTTGCCTCGGCGGGAGCCACGGTGAAGCTCATGGTCGCGAGCGTGGCGACGGCAGCCGCCGCGATCAACATCCGTTTCATCATGTTGGTTCTCCTTGCTGATGACATGTCCGCCGCTGCGTGGTGCCCGGAGCGTGCGACGGCCATTCTCTGCTCCGCTGTGTGCTTGTCCATGAACCTATGCGAGTTACGGCCGCCGAAACCAAATCATTGCGGTTGGGCAAGGAACTGCTCGAGTTCGGCGGGTAGTGCCATGCCGGGGGCGAGCTGCCGGGCCCGGTTGGCCGCCTCGGCCGCCGCCACCCGGTCACCCTTCAGCGCATAGCCGATGGCCGAGGCCACCCACACATCCGGGCGCTGCGGATCAGCAGCCTGGGCCCGGCGATACCAGCCCAGCGCATCGTCGAACTTCTGCTGGCGCGCCGCGATGTCGCCGCGGGCCAGCAGGATGTCCACGTTGCGGGGTGAGGCTGCCAGTCCCGATGTGAGGGCCGCTTCGGCGTCCTTCGGGTTGCCCCGGGCCTCGGCGAGCTGTGCGAGCACCAGCCAGGCGGAGGCCATCTGCGGGTCCATCTCGGTGGCGGTTGTGAATGCCTTCTGGGCATCGTCCCACTGGCGCCGGCTCAGGGCGAGGCCACCGATGGCCACATGCGACTCGGGCGTGTCGGCGTTGGCCATGCGCACGTCCAGAAAGTCCTGAAGGCCCTTGCGATAGGCGGCGTCATCGCTCGCTGGCAGCAGCGCAACGCCGGCACCTGCAATCTCCACGGCCGCGCGCTGGCGCACGGAGCGGGATGGATCGGTGAGCAGGGGCATCAACAGCGCGATCCTGTCCTGCACGTCGATGTGGCGCAGGGCGCCAGTGGCCGCGGCGCGCACCAGCGGGTCGTCGTCCGCCAGCAGCTGCTCGCCATCTGCTGCCGAAAGCGAGCCGCCGGAGCCGAGCGCATTGAGCGCGGTGGCCCGCGCCACGGCAGGGTGTTCGCGGTCGAGCACGTAGCGCGTGAGGTCGGTGACGGTCTTTTCCGAGCGGTCGCCGTTGGTGAAGGCGATGAAGGCGCTGCGGTCCTGCCAGCTCTTGTCGCCCGCGGGCTTCCAGGCGGCAATCTGCTCGGCCGCCCATTCGGCGGTTTTCTCCGTGTGGCAGCCCGTGCACACGTCAGGAGCGTCCGCCGCCTTGGACTGCAGCGGATCAGGCTTGCGGAAGAAATGGTCGCGGCGCGGATCGATCAGCATGTAGCTGCGCTCCGGCATGTGGCAGCTCACGCATTGCGCGGCATCGCTGCCCTGCTTGTGGTGGTGGTGCTCGGGTGAATCGAACTCCGCCTTGCGCAGGCTGGGGAATGCGTCGTTGCCCGCCGGGCTGTGGCACTGCGTGCACACGGCATTGCCCTCGGCCACCAGTCCCCCGCCATGCGGCTCGTGGCAGTTGGAGCAGGTCACGCCCTTGGCCTTCATCTTGGACTGCAGGAAGGAGCCGAGGATGAAGACTTCATCCCTCTGCTGGCCGTCGGGGAAGTAGAGGTCCGGCGTCAGCAGCGCCATTGCATAATTGTCGTGGAACGGGGCGCCCGCCACGGGCTGGGCCTGCGAGAAGGCTTCACGGCGCGAATGACAGGGGCCGCAGGCATTGATCTCCTGCGCCTGGTGGCCAGGGCCCAGCGGCAGTTTCTTGAAGGGGTCCTCGCCGGATTGCGTCCTGGCCCATGCATTGTGCGCTTCGCCCGGCCCATGGCAGGATTCGCAGCCCACCGTCAGCTCGGTCCAGTGGCTCTTGTAGGTGCGGGACGGAAAGTCATAGCCCTTGTCGAAGCCGGTCTGGTGGCATGTGGCGCAGCGCGCCTGCCAGTTCTTGTAGCTGCCGGTCCAGTGCAGCCCGTCGCCGGGCGGCGCGTCTTGCTCGGGATACAGGTGGAACCACTTCTTCAGCGTCACGTCCCAGGCGAGGTCGAGCGCCTGCAGGCGGCCCTTCTCCGTCTCGACAAGATATTGCTGCAGCGGCCTGTGACCCACGACGTAGCGCACCTCGAAGCTCTGTGACCTGCCGTCGGCGCCCTCGGTCGCGATGAAATACTTGCCGTCCTTCGTGGTGAACCGCGTTGTCACGGTCTTGTTGGTGATCGTGGCATCGTTGAAGTCGCCCAGCACGCTGGCGGCATCCGGCGTCTTCAGCGCCCAGGCATGGTCGGAGCCTGCCCAGGCTGTGGACTCGGCGGCGTGGCACTCCGCGCAGCTGCCGCTTCCGACATAGCCGTCGTGGGCAATCTCCTCTGCCAAGGCAAGGGACGCAGACAGTGCACAGAGCACTCCCGCCAGAAACAGTCGCCAACGGAGCCCCGGCATCGCCATTCCACTCAAATCACGTTGCCGACAAGAGAAAGGCACCGGAGGGCTCTGTCAAGCCACTCCGATGCCCTGTTCTTGGGCGACGTGCCTGATCAGCCGCCCTGGACGCTGGTGACGGCCTCCATGACGCGCTCGAGGTTGAAGGAGCCCGGCTTCTGGCGCGGCGGGAACTCCTTGAAGCTCTGCAGCCACTGGGCGACATATGCCCCGGCCGGAGCGATCAGGAACATGCGTTCCATGTACCAGCGCTGGAAGCCCATGGCATTTTCCTCCTCGGCACGTTCGAAGGGGTCCATGCGCAGGTTGGTGATGAGGGGCGCGCGCAGCACCGTGAAGGGCTCCTGCCACACCCGCAGACCCAGCGCATCCTGCTTCAGGAAGGTGATCTTCCAGTTGCCGTAGCGAAGGGCGGCAACGCTGCCGTCATCGGTCCAGTAGATGAACTCCTTGCGCGGCCATTCGCCCTTGCCTTCGAGGGCGGGGCGGAGGTCGTAACCGTCGAGATGCACCTTGTATTCGCGGTTGCCGATCTTCTGGCCCTTGAGGAGGTCTTCCTTGGCAGTGGGGTTTCCGGCTGCGGCAACGAAGGTCGACAGGATATCTTCATGCGCGGCGATGTCGTTGATCACGGTGCCGGGCTTGATGACGCCGGGCCACTTGATCACGGTCGGCACGCGGTAGCCGCCTTCCCAGTTGGTGTTCTTCTCGCCGCGGAACATGGTGGTGCCGCCATCCGGCCAGGTGAAGGTCTCCGCACCATTGTCGGTCGAATACATCACAACGGTGTTGTCTTCGACGCCCAGTTCCTTCAGCTTGGCGAGCAGCTGGCCGACGTGGCCGTCATGCTCCACCATGCCGTCGGCATAGATGCCGAGGCCGGTCTTGCCCTCCGACTCCGCCTTGAGGTGGGTGAAGATGTGCATGCGGGTGGAGTTCCACCACACGAAGAAGGGCTTCTTCTCCTTGACGGCCTTCTCCATGAAGCCGAGCGCCGCCGCGGTGACTTCGTCATCCACGGTCTCCATGCGCTTGCGCGTAAGGGGCCCCGTGTCCTCGATCTTCTGGGTGCCGTCCGGCATCGCGAAGGAGTGGATCACGCCACGCGGGCCGAACTTCTTCTTGAACTCCGGGTCCTTGGGGTAGTCGGGGTTCTCGGGCTCTTCCTCGGCGTTGAGGTGATAGAGGTTGCCGAGGAACTCGTCGAAGCCATGGTTGGTGGGCAGCATGTCGTCACGGTCGCCGAGGTGGTTCTTGCCGAACTGGCCGGTCGCGTAACCTTGCGCCCTGAGCAGCACGGCGATGGTCGGGTCCTCGATCTTCATGCCCTCCGGCGTGCCCGGCAGGCCCACCTTGGTGAGGCCGGTGCGGATCGGCGACTGGCCGGTCACGAAGGCGGCGCGGCCGGCGGTGCAGCTCTGCTGGCCGTACCAGTCGGTGAACAGCGCACCCTGTTCGGCGATCGAGTCGATGTTGGGCGTCTTGTAGCCCATCATGCCGCGGTTGTAGGCGCTGATGTTGAAGCCACCAATGTCGTCGCCCCAGATCACAAGGAAATTGGGCTTGTCAGCCGCCTGGGCGCTGGTGGCGGCTGCGGCGCCGAGCGCCAGCAAGGCGGCAGTAAACAGTGCCAGCCGCTTCACGAGGCCCGGCTTGTCACGCGTGATGCTTCGCATGGGATGTTCCTCCGTTTGAGTCCGTGAACGGGTCCAGCACGACAAGGGCCGCACCGGTTTGGTACTGCCCTTCTTCGTGCAATCGGCCGTCCCGAAGGCCTGCCGCCGCTGTCACCCGCTTCCTGCCGCCATTCAGCGTCAGTCCGGTTGACTTAATCAGAGAGCGGGAGGATCAATTGTGTACGGTTGCGATATTTTGCAGGGGAGCCGAAAAAATATGCAGATGGAAGAAGCCATCGCCATTGCCCGGAACAGCCGTTGGCTGTCCCAGCATGAGCGGCGCGTTCAGGACCTCCTCTGCTCCCGCATGCGCCTGGTGACGCTTCCCAAAAACCGGACCCTTTTCGACATCGAGGATTCAGCCAGCGAGATCTATTGCGTCGTGTCCGGCTGCGCGGTGATCACCGTTCCACATCCCGTGCAGGGCATGCTCCATGCCCATGTCATGTTCGCCGGCCGCTGGTTCGGCGAACCGGCGGCACTTGGCAAACGGCCGCGCATCATGTCCGTGGTCGCGCGGCGCCCGACGGAACTGCTGGCCCTGTCGCAGACGGCGATCATTGATTTGCTCAAGTCCGAGCCGTCACTGAATTGGCTGTTTTTCAACCTCATGGCGTGGAACGTCGAGGAGTACATGCTGCACGCGGTAGACCTGATGGTGGTCGATCCGCGCATCCGGCTGTGTTCGCGGCTTCTCACCCTCGGCGGCCGGCTCCTGAACTATCTGCCGCCCGGCCCTGTCAGCATTCCCCTCACGCAGGAAGAACTGGCCGCTGCCAGCAACATGTCGCGCTCGACCGTGTTTCACTTGCTGGGGGACCTCGTTTCCCAGGGGATTTGCGAACTGGGTTATCGCGAGGTCCGCATCCTCGACATGACCCGCCTTGCAGCCATCGTTGACGAGGCGAGTGCCGGCTAGGCTGCCGCCGCGATGTCGGCGACATCGGTCGACAACTGACGCACCAGCCAGACCATGCGCTCGAACAGGCCGGTTGCCACGAACAACGGTTCGCGGTTGGCAGGCGAGGCCGTATCCTGCGCCACGATCTGCTGGCGGAATCTGGTCATCACATCGCTCCTGCCAGCGGTGAGGCGTTCAAGCACCGCACGGTTGGAGTCGTCTCCCTCCGCTTCCTCGGCAACCAGGCCAAGCAGCAGGTGCAGCGTTTCGGTCATCGATTCGCACATCGCCTTCTCCTGCGGGGTCATCTCCGCCAGAGAGGACAACTCACGGACATAACCGTGCAGTGCGTCGACAATCGACGAGATGTGCTCGTTGCAGCGCTGCAGCAGCAGCAATCTGGTCACTTCCGTGCCAACCGGGTGGTTGGCAACGGCTTCGCTGACGAAGTCGGAGATATTGGCCACCAGGGCCAGTGCGAGCCGGCGTCTGGTGTCATTGTCGAGAGTCGCGGCCTCGGTCTCCTCGCCGAGCCGCACCGGGGTGAGCCCGGCGGGAAGCAGCGAGACCAGCTTCGCCTGCTCCCGACGTGCGAGAATGAAGGCGGTCTCGGGGTCTTCCGTGGCTTCATCGATGATGAAGGAGGGTTCGAACTGGCGCAGTTCGCCGTCGGCCGGAGCCAGCACGTCAAGCAGGTGCAGAAGCGGTGTCCGCAACAGGCTGGACAGAATTGCGCCAAGGAGATTGATCACCAGATAGATCACGGAGAGCAGCACCGGCACCGGCAGCAGCGTGGCACGCTCCACAGCTTCGGGCATCATCACCGCAAAGGGCAGGACGGTGAGCGCGCCGATGAGCTTGACCGCCGCTTGCCACAGCGCCAACTGGCGCGGTGGCCCTGAGAGGTGGGAGGAAATCAGCGCCACGCTCATGCCAGACCCGGCATTGGCGCCGCACACCATCACCATGGCGGCCTCCAGCGGAACCAGCCCGGTGGCACTCAGCATGACCGCCAGTGCGCTCACGGTGGAGGAAGACTGCATCAGCAGCGTCACGATGAAGGCGATGATGAAGCTGTAGATCCAAGCTTCGGAAGCGAAGGTGAAGAACTCCATCACCCAGGGGCTTTCGGCCAGGGCATGGCCGGTGGCCTTCAGCATGGTGAGGCCAAACAGTGTGACACCGATTGCAAGCAGGAGATCGGTGGTCCGCCGTCCCGCCTCGCCGCGATGCAATGAGGCGAGATAGAGCGCACCCACCAGGCCCACGGCCAGCAGGGCCAGCAATCGCAGGTCCACCGATGCAAGGAACACCAGCACCGAGGTGCCCACCGAGGCCCAGGCGCTGATCGACAGTGCGGCGTTGAAGGAAACGGCGCGCGCGTTGAGAAGCCCGATGCAGATGAAGGCGGAGGCGCTGGCGCTCTGCGTCAGCGCGCCCAGCAGGCTGCCTGCCAGCGCGTTGCCGAAGGGCAGCTTTGAGACTCGTGCAAGCGCCAGCCGCAGCCTGCGCACGGCCAGGGCGCGCACCGCCTCCGACAGCATGTGCAGCCCGGCCAGGAAGAAGCCCAGTCCGGCAAAGGCGGCAAGCGTGCCCTCAAGCATAGGGCCTCACGCCTTCATCAGCCGCAGCAGGCGATAAAGTACAAAGCCCATCACCGCGAGCGCACCGAGGATGACGCTGATGATGAAGCCATGCAGCGCATTGTAGCGATCGGCCACGGATGTGATCAGCGCCTCACGATCGGCGTCGGACGCCGCGCCGATGTCGGTCGCCAGTCTGCCGATGCCGGTTTCGAGGGCGCGGTCGGCACCCCGCAGTTTCATGTCGATGAGATGGGCCGTTGCGGCGTCCAGAACAGTCGCCGCACCTTGCATCTCCTTCAGGGTCACTTCGTAGTTTTGTGTCAGGTCCGCATGCGTTGTGACAAGCGCCGTGGCGCGCTGGGCATCTTCATCGAAGCCCTGGGCCTTGGCCAGCTGTGCGACGCTGGTGAGCAGAGATCGGGTATCGGCATCCTGCTTCGCGAAGGCCGCACGGTACTTCGCAAGCAGTTCAGGGTCGTCGCCACGCAGCAGGATGTTCTTCCACTCCTGCACCTGCACCTTGAAGGACACCTGTGCCTCGAGCGCGCTGGTCGACAGCCGACGCAGCTCGCTGACGCGCTCCATGCCGTCGATCCATGTGCGGTTGATCGACCAGATCGAGAACAACGCGAACAGTCCAAGCACCGCCACCATCATGATCATGACGAAGGCGGAGCTGGTGATGGCCCGACGTAGGTCGATCTTGCTGCGTACCGTTTGCCCTTGTGTCACTTTGCCCCTCCGCCGCACACTTGGCCTGCCTTATGACAGACGTGCGACAACTCCAAGATTGCGATCGGCCAGTCGGCTTGTCATTGACAAGTTCGCCGCGCGCGATGAAGTGACGGCATACAGCGACAACGTCGATAGAGAAGGAATACTCACTTTGCGGTTGATTCTGGCTCTCATTTGTCTTGCGGTGGCGAGTACCGCAGCTTTCGCGGAGACTGCGGTCTTCACCTATCTCAAGACGGTGAGTGCGGCGGAACTGACACGCATGCTCGATGCCGAGCGGGCCGCCTTCATCGCCACCCAGACGCCGGGGGAGGGCTATGAGCTTCCGCCGGTTTCGACGGCCGCCAACGACGTTGAACTCTACACCGTCGTTTATCAGTCACAAGTGCCCGAGCAGGGCGGAAAGCCGATCACCGCCACCGGCCTGGTTGCAATTCCTGTCCTTGCCGACCGTTCAAAGCTGCCGCTCATCATCTATGAGCATGGCACCGTCTACGGCAAGTACGAGGTGCCGTCCTATGCCTTCGTGGCCAGCAACCCCTCCGACTTCCCTCACTACGACGGCAGCTACGAGACCCGTTACATGACGGGTCTGTTTGCCGGAAATGGCTATGCGCTGGTCGCGCCGGATTACTTCGGCATGGGCGGCAGCGCCGCGCAGCCGGAGGCTTATTTCGTCAAGGCTAGCACGCAACAGGCCAGTGTAGACATCTACCTCGATGCCGTCCGCTTCCTGCAATCCAAGGGGATTGCGCAGAAGGAGTTGTTCGTTGGTGGCTGGTCGCAAGGCGGCCTCAACGCCACCGGCTTGCAGGAGCGCCTTGAGGCCGACGGCATTCCCGTCACCGCCACCTACACGGCATCAGCTCCTGCCGACCCTTACGCGGCGTTGAACGGTCTGCTGTTCTATCCGCGCGTCGGCATCGATGCACCATGGGTCAACACCATCATGGCGCTCTCGGTCTTTGCTTTTGAAAACTACTTCGGACCTGCCGATCTCGCCAAGTCGACGCTCGATCCGTCGGTCTATGACGACATGAAGGCGATATATGAACGCTCCTACAAGGGCCAGGAAGGCCTGAAGCAGATCATGGAGCGCAATGCCTCCCGCGGTCTGCTCGAGTATCTGAAGCCGGAATTGCGCGACCCGGTTCGCTTCGGCAACTCCGATTACGGTCGTCTGCTGGCCAGCAACGAGACCTACCGCCAGACCTTCAGGGCGCCGGTCCGCATGTATTTCGGCTCGCACGACGAGGTGGTGAAGCAGATGATCGGCGTGCTCATGGCCGCCTATCAGGCCGTGCTGATCGGCAACTGGTCCGACCAGTCCAAGAGCAACGTCAATCCAATCAACGTGAAGGGCGGCACCCACCGCCTCACCTTCATCACCGCCGCGCCGGCGGCAAAGGCGTGGATGGACGGCCTGCGAAACTAGGCACGTTTCAGCGCGCCGTCTTGCGCCAGTCCCACGGCATCTCGAAGCTGCCGGACCACAATCCGCGTCCGGCAGCCTTCGCCGCCTCCTCGGCCTTGACGTAGTCCATGCTGTAGCGCCGATAGGCCACGGCCCAGCCCTGTTCCACCATCCAGCGGTTCAGATCCTCGGACCCCTTGAAGCACACCGCCACGAGCCTGTCGTAGCGGTCGCGCTCCACGCCGCGACAATCGATTGCGGAACGACCAATGCGATCCGCCAGCGCGAAAGCCGAGTCCTTGCCGCAGTTCCATTGCTTGCCGCCGCGGCTGCAGCGCTGACGGCTTTCCACGGCATCGATCCCGAACAGGCGGATGCGCTGGCCATGGATCTCGACGGTGTCGCCATCGATGACCGACGCCTGGCCGGCCAGGCTCTCGGCCGCTGCGGGCGCCGTACTGGTCGCTGAGAGGGCCAGCGCAGAGAAAACGATTGCAGAAACCAGGGTCGACGAACGGGCGGCGCGCATTCCGAATCATCCCTGCCTGCTGGTGAAGCCCGATCCTAGCATCCCCTGCGCCGGGGCGCGTCAAGCGCCGTCGCACTCGCAACCCTTCAGGAGTCTGCCGGCTGGGTCCCTGGCCTGTCGCGAAGCCCGCTGGACGCGGCCAGCACGAGAACGCCACCGAACGCGGCAATCACCGCAAGCACGATGAAGGCCAGGGTGGCGTCGCCATTGTTGGCGGCACGGATCTGGCCGATCAGCATCGGGCCAATGTAACCGCCGAGTGCCCCCATGCTGTTGATGAGCGCGATGCCGGCCGCAGCCGCGGTGCCGGCGAACAGGCTCTGCGGCATTGGCCAGAAGGTGACGACGGAACAGCCGCATCCGGCGGTGACGAGTGACAGGCCGGCCAGTGCCAGCACCGGGCTCTGCGGCCAGACAGCCAGCATCGCAAGGCCGATGGCCGCCATCGCATTGCCGGCGAAACTGTGCCAGCGGCGCTCCCCCGTGCGGTCCGAGTGGCGGCCCCAGAGCACTTGCACGATGATCATCACCGTCCACGGGATCATGCTGAGCAGGCCGACGCGGAAATAGTCGCCCGGCGGAATGCCGAGGCTCTGCACGATGGTCGGAATCCAGAAGCTGACGGCATAGATGGCGATGGTGCCGCTCATGAAGGACAGCGCGAAGATCCAGATGCGCAGGCTGGTGAAGGCATGGCCTGCAGACACGAGCGTGGCCTGCGAGCGGCGCCGGTCTTCCATCTGGATGTCGGCGGTGACGGCGGAGGCCTCCGCCGGGCTCAGCCATTTCGCATCCGCGGGCCGGTCCGGCAGCAAGATGAGAAAGGCGAAGCCGGTGAGTACCGAGGGCAGGCCCTCCAGCAGGAACAACCACTGCCAGCCGCGCAGCGAGAGCAGCCCGTCGGCAAATTGCAGGATGGCGCCCGACAGCGGCGCGCCGATGACGCTCGACACGCCGACCGCCGTCATGAACAGGGCGATGACGCCGGCCCGCCGGCTGGCAGGGAACCAGTAGGTCAGATAGAGGATGACGCCCGGATAAAAGCCGGCCTCCGCCACGCCCAGCAGGAAGCGCAACAGGTAGAAGCCGAATTCGGCATCCGTGAGGTTCAGGGCCTGGGCCATGCCGCCCCACCGGAAGTCGCCGAGAAACATGAAGAGGCAGGAGATCACGCCCCAGGTGAGCATGATGCGCGCCATCCACAACCGGGCGCCCACCCGCGCCAGGACCATGTTGCTCGGCACCTCGAACAGGAAGTAGCCGATGAAGAACACCCCCGCCCCGAAGCCGTAGACGGCATCGCTGAAGGCCAGGTCGTACGCCATCTGCAGCTTGGCGAAGCCTACGTTCACCCGGTCGAGGAAGGACACCACATAGCCGATGAAAAGGAGCGGAACGATGTGCCGGATGATCTTGCGGTAGGCCGGTGCCGCCGCCGCCGGATGTGATGGTGTCATAAGCTTTTCTCCCCACGCGTATCCGCGCCAGCGATAGGAGCGGCGTTGTGCCCGGGCAAGTTTGAATCGTGCAGCACCGGACGGTGCGGGCTGGCGGGCAGGCGCCGGATGCATTAGCCTTTCCGGCTCACGGTGTGGGACGGGGCATGGGGTCGAGACGTCACGCGCAGCAACTGGTGACCAGTCTCACCGCCGGGCTGATTGCCGGCATTCGCACCATTCTTGGCTCGGCCAGCATGGTGGTGCTGGTGATGCCCAATGGCCTGCCGGGCGGCATTGCCCCGGCCCTGGAAATGATCCTCACGGGCGGCGTGGTGGTGGGCGCGCTGGTGGCGCTGTTCAGCAGCTATCCGGGCGTCGTGGCCCAGGTGCAGGATGGCCCCGCCGTCATCATCGGCGTGATGGCAACAGCACTTGCCGCCACGATGGGCAGCAGCGTGCCACCCGCCCTGGCCGTGCTGGTGGTTCTGGCCTCGGCCAATGTGGCGGCCTTCGCGGCGGGGGCCGTGTTCTTCGGCCTCGGCGCCTTCCGGCTGGGCGCGCTGATGCGCTTCATTCCCTTCCCGGTGATCGGCGGCTTTCTGGCGGGTTCCGGCCTGCTGATCCTGCTGGGGGCGATCCCGGTCCTCACCGGTTTGGCGATCCCGAAAATTGACCTTCAGCTGTTGTCGGAGCCGTTGCGGGTCGCGCGCTGGCTGCCGGGCCTCGCCTTCGGCCTGCTTCTGCTGGCGATGTTGCGGCGCTATCGCCACCCGCTGCTGGTTCCGGGGCTGCTGCTGGGCGCCGTGGCGCTTTATCACCTCGGCCTGCAACTGGCGGGCATGACGGTTGGCGATGCGCAGGCGGCGGGGCTTTTGCTGGGGCCTTTCCCCGATTTCACTGGGCTTGCGGCGCCGGGCTGGATGCGCCTGCCGGCCGAGGGGTGGTCGCAGGTGGCGGCGCAGGCCCCGACCTTCGCCTCCATCGTGCTGGTGAGCGTGGTGGCGTTGCTGCTCAATGCCAGCGGCCTCGAACTGGCAACGCGCAGCGATCTTGACATCAACCGCGAGCTGCGCGCCGCGGGCCTCGCCAACATGGCGTCGGGACTGCTGGGTGGTGCCGTGGGCTTCCACGCACTCTCCGCCTCGCTGCTTGGCTATCGCATGGGCGCCAACAGCCGGTTGATCGGCTTCGCCTCGGCGGCGCTGTGCCTTGCCGCCCTTCTGTTTGGAACCTCGCTCCTTGCCTACATGCCGCGCGCCGTGCTGGGCGGTCTGCTGTTTTCGATGGGGGCCGGCCTGCTGATCGAGTGGCTTTACGACGGATGGCGCAGGTTGCCGCTGCAGGACTTCCTGATCGTTGCGCTCATCGTCGCGGTGATCGGTGCCGTCAGCATTCCTGCCGGCGTGGCGGTGGGTGTCGCCGTTGCCATGGCCATCTTCGTGTTGAGCTACAGCCGCGTGCGGGTGATCCGCCAGGAGCTTTCGGGCGCCGACTACCGCAGCAACGTCGACCGCAGCCCCGCGGCACTCGCGCTTCTGCGCGAGCAGGGAGGCGCCATACGCGTCATCAAGCTTGAAGGTTTCATCTTCTTTGGCACGGCTTACTCGGTGCTGACGCGCATCCAGCAGATGATCGCCTCTCCGGGGGGCCGGCCGCTGCGCTTCCTCATCCTCGACTTCCGCGACGTTCCGGCGAGCGATTCTTCCGCCATGCTCGCGTTCTCCAAGATAAGCACCTGCTGCGAGCGCAATGGCTGCCAGCTCATCATCACGCGGATGAACGGTCCGATCCGCGCGCAGTTTCGCCAGGCTGGCATTGAAGCGGCGGACAGTGACACCGTCTTCGCGGAAGACCTCGATGAGGCGATGGAGCGCTGTGAGCAGCGCATTCTGTCCGAGGCAGCGGAGGACGGGCTGCAGGCAGACGTCTCCGGCCTGGAGCGCATCCGCAGCGTGCTGCCGGAGGGATCCTCGCTCTCCGGCTTCATGGCGTATCTCGAGTCCCGCACCTACGCGCCAGGTGAGTATCTGCTGCGGCAAGGAGGGCCTGCCGACGAGATCCTGTTCATCGAGTCGGGTCGCGTCACGGTCCGGTTGACCTTACCGGGCGGCCGGTCGATGCGCCTGCGATCGCTCGCCGTTGGCACCATGATCGGCGAGATCGGGCTGTATTTGAAGCAGCCGCGGAACGCGTCCGCCATCGCCGACGAGCCAACGCGCGCCCATGTGCTGAGTGCCGCGAAGCTGCGCGAGATGGAGGCGCGGGATCCGCATCTCGCCAACGCGCTGCATCACGCCATTGCCACACTGCTGGCGGAGCGCCTGACCACCACCAACGGTCTTCTGCAACGGCTGATCGACTAGACACGGGAAACCACATTCAATTCTGCGAAGGCATTGTGCAATCGGGCCGTTTGTTCCGGTCGATATCGTCGCTTGCCGCCCGTCTTCTAGAGGCCGTCACTTCATGGTATCGCACGTACAGAAGTTCCTTTGATTGAGGCCCCCAACAGCATGCCACCCGCCAAGAAGACTGCGCGCAAGCGCGCCGACCGCGAGACCCCTGAGCACCGCCGCAACCTCATTCTTCAGGCCGCCCGCGCATGTCTGAGTGAAAAGGGAATGCGCGGCTTCACCCTGAAGAATGTCGCCGCCGAGGCTGAGGTGTCGATCAGCCTGCTGTCGCACTATTTCGGCAGCGTGGAGGAACTTCTCAAGTCGGTCTTCCGCTCGGTGCTGTTCGAGGCACGGCCCGCCGCATACAGCAAGCCCCGCAATCTCGATGAGGCGCTTTCCAGCCTTCGCGATCTTGTCGAGAAGAACTTCAACGCCGACTACTATTCGCGCAAGAACCTGCTCGTCTGGCTGCCGATCTATGAGGAGATGCTGCTCAACACGCGAACCCGCCGCACGCTCGACAAGATCGAACGGGACTGGCAGGCAGAAGTATCGATGGCCGTTGCCGACGTGGCGCGGTTCCGCAAGCTGCGGATTGATGCCGAAGAGTTCGCCTTTGAGTTCCTGGCCTTTCTGGACGGCCTCTGGCTGCGGTGGTGCCTGTCGGAGAGGCGCGAGACGCAACGCGAGCGTGGCGCTGCCCAGCGTTTTCTGGAGGCGGTTCTCGGGCCGATCGGGGATTCCTGAGGCTGGCGTCCTGCTGCATGTGGCGCGATGGGAGCGCGGGCCATGGCCTTGCGCCGGCAGTGCCCTGAATGGGGTTGGACAAGGCGCTTAGCGCCTCTCAGTTATTCTCGAAACTTAACTATATTTAGGTTTCGAGGCCTGGCTGACTCTAGGGAAGATGGCAGGCGAAACCGCCTCGCAAACCTGCCTGGCAAGCCCCTCGGAGGGCGCATTAAAGTATTTGAAATCAGTTATTTGGAAGTAGGAAAGCGAGGCCTCCGGGCAGTGGAATCGCTTTGTTAGCCATAAGCCTACTATACCAGTTGCTCCAGTTGACACCCCTGCAACCGATTACTATCGCTTTCTAAGTAGTTTTTACTACGTAGTAGTGTCCAGTATGAGGTGGTTTATGCGTATTTTGCGGCGGTTCGCGATCAGATCAGTCTTGGCGGCGACAACCGCTCTTTCGGCTGAGGTGATCCTGGTTGAGGCCGCGTCGGCTGCAATCACCGTTACACAGGCATCCGTCGGCGCCGGCAAGCTCACCCTTCGCGGCAAGGCCAACCCCAGTTCTGTCCTCACCCTCGATGGCGGTGTTGCGACGGTTCGGACGCGGTCGTCGGGTGCATTCGATTTCGGTTACCTTCCCTATGTGCCGGGCCGCTGCGTCGTCAAGCTGACCTCTCCCGGGCAGCCGGCAGTCGTGGTCAGCATCGCCAATTGTGCGCCGATCTCGCTGACCTCGCGTGGCGGGTGGAGCGCTGCAACCGCCTACGTGACTGACGAACTGGTGTTCTATGACGGCTCGACATGGCGTGCCCGGCAGCCGGTGCCCAGCCAGGTCGCGCCAGGTCCGGCGGGCGAGGCTTACTGGGAACTCTTTGCCACGGCCTCGGGCACCCCGGGTGATACCGGTGCCGGCCCTGGGGCCGCTGGTGCAACGGGTGCAACAGGCCCGCAGGGTGAGACCGGCGCCACGGGTCCGACAGGAGAGGCCGGCCCGCAAGGTCCGGCAGGCGCGACAGGTGCCACCGGCGCCACCGGTCCGGCAGGAGAAACCGGTGCCACCGGACCGACCGGCGAAGTTGGTCCGCAAGGCCCGACGGGTGCCGCGGGCGTTGATGGCACCACCGGTCCGCAGGGATCGACGGGCGCCACTGGCCTGACAGGCGAAATCGGTCCGCAAGGTGCCACAGGTGCGGTTGGTTCGATAGGTGCGACTGGCGCAACAGGAGCGACCGGAGCAACGGGTGCGGTTGGTGCAACAGGTGCTACCGGTGCCGCGGGTTCGACCGGACCGATTGGTCCGCAAGGTGCCACAGGAGCAACGGGTGCGACCGGTGCAATGGGACCGATTGGTCCGCAAGGTGTGACGGGCGCTCAGGGTCTGAAGGGTGACACGGGCGAAAAGGGTGGCCAGGGCATCCAGGGTCTGCAGGGCGAAGTTGGTCCGATTGGTCCTCAGGGCCCGCAAGGTCTGAAGGGTGACGCGGGCGACAAGGGTGACCAGGGCATCCAGGGTCTGCAGGGCGAGGTTGGTCCTCAGGGTCTGAAGGGTGACACGGGCGACAAGGGTGACCAGGGCATCCAGGGTCTGACGGGAGCCGATGGTCCTCAGGGTCCGCAGGGTCTGACGGGTGCCACGGGCGAAGTTGGTCCGGTTGGCGCTCAGGGCCCGCAAGGTCTGAAGGGTGACCAGGGCATCCAGGGTCTGACGGGTGAGGTCGGTCCGATTGGTCCACAGGGTCTGCAGGGCGAGGTTGGTCCGCAGGGTCTGAAGGGTGACACAGGCGATAAGGGTGACCAGGGCATCCAGGGTCTGACGGGAGCCGATGGTCCTCAGGGTCCGCAGGGTCTGAAGGGTGACACGGGCGAAGTTGGTCCGGTTGGCGCTCAGGGCCCGCAGGGTCTGCAGGGCGAGGTCGGTCCGATTGGTCCGCAGGGACCGACAGGTGAAACAGGTATGGCGGCTATGGCTGCCATCTACTCCAGAAATGGCGGAACGCCAGGTGGCAGCAGCGCCAACTGGACGACGACAAGCGGAACCAGTTACGCGTCCATGTCGGTCACTGCGACGACCCAGGCCGGGTCCTCCGGCAATGCAGTTGTCACCATCTCGGGTGACATGCTCAGCAACCGCTGTGTTCTGACCTTCGTTGGAACAGGGCAAACGCTGACCCAGGCGGCAACCGATCGCTATGCGATGAGAACAGGCGTCGCGGGGCCAACCACGCAGGTCTTCGTGCTGCCGCACGGGGTCACGCAGGGAAGCAATGTGACCTATACCCTCTATTTCAGGTCAAACTCGTCCGCGACGAACAATGCCTGCACCGTCAATGAAGTGAGCCTGGTGGTGATGGCGCCCTGATGGGGGCGTCAGCGGCGAAACACCCCGCTTGTGGCCCCGCTCATTCAGGCGGGGCTGCAAGCAGTTCTACTAACTGTCAGCTTTACTGAGGCCGCCACATATTCCCGTACCCGGTCGTTCCGCATGAATGGTATTCTAAACTTTGACGCCCTTACCTCTATGGCCGAGATGTTAGGTCGAGGGCGTCCCCTTACTTTGCGGAGTATTCAACACTATCGCGGTGAAATCACCATCCCTGCCATGTAGGAGGCGACCGAACTCCTCAAGACGTCGACGGTTGTTTCTGCCAACGAGTGCAAGCATTCGGTCCAGAACAACTCCACTCCGGCCCACGCGGCAAATTCAATTTGCCAACCAGCAACATTAAATTGATCTACATCTTGTTTCTGTCGGAATGAGTAACTCCAACTGTGAGTGAGGCAGCTACCCAGGCCAAGATGAGATACTCAGCGCAACGACAGATCATTGCGAGCCATTATCCCGGCAGTGCGAGTACCGGGCAAGTTGCTGCATGAAGCACCTTCTCTGTGGTGCTGCCGAGAAGTGCTCCGATGAGGCCTTTGTTCCGTGCTGTGGGCATTGCGATGAAGTCAACCTGGAGCTTCTCGCTTGCCTCAAGAATGCTTGGCACCACCTCTCCCGTCACGCAAACGGCCTGTGGGTACAGTGACCTCACTGATGCGGCTGAGCTTCTGGCTGTTTCCACGTGCATGACACGGACATCAGGCGCAAGCCGATCCAGAAGTTCGTGGATCTTCATTAGCGACCCTCTGTGGTTCGGCGTCTCTGCCACTGGCATGAGTGCGGTCTGCAGGCGGAGAGCGCCCTATGGGTCAACCGCTTCTCGCGACGAAGGCCCGAACAGAAGTGCCGGCACTGCCGCGCGACGCATAGCCTCCATCGCGACTGAGCCGTCGTGCCACCATGACCTTCCAGTCCGGCCATGGCTGGCAGCGACCAGAATGTCGGGTGTGTGCTTCGCAACGAAGTCGGCAATCCCCAACGCAGGCGCACCGCCGTGGATATCAACCTTGCTGATCGCAACGCCGAGCAGTGATTGAACATCCTCCTGCCGTGAGCCGGGGGACAGCAGTTGCCAGGCCTCGAGTGTCTCACGGACATGTGGAAAGTTGCGCCACTCCGTGCGCGTTCCGCTGTCGCTGACGTGAAGTATATCAAGCCTTGCACTGCAGATGACGGCGAGTGAAAGCGCCGCACGGAATGCCGGTGCCCCTTCCTCGCTGAAGTCAGTGGCGAGTGAAATCCTGCTTATCATATACTGCTCATGTCCTTTTCATGCCCCCTCAGGCGACAACACTATCTTTCGGTCAGCGCTACCAAGAGAACTGCGTCCGTTACATGTCACCCCGCTCCGCGATCTCCTTGATGCGCTGCTCGAGGTCGGCCTGGCCGCGCCGGCGGGATTTGTAGTGGTAGGTGGATGTGTCGACCGCGAGAACCCGGCAGGCCCGGCGCCGCAAAGCTCCTCGGTGATGACCGAAACCTTGCGGGTCCACACACCCTGAACAACCATATCCATCTCCTTCAGCGCCAGCACACAGGCCTGCACACTGCGCTGGTAGCGGCGGAGGATATCTGTCTAGAAACGGCCATCCCGTGTCTGAGAAACTCGCAGCGTAACAACCCCCGCACGGGTGTAAAGCGTGCGCGCCCGGTAGCCGTTCTGGTAGCCCTGCCGTTCATCAGAGCGTTCGTGCTTGTCAGCCCCAAGGCTATCCGCCACCTGCGCCTACAAATCTGGTTCGAAACCGCCTCGACCAGCTTCGTCGGGCCACGCTTGCAGCTCAAAAGGCCTGGCAGGGTTCCCTGCCAACACTGGCTTCATTATAGTCTATCACTCTGATTTTTAGGTGTTTTGATCTTCTGGAACCGTCACTTTACCGAGCCGATGTGGTGGCTACCCACCTCCGAATCTACAGCAGCTTTCGGACTTGACCACCTAACTCAATCGTTTCCCAAACTTCAGGTACTCCAAGCCTCGATTTCGTAATTTCACTTACGTACGAACATCAAACCAGCACTTATATATTACATATTTCATTGAAATTATTTTTTAGAATTAAGAGATTCTACATATTTTCTCAAATCGAAATGACATCTAAGGTCACTATAGTAAGTTCAATATATAAAGATCAACACACAATCTGCGCCCAAGTTAGTTTGGCGTGCTCTAGGGGAACGAAGAACATGATCACTCTCAGCCTTCAAGATATCCGCTTCCTGCTGTCCCGCTCGCGTGGCGAGTGGCTTCCTGAAGAGCAGGGTGGCCTGGCGCCGCTGGGGCCGACCGGCCTTCGCAACGTCGAGGGCTTCGGCAACAACGCCAAGACCATGCTTTCCCCGAACTTCTGGGATGGCGCTGCCGACACGCTGTTCCCCCGCCTGACCTTCAATCGTCTGAATA
>JBEARP010000130.1:0-6803 GCA_041163105.1 Pseudomonadota bacterium
GAATCCACCACTGAGGTCGCCTCATCCGGCCCCATGCGGCAGGTGCAGGAATGGTGGTAGACCGTGCCGCTGCGCTGGCGGAAATCATTGATCATCGCCGCGTCGGTATTGATCTCCGGGCCCGGGCGCAGTTCCTCGGCCATCAGGCCCTTCAGCGGTTCCTGCGCGGCGATCTTGCGCAGGAACTTCACCGCCGCCAGCATCTCCTCGACGTCGGAATTGGTGCCATAGGCGTTGAAGGAAATCTTCGGATGCACCAGCGGGTCGGGCGACTTGATCATCACCTCGCCGGTGCTCGTCGGCCGACAATTGGAAAGGCCGAGCGACAGGCCGGAGAACGGGTCGGGGTTGAGGATCGGCCGCTCGCCCGCCTTGGGGATCAGCGTCGAGAAGGCCTGCATGTAAAGCTGCATGTTGGGCCTCGTCATCTCCGGGTGCGTGCGGAAGAACCCGCCACCCTGGTTGATCGAGAGCGAAAGCGGACCCTTGCGCGTGAGAACATATTGCAGCCCGGCCTTGAGCTTGCCCCACCAGGGGCGCAACTCGTCGTTCAGCGTCGGCACCTTCATCCGCCAGGTGTAGTTGATGCCGTGGTGGTCCTGCATGCGCGCGCCCACATTGGCATTGGCGTGCACCAGCGGAATGCCCAGCGACTGCAGCAGTGCTCCCGGCCCGATGCCAGAGAGCTGCAGCAGCTGCGGCGAGTTGATGGCGCCGCCCGCGAGGATCACCTCGCGGCCCTTCGCATCGAGCTTCATGCCACGCTGAACATAGGCCACGCCCACGGCGCGCTTGCCTTCGAACAGGATCTTGGTTGCTTGCGCATGGGTTTCAACAAGCAGGTTCTTGCGCTTCATCGCCGGGTGCAGGAAGGCCCGCGCGGCCGAATTGCGGATGCCGCCCTTGATGGTGAACTGGTAGAGGCCAGCACCCTCCTGGCTCTTGCCATTGAAGTCCGGCGTGAAAGGCAACCCCGCCTTCTCGGCGGCCTCGAGATAGGGCTTGCACAAGGGATGCGCCTGGGAGCCGAGGTCGGTGATGGTGAGCGGTCCGCCGCGGCCGCGCAAGTCCGGGTCGCCCGCCGCGTAATCCTCGATTTTCCTGTAGGTGGCCAGCGCCTCGTCCCAGCCCCAGCCCACATTGCCGGCCGCGCGCCAGTCCTCATAGTCCTGGCGGTGGCCGCGGATATAGACCATGGCGTTGATGGAGGAGGAGCCCCCCAGCAGCTTGCCCCGCGGATAGAAGTCGCTCTGGCCGTTCAGCCCCGGGTCGGGCTCGGCCTTGTACATCCAGTTGACCGACTTGTCATAGAAGGTCTTGCCATAGCCAAGCGGCATCTGCACGTAGAAGCGCCAGTCCGTGCCGCCCGCCTCCAGCAGCAGCACGCGGTGCTTGCCGCTCGCAGTCAGCCTGTCGGCCAGCACCGAACCGGCCGAACCGGAGCCCACGATGATGTAGTCGAAAATCTCTGTCACGATGCACCGTCACTGGTGAGGATAGGCCGCTTTTGCGCCGGTTCGGGCAATCAAAACAAGTGTTTCTGCTTCACGTCCGGTTAGAAATTTTCATCGCCTTGCCATCCCGCGACCTGCTAGAAGCGTGGCGTTTCCGGGAGGGCATGCGCCATGAAAGTCAAGGACCTCAAAGTCTTCATCGTCGGCAACCCGCCGCCCTCCTGGGGTGGGCGCTATTTCATCTTCGTCAAGCTGACGACCGACAATGGCATCACCGGCATCGGCGAATGCTATTGCGACACCTTCGGGCCGAAGGCCATGACGGCGATGATCGAGGATACCTTCTACCGCTACATCGAGGGCATGGACCCGTTCCACCTCGAAAGCATGTGGCGCAAGGTCTATGGTTCGGGCTTCTCCATGCGGCCTGACATTTCGCTGATGGGCGTTCTTTCCGGCCTCGAGATCGCGCTGTGGGACATCAAGGGCAAGGCCGTCGGCAAGCCGGTGTACGAACTCCTCGGTGGCCGCGTGCACGAGAAGCTGCGCTCCTACACCTACATCTACCCCGACATGTCGAAGGGCCAGGACTCGACCATCTTCTGGAACGCCGAACAGTCGGCGGAGCGCGCGGCATATTACGTGGAGCGCGGCTTCACCGGCATCAAGTTCGATCCGGCAGCGCCCTACTCCGCTTTCGACCCGCGCCAGCCGTCGCTCGAGTCGATGGAACTCTGCGTGAAGTTCTGCAAATTGATCCGTGAAGCCGTGGGTACCAAGGCCGACCTGCTGTTCGGCACCCATGGCCAGTTCACGGCCTCCGGCGCCATCCGCTTCGCCAAGAAGATCGAGCCCTATGACCCGCTGTGGTTCGAGGAGCCGACGCCGCCCGACAAACCGGAGGAGATGGCACTCGTCGCGCGTGGCACATCGATCCCCATCGCCACGGGCGAACGTCTCACCACCAAGTATGAATTCGGCCGCGTGCTGGAAAACCGTGCGGCGTCCATCCTGCAGATGGCGCTTGGCCGTGTGGGTGGCCTGATGGAGGCGAAGAAGATCGCCGGCATGGCCGAGACCTTCTATGCCCAGATCGCCCCGCATCTTTATGCCGGCCCGGTCGAGGGTGCTGCCAACATCCACTACGCCGCCTCGCTCCCCAACTTCCTGATCCTCGAGTCGATCGAGGAGTGGTCAGGCTTCCACGCCGATCTCCTCAAGAAGCCCATCCTCTGGCAGGACGGCTACGTGATCCCGCCCACCGAGCCGGGCCTCGGCATCGAGCTGAATGAGGAGGTGGCGGAAGCCCACCCCTATACCGGCACCAACCTTCACCTCGAAATGACCAACCGCCCCCTGCGCAAGGAAGAATAGAACATGCATTACGGTTACATCGGCCTCGGCAACCTCGGCGGCCACCTGGCGCATTCACTCATCAAGAAGGGCTACAAGGTCACCGTCTACGATCTCGACCCGAAGCTCGCCGAGCGCCATGTCAGGGACGGCGCCACCCTGGCCGCATCGCCTGCCGAACTCGCCGCCAAGGTCGACGTGGTGTTCACCTGCCTGCCCTCGCCCACCGTTTCGGAGAAAGTGCTCACCCAGATCCTCACCACGCTGAAGCCGGGCTCCACCTGGATCGAGAACTCGACCAACGGCCGTGACGAGATGATCAGGCTTGCCGCCATGGCCGAGGCCAAGGGCATCAAGGTGCTGGAAGCCCCGGTGACGGGCGGTGTGCACCTTGCGGCCCGCGGCGAGATCACCGTGCTGGTGGGCGGCGACAAGGAGCTGTTCGAGCAGTTCAGGCCGGCACTCGAGACCATCGGCAAGAAGATCTTCCTCATGGGCCCCATCGGCTCGGCGGCGGTCATCAAGGTCATCACCAACATGCTGGCCTTCATCCACCTCGTGGCCGATGCCGAAGCCCTGATGCTCGCCAAGCGCGGCGGGCTGGACCTGGGCCAGGCATGGCATGCCATCACCGCCTCATCGGGTTCGAGCTTCGTGCACGAAACGGAAGGCCAGTTGATCCTCAACGGCAGCTACGACATCGCCTTCACCATGGACCTGGCCTTGAAGGACCTCGGCTTCGCCATGAACTTCGGCAAGGAATTCGGTGTGCCGCTGGACCTCGCCTCGATGACCCAGCAAACCTTCATGAAGGGCAAGGCCGCCTATGGCGGTGCGGCGCAATCCACCCAGATTGCCAAGCTGCTGGAAGACGTCCTCAACACCGACCTGCGCGCCCCCGGCTTCCCGGCACGGCTGGAGTAGGATGACAACGGGGGCCGGAGCACGCTTCGGCCTTCGCACATACGTCAGGTTGGGTTATTGAAATCCCCAATGTTCCAGCCCGAATCGTGTTCCCGGTCGACTGCGCCGAAGCATCCGCTCCCCGGCGCTGGCGTCCATTTCCCGGCCATCAGTCGTGACCGCGGCAGTCGCTGAGGCGCCTGGCAGCCATGGCCTGCGGCAGAGTTGGCTGGCGTGCGGGCTCGTCATCCTGCTCAGTGCCGGCGTCGCACTGGCGATCCACATCCCCAACTACCTGCACCAGGACGTGGCCTTCCTGACTTGGACAGCCGACCAGGTTATGCGCGGTGCCGTGTTCGGACGCGACGTCTATGACGTCAATCCTCCCTTGAGCTTCCTGATCTACACTCCGGCGGCGATCTTGGGGCGTGTCATCGGCTTCGACCTGGCCATCAAGCTCTGGACGGCATTCGTCGCTAGCATCTCGATCGCCTGCGTCTGGCAGACAGCGGAAAAGTCCATACGGCTTCCGGTGATCATTGCCCTTGGACTCTTTTTCGCATTGGCATTTCCCCGCGAATTCGGGCAGCGCGAACAACTGGCCTTTCTGCTCACTGCGCCCTATGTCGCGGGGAATTCCGATCGACGCGGACTGGCCGTGCTCAGCGGCATCATGGCGGGCCTCGGCTTCGCGCTGAAGCCCTATTTCCTTGTTCCCCTGCTGCTCGTCTTCATGACGCGCCGCCGGTTGAGGACCGAGGAATGGACGATTGCCGCCACGGGCCTGTGCTACGCGGCAGGTCTGTGGTTGTTCTTCCAGCCATATCTCTTCGAGTTCCTGCCGAAGATCGCGCCGCTCTACTGGGCAACCAACCCGAAGACGATGGGTTTCATCCTGCAGATTGTGATCGTTGTGCCGGCATTGGTATTGGCACAGTACTGGATCGCCGCGCCGCAGCGCGGCACAGCCGGCTTCGGCATGGCGGCGATCGGCTTCACCCTTGCCGTGTTGCTGCACCGCAAGGGTTTCCCCTACCACTACCTGCCACCCTTCGGCTTTCTTGCGCTCTACCTTGCAGCGATGCTCGAAAACCAGAGGCGCTTTGCACAACTGACCGCGGCGCTGTTCATCGCGCTCACGGCGTTTCGCATGGCGACCTTTGCCGTCCCGTGGTTTTCGGATGCGGAGGGCAGGAGGGCCGCCATCCCTCCGTTGCTTCGCGAAATCGACAGCTCCAGCAGCTTCAGTGTCCTCGCTGCCTTCAATTTCCCGGCATTCCCGACGGCCATTCTCACCGATGTTCCGTTCCTCGGAATGTCGCCGGTCAACAACTTCATATCCGCCGTGGGCGATGCGGAAACCGGATTCGTCCAGGTCGATGCGAGCGAAGCCCGCAGGCTGGCGCTTCAGCAGGCCGTGCGCGAGTTGGAGCGCAAGCCGGAACTCGTGATCGTCGATACGGACTGGTCCGGCCTTTCCGCGCGACGCATGCCGTTCGACGGGCTCGCGTGGTTCAACCGCGATCCGAAGTTTCGGGCGCTCTGGCAGGACTATGAACTCACCGGCCAGTTCGAGGACTTCCAGTTCTACCGGCGAAAGTGACAGTTGAGGCAACCCGGTCACTTGTTGCCGAAGTCCTGGCCTGACATCTCATGCCGCACCCGCGAAGAAGCGGTTGCCGAATGCAAGATGGCCCCGGAGGCAATCAGCCTCGCGGGGCCTGTTCGCGCTGTTCAGCGCTCAACCCTTTCTCAGGGATTCAATGCCGCGTTGAAGCGGCCACCAGATCAATGATGTGGTGAGAGCAATCCGGCCTGCGCTGCAAGCGTGGCGTGCTCAGCAATGCTGTTTGTGCGTGGGCGGCATCAGTGTTCGAGACCTCTCGTGTTCTGATGCGTGGATGGTGACTCCAAGGACGAGTGTGGTCAAATCACGCTTTGGGTCAGCCGCGCTCACCGAATGCAAAGTCTTTCAATAGGTAAGATTACGGTTTACACTGGGGAAACATTCATTGAGTCGGGCGTTCTCCTCCCTCCTCTTTCCCGTGACCTCCCGTGCGTACAAACTGGGGCGGACCTTGCAAAAGGACCGCCCCTTTTTCGTCAGTGATCGGAGGAGTTTCAGTCCTCGGAGATCATCCGGTGGATGATGGCGCCGAGAACGCCGCCGGCGAGCGGCGCGATCCAGAACACCCACATCTGCTGCATGGCCCAGGGCTCGGAGAAGAAGGCGACGCCCAGCGAGCGGGCCGGGTTCACCGAGGTGTTGGACACCGGGATCGACACGAGGTGGATCAGCGTCAGGCACAGGCCGATGGCCAGCGGCGCGAAGCCGGCGGGCGCGTTCTTGTGGGTGACGCCGAGGATGACGACCAGGAACATGGCGGTCATCACGATTTCGCAGACGATGACGGAGGACAGCGCATAGCCGCCCGGCGAATGCTCGCCGAAGCCGTTGGCCGCGAAGCCGCCGGCCACGAAGTCGGCCTTGCCGCTGGCGATCAGGTAGAGCACGGCCGCCGCGACGATGCCGCCCAGCACCTGCGAGGCGATGTAGCCCGGCACATGGCCCCAGGGCATGCGGCCGGCGGTGGCGAGGCCAACCGACACGGCGGGGTTGAAGTGGGCGCCCGAGACATGGCCCACGGCATAGGCCATGGTCAGCACGGTGAGGCCGAAGGCGAGGGCGACGCCGGCGAAGCCGATGCCGAGTTCCGGGAAGGCGGCGGCCAGCACGGCGGAGCCGCAGCCGCCGAACACCAGCCAGAATGTGCCGAAGAATTCGGCGAAATACTTCTTCATGAGTTCAGTCCCCCAGTTATGGAATGTGCCCGCCCAGACGCGAATCGGCAGGCCTGGGCCGGGATACACCCCGGCGGAGGCGGAGATTGTCGCCGGGAAGCCAATTCCGCAAGTCGTGGAACTCCCACGAATTGACTTTCCCCACCGGAATCCCTATGTGCGTTGCAATCCAGTGCCCGGGCCCTTTTGGCGCAATCCGCCCGTGGCGCATTTTCGGACATCAAACCAAAGTCGCCAGAACGGTTTTTACCTCCACATGAATTTCTCCGAGCTCGGACTGAGCCCCAGAAC
>JBEARP010000131.1:0-29770 GCA_041163105.1 Pseudomonadota bacterium
CGTTGCCCTTGTAGAGCTTCAAACGCACCGTGCCCTCGACATGCTCCTGGCTCCTGTCGATTGCCGCCTGCAGCATCTCGCGCTCCGGGCTGAACCAGAAGCCGTAATAGATGAGCTCGGCGTATTTCGGGATGAAGCTGTCCTTGAGGTGCGCGGCCTCACGGTCGAGCGTGATCGACTCGATGGCGCGGTGGGCGGTCAAGAGGATGGTGCCGCCGGGCGTTTCATAGACGCCACGCGACTTCATGCCGACGACGCGGTTTTCCACGAGGTCGAGACGCCCGATGCCATTGTCATGGCCGAGGCGATTGAGCTCGGTGAGGATCGCCGCAGGCGACATCTTCTTTCCGTCGATGGCAACGGGATCACCCTTGAGGAACTCGATCTCGATCGAGGTTGCCTTGTCGGGCGCATCCTCCGGCGCGATGGTGCGCTGGTAGACATAAGGAGGCGGCTCCACCCAAGGGTCTTCCAGCACCTTGCCCTCGGAGGACGAGTGGAGAAGGTTGGCGTCGACCGAGAAGGGCGCATCGCCGCGCTTGTCCTTGGCAACGGGGATCTGGTGGGTTTCGGCGAAGTCGATCAGGTCGGTGCGGCTCTTGAACTCCCACTCGCGCCAGGGTGCGATGACCTTGATGTCGGGGTTCAGCGCGTAGGCCGTGAGCTCGAAGCGGACCTGGTCGTTGCCCTTGCCGGTGGCGCCGTGGGCGATGGCGTCAGCCCCTGTCTCGGCGGCGATCTCGATCAGGCGCTTGGCGATGAGCGGGCGGGCGATCGAGGTGCCGAGCAGGTAGACGCCCTCATAGACGGCATTGGCGCGGAACATCGGGAAGACGAAGTCCTTCACGAATTCCTCGCGCAGGTCCTCGATGTAGATGTCCTTGATGCCCAGCATCTCGGCCTTCTTGCGGGCGGGCTCCAGCTCGCCGCCCTGGCCCAGGTCAGCCGTGAAGGTGACGACTTCGGCGCCATATTCCGTCTGCAGCCACTTGAGGATGATGGAGGTGTCGAGACCGCCGGAATAGGCGAGGACGACTTTCTTCACTTTCTGCTTGGACATGGAGCGCACCTGTTGGAATTGCTGGTCGCCACCTATCACGCCGGGGCTTCGGGCCGCAACTGCCGGAAGGGAGCCTGTCAGGCCCCCGCGTCCAGCGCCAGGCGTTCCTTTGCCCGCAGCTTCTGGCTTTCGCTCTTCAGCTGCCCGCAGGCGGCCATGATGTCGCGGCCGCGCGGCGTGCGCACGGGGGAGGCATAACCCGCGCGGTTGAGGATTTCGGCGAAGACCTCGATCGTGTCCCAGTCCGAACACTCATATTGCGTGCCGGGCCAGGGATTGAAGGGGATGAGGTTCACCTTGGCGGGAATGCCCTTGAGCAGTTGAACCAGGCGCTTGGCATCGGCGGGCGTGTCGTTCACGCCCTTGAGCATCACGTATTCGAAGGTGATGCGGCGTGCGTTGGAGGCGCCGGGATAGTTGCGGCAGGCGGCGAGCAACTCCTTGATCGGGTATTTCTTGTTCAAGGGCACCAGCTTGTCGCGGATCTCGTCGGTCGTGCCGTGCAGCGAGATGGCCAGCATGGTGCCGATCTCATCGCCTGCGCGCTGGATTTCCGGAACGACGCCGGAGGTGGACAGCGTGATCCGGCGCTTCGACAGCGAGATGCCTTCGCCATCGGAGACGATGTCCATCGCATCCTTCACGTTGTCGAAGTTGTAGAGCGGCTCGCCCATGCCCATGAGCACGACGTTGGTGATGTAGCGGCCGCCAAGCGGCGGCGTGGGATTGGCCTCGATGTCCTGCGGCCAGTCCTTCACACGGTCACGCGCCGTCATCACCTGCGCCACGATTTCGCCCGCGGTGAGGTTGCGGACGAGCTTCTGCGTGCCGGTGTGGCAGAAGGTGCAGGTGAGCGTGCAGCCGACCTGGGAGGAGATGCACAGCGTGCCGCGGTCTTCCTCGGGGATATAGACCATCTCCACCTCGTGGCGCGCACCCCGCTCGTCGGGAGCGAGACGCAGCAGCCATTTCTTCGTGCCGTCATTCGAGGTCTGCTCGGTGACGATCTCCGGCCGGCCAATGACGAATTCATCTTCCAGCCGCTGGCGCAGGTCCTTGGCGATGTTGGTCATCTCGGCAAAAGAGGTGACGCCGCGGTGGTAGAGCCAGTGCCAGACCTGGCCGGCGCGCATGCGGCGCTGCTTCTCCGGCACGCCGGCACGGCCCATGGCTTCAGCCAGCCCTTCGCGGGTAAGCCCGAGGAGCGTGGGACGCGGGTCGTTCGGGATGTAGCGCGGTGGCGCCTCGACGGATGAAAGCAGCGTGGTCATGGACCGGGCCCATAGCATGAATTGGAGCGGAAATGCGAGAGAGGCCCCGAAATAGGGGCTTCAGGGCCCTTTTACCAGCGCCACGATGGGACCGAGCGGCGCGAAACCATCGCTGCGGGCCACGTCCGGAGCATAGAGGCTGGAGATCGAACCATCGAGAAACAGCGCATTGGGCGACTTCAGATGGTCGCGGAACAGGCGGGCGAAGGAATGGAAATTCACCCAGCCATCGCTGATGGCGAAGACCAGCGTGTGAGCGTCCGGCGCGCCCACCCCGTTGCGGCGCTGCAGCGAGGTGCCGGCTTCCGAGAACTTCGGGTGGATCCTGCCATCCACCACCAGCATGGGGCCGGACTGGCTGGCGAATTGCGGGCGGATGCCGGAGGCCGCAAAGGCCTCTGTCTCCATCACCCCGCCCTTGGCCCCATCGATGAAGAAGACGCCATTGGGCTTCAGGTGGAAGTTGCCGGGGCCATTGCGGCGGTTGAGCTTGCGCAGCGTGCGACCATTCTCGACATAGAGGCCGATCGGCTTCAGGTCCTCGCCATACATGCCGGCGTTCATGCCGAAGAGGAGGCTCTGGCCCCTGTCCTGCAGGTCCATGGAGAGGGCCGCGAAGGACCCGAAGGGCTCGCCCTGCCCGTCGAGGCTGAACAGTTGGAGATGGTCCTGCCTCAGGTCGAAGCGGCAGACCGTATAGCCATTGCCTTCATAGCTTTCCTTCCGGCAGGCAGCACGCGCCTCCGCCGTGCCGAGCAGCACCGCGAGCAGGACGAGCCACAGCCGGGTAGCCCGGCCCATGTTACTTGCAGGCCTTGTCGATGGCGGCAAGGGCGGCCGAAATGCCCTGGAGGGAATAGGTGTCCTCGGTGGTCTTGCCACGCCAGGAGGTGCCTTTCACCTTCAGCGACTTGCCCGCCTTCATGGCGGCAACGATCTTTTTGTCAGTGCCGGTGTCCACCCAGGCGGTGTCGCCCTTGGAGAACATTTCGAAGTTGTTGTCGTCGATCGTCAGCTTGACGGATTCGCCTTCCTTGAAGGGGTAGCCGATGATGGTGGAAACCTCGCCTTTCACCGGCGGCTTGCGACCCGGCATGTTGGTGACAAGGAAGAAGGCGGGATCACGCTTCACGCCCTTGGGCTCGGTCGACTTCGGGCTGGACGAGACGTAGCAGACCCGCGATTCCGCCGAGTCATAGGCATAGGCGACCCAGTCCTCGAAGGCACCGATCTGCTTGGGTTCATTCTCCGCCTGGGCCAGGCCAGAGGTGAGGGTGAGAAGGGTGATCCCGAGAACACCCATGCGCCGTATCTGATTCATGCGGAAACCTTAATCTGGGCCGTGAGGGAAATCCAATGGTCGAGGATTCCGGCTCAATTTTGGCGGATGCCGACGTTCTGACAGTCTGGCCGGATGGATTATTGCAGCGCAATAGGCATTGGGCTAGCGTTTTGCATCATTTGTGAGGGATTTCGATCATGGCGGCAGTGGAAAGCGAAGCAATGTCAACGGTTTGCGTGGCCCATCTGGTGAGCCACCTGGACCAGGCCGCGACCGCCGTGGAGACCCTGCTGGCCAAGGCGAAGGCCAAGGTGGCGGCGCGCGTCATGCCGGGCGGCAAGATCAATTCACGCCTTCTGGACGAGGAACAGCATGCCGCTCATGGCCTTGCATGGCTCGCCACCTATGCCGCGACGCTGCGCGAGCTGAGCCATTTCGCGGGCCGCCTCGAGGCGGAAGGCAAGCTCGGCGAGACCGAGCAGCTGACCGTCCAGATCGCGGCCGGAGAATATCTGAACCACGTGGCGGGCGGCATTCCGATGAACCAGGGGGAGTTCCTGAGGCTCCCGGAGCTGGGGCTGACCCGCAGCGAGACGGCGGGGCTCCATGACCTGGTGCTGGCCGAGCGCGGCAACACGGCGGCGGCACGCCGTCGCCTGGTGGAACTCTTCGCCGAGGGCAATTTCGGCTCCTGCGGCCTGGACGAGACGCTTGGCGAAATGCGCGAGACGATGCGCCGCTTCGTCGAGACGAAGGTGGCGCCCCATGCCCACCAGTGGCACCTCGACAATGCCTATGTGCCGATGGAGATCGTGCAGGAGCTGGCCGAGCTCGGCGTCTTCGCGCTGACGCTGCCGGAGGAATATGGCGGCCTCGGGCTGTCGAAGGAATCGATGTGCGTGGTCTCGGAAGAGCTGTCGCGCGGCTGGATCGCGGTCGGCTCGATTGGCACCCGCGCCGAGATCGCCTGCGAGCTGATCCTGTGCGGCGGCACCAAGGAGCAGAAGGAGAAGTGGCTGCCGCGCATCGCCAGTGGCGAGATCCTGCCGACGGCCGTGTTCACCGAACCCAACACGGGCTCCGACCTCGGCAGCCTTCGCACCCGCGCGGTGCGCGATGGCGACGTCTACAAGGTGACCGGCAACAAGACCTGGATCACCCACCCGGTGCGCGCCGACGTGATGACGCTGCTGGCCCGCACCAACCCTGACGAAACCGGCTATCGGGGCCTTTCCATGTTCCTGGCGGAAAAGCCGCGCGGCAGCGACGAGAACCCCTTCCCGGCGAAGGGCATGACGGGCGGCGAGATCGAAGTGCTCGGCTACCGCGGCATGAAGGAATACGAGATCCGCTTCGAGGACTTCGAGGTGAAGGCGGAGAGCCTGCTGGGCGGCATCGAGGGCCAGGGCTTCAAGCAGCTGATGCAGACCTTCGAGGGTGCGCGCATCCAGACCGCGGCGCGCGCAGTGGGCGTGGCCCAGAGCGCGCTCGACATCGGCCTGAAATATGCCAAGGAGCGCTCGCAGTTCGGCCAGCCGATCCTGGCCTTCCCGCGCATCGCCGACAAGCTGGCGCTGATGGCCGCCGAGACCATGGCGGCACGCCAGCTCACACTCTTTGCGGCGCGCGAAAAGGATGCGGGCCGGCGCTGCGACCTCGAGGCCGGCATGGCGAAGCTGCTGGGCGCGCGAGTTGCCTGGGCCGCCGCCGACAATGCCCTGCAGATCCACGGCGGCAACGGCTTCGCGCTCGAATACCAGATCAGCCGCGTGCTGTGCGATGCGCGCATCCTCAACATCTTCGAGGGCGCCGCCGAGATCCAGGCGCAGGTGATTGCAAGACGCCTGCTCGAAGGCGGGAATTGACCCGCTCCATCCTCATTACCGGCTGTTCAACCGGCATCGGCTGGACCTGTGCGCTGGGCATGAAGGAGCGGGGCTGGCGGGTGTTTGCCACGGCGCGACAGCCCGAAGATCTCGCGCGGCTTGAAGCAGAGGGCGTCGAGGCGATCCATCTCGACTACGCCGACTCGTCTTCTGTGACCGCATGCGCCGCTGAAGTTGCGAAGCGCGCGGGCGGCAGGCTCGATGCGCTGTTCAATAACGGGGCGTTCGGCCAGCCGGGTGCCGTGGAGGACTTGAGGCGCGAGGTGCTGGAACAGCAGTTTGCCTGCAATGTCTTCGGCTGGCACCAGTTGACGCGCGAATGCCTGCCATTGATGCGGGCGAACGGTTCAGGGCGCATCGTGCAATGTTCCTCGGTTCTGGGCCTCGTGGCGCTGAAGTGGCGCGGCGCTTATAATGCCTCGAAATTTGCCATCGAAGCGCTGTCTGACACCATGCGCCTCGAACTGCGCGGCAGCGGCATTTTCGTCTCCCTGATCGAGCCCGGCCCGATCACCAGCAAGTTTGTCGAGACATCGCTGAAGAATTTCGAGAGGAACATCGACGAGACGTCTTCGCACTACAAGGACGCCTATGCCAAGCAACGCGCCAGGCTGGGGCGCGGCGGCTCGGCGCGCTACAAGCTGGGGCCGGAGGCGGTGCTGGACAAGCTCGTGCACGCCGTAGAGTCGCCCCGCCCGCATGCGCGCTACTACGTGACGCGGCCCACGCACTACATGGCGATTGCCCGCCGCATCCTGCCGCAACGGATGCTGGACTACGTGCTCGACAAGGCCTCGGACCAGTAATGGCCGCCCGGCGCAATGCCGCCTTGACGCGACCCCCTCGCCCGGCCCATGGGTTGGCCCGGACTTTCGGACTTCGGAGCGAAATTTGTTCTTCCAGTATCTGAGCTACATTGCAGCGGCGGCCGTGGCGGTCGTGCTGCTCATGGGACTTGTCAACATGTTCCGTGGCGGATCATCGAACACCTCGCAGAAGCTGATGCGCTGGCGCGTCGGGCTGCAGGCCATCGCCATCGTGGTGCTGATGGCGGCCTTCTATTTCACCCGCCAGTAGAGCTTGAATTCACAATTTGGCGTCCCCATCTATCTGGCCGTTTGGCGGAGGGATTGCGATGGCTGTGACGGCTGACGAATTCACGGTGCGGGAGAAGTTCTTCCCGAAACTGGCGCGCGTGCTGGCGCGGGTGCCGATGGCGGATGAACTGGTGGCGGCCTATTACGCCGCCTTCGACCGGGCGACGCCGCTCAAGGCCAAGGGCATCCTGATCGGGGCCCTCGCCTATTTCATCCTGCCGATCGACGCACTTCCGGATTTCGTGCTGGGTCTCGGCTTCACCGACGACATGGCGGTTCTGCTGACGGCCTTCAATGTGGCACGCACCCATGTGACCATGGAGCACCGCCGGCGCGCCCGCGAAACCATTGACCGCCTCAGGGCTGGCGCACCCATTTCCGCGTGACGATGATGACGGCGCCGGCGCAGACGGCCATGCCGAGGATCTGCACCGGCGTGAGCGTTTCTCCGAACAGTCCGTAAGCCATCAGCGCCGAGACGCCGGGCACGAGGAAGATGAGGCTGGCGACCCGGCCCACATCGCCCAGCCGGATCAGCAGCATCAGCAGGGTGATGGCACCCAGCGACAGCACGACGACCGACCAGCCCAGCGCGAACCACGCATCGAACGAGCCGTCGAAGCGCAACTCCTCCATCAGCAACGCCGGAATGGCAACGGCAAGCGTTGCGCCCACATATTGCCAGGCGCCGCCACTGGCCAGGTTGAGTGCCGTCGCAAAGCGCTTCTGGTAGACGGTGCCGAACGAAATCGACAGCGCGCCGAAGATGTTGACGGCGGTGGTCACCGGCGTGATGCCACCGGAAAAACCCGATTGCAGCTTGGGCGAGACGACCAGCGCCACGCCGAGGATGCCCACCGCCAGGCCTGCCCAATGGCGGAGTGCGATCTTCTCCTTCACCATCCAGGCGGCGAGGATCGCCGTCATCAGCGGTTGCAGCCCGACGATGAGTGCCGAGACACCCGCCGGCATGCCGTGCGCCACCGCCCAATAGACCGGCCCCAGATAGCCCCCATGCAGGAAGGCGCCCGCCACGGTGGCGTGGAAGGCCTGGCGCGAGCCGGGCCACGGCGCGCGCAGCGCCACGGCAATGGCCACGAAACACAGGCCGGCGATGGGAAAGCGGATCGACAGGAAGGTGAGCGGGTCGGCATGGGGCGCAGAAAGCCTTGCAACCACGAAACCCGTTGCCCACATGAGGACGAACAGGACAGGAGCCGCGGCGATCAGGGCGCGGGTGGCTGGCGTTGCATGCGTCATGCCGCCATTTGCCCCGATTTCCGCGGCAAGGCGAGACGGTATTTCAGGGAGCAGACATGTTCGATCCGCAGAAACTTCTGGAACAATTCCTCGGCGGCAGCCGGGGCGGCACCCCGGCCCGGGACGGCAAGTCGGGCGGCATCACATCACCCGACTTCATGAAAGGGCTTGCCGCAGGCGGCGTGGCCGGCGGCCTTGCCGGCATCCTGATGGGCGGCAAGACATCGAAAAAGCTGGCCAAGGGCGCGGTGAAGCTGGGTGGCACAGCCGCCCTCGCCGGGCTTGCCTACAAGGCCTATGAGAGCTGGCGCGCCTCGCAGCAGGCGCCGGCCGCGGAACCACCGCAGCCGATGAAGGACATCACGCCGAGGCCCGAGGGCACCGCCTTCCTGCCGGCCCGCAGCGAGGAGCGCGATGAGATGAGCCTCGCCATCCTGCGCGCCATGATCGCCGCGGCGAAGGCCGACGGCCACATCGATGCGGAAGAACACCGGCGCATTTTCGGCAAACTCGACGAACTCGACCTCGACACCGAGGAGAAGGCCTTCATCATCGACGAGCTGCGCAAGCCCCTCGACATCGACGCGGTGGTCAGGGCGGCGGTGACGCCGGAACTGGCGGTCGAGATCTATGCCGCATCCTTCCTCGCCATCGACCCTGACGACCCGGCAGAGCAGGCCTACCTCGCCATGCTCGCCTCGCGCCTCAAGCTGGAGCCGGGATTGCGGGCGGCCGTGGAGAAGGAAGCCGTGAAGACGGTGGCCTGACCTGGCCTCTTGCGCTATTGAGCGGCCATGACGGCCAAGCCAAAGGACGCAGGACCGACCATCGCCGCGCTGGCGCGCGAGAGCTTCTACCGGCTGTTCGCCGACGAGGCGATTCCGCTGGCCGGCAACATCGCTTTCCGCACGGTGTTCTCGGTCTTTCCGTTCCTGATCTTCCTGACAGCTCTGGCCGGATTCTTCGGCAACGACAATCTGGCCGAGGGAGTCGTCAACTTCCTCTTGAGTGTCGTGCCCGCCAGACTGGTGGAGCCACTGGTGCCGGAGATCCGCTCGATCCTGACGGTGCCACGCAGCGGGTTGCTGTCGATCTCGGCGTTGATCACCATCTGGAGCGCCATGGGCGGCGTTGACAGCGTGCGCGTGGGGCTCAATCGCGCCTATGACATCCGCGAGACGCGGAGCATGTGGTGGCTGTATTTCCAGAACGTGCTGTTCGTCATCGGCTCGGCGGTGTTCCTGCTGGTGTTCGCGCTGCTCATCGTGTTCGCGCCGGTGATGATCCAGCTGGCGGAGAACTATGCGCCAGCCCTCAAGGGCCATTTCGTGACCATCGAGCAGCTGCGTTACCCGATCGGCATTACGCTGCTCACCGCGGGAGTCCTGTTCTGCCACCGCGTGCTGCCGGCGAAAACGCTGGGCGTTCTGGAGTTGCTTCCGGGGGTGGTGATCACGGTCGTGGCCTGGGTGCTGATGTCCTCAGCCTTCTCGATCTATCTCGTCAACTTCAACACCTTTGCCTCGACCTATGCCTCGCTGTCAGGCGTTTTCGCGGCGATGTTCTTCGTTTACCTCGCCGCACTCGTGCTCATTCTCGGGGGCGAGGTGAACCGCGTGCTGGAGGTGCGCCGCATCATGCGCATGCAGCGGTTCAAGACCGCGGATACGGAGGTTTAGGAGACCGAATGCCGGCCCTTCGTCGTCTCCCGCTGAAGGAGCGGGAGACGAAGGCTTTCACTTGCCGGACGCCTCGATCGCATCGTCCATGGTCTTGAGGCCCGTCGTCGGAGCGGAAACCAGAACCGCCATGTTGCCGGGGCGGTGCTCGTTCTTCCACATCTTCATGTGCGCCTTGGGAATGTCCGCCCAGGAATAGACCTCCGACATGCACGGATCGATGCGGCGCGCCATGACCAGCTTGTTGGCGGCGGAGGCCTGCATGAGGTTGGCAAAGTGCGAGCCCTGCACGCGCTTCTGGTGCATCCAGAGATAACGCGCATCCATGGTGAGGTTGAAGCCCGTGGTGCCCGCACAGATGACGATCATGCCGCCGCGCTTGGTCATCAGCACCGAGACGGGGAAGGTCGCCTCGCCGGGATGCTCCACCACCATGTCGACGTTGTTGCCCTTGCCGGTGAAGTGCCAGATGGCCTTGCCGAACTCGCGCGCACCCTTGAGCCAGTCATTGTATTCAGGCGTGCCCACGGCGGGCATCTGGCCCCAGCAATTGAACTTCTTGCGGTTGATGACGCCCTTGGCGCCGAGCTGCATGACGAAGTCGGCCTTGTCGTCCTCCGAGATGATGCCGATGGCATTCGCACCCGTGGTGGCAGCGAGCTGGATCGCCATGGAGCCGAGGCCCCCGCTCGCACCCCAGACCAGCACGTTCTGCCCGGCACTCAGAACGTGCGGGCGGTGACCGAACAGCATGCGATAGGCGGTGGCCAGCGTGAGTGTGTAGCAGGAGGCTTCTTCCCAGCTCAGGTGCTGGGGCTTGGGCAGCAGCTGACGTGCCTGGACGCGGGTGAACTGCGCGAAGGAGCCGTCCGGCGTCTCATAGCCCCAGATGCGCTGCGAGTTGGAGAACATCGGGTCGCCGCCGTTGCACTCCTCGTCGTCGCCGTCATCCTGGTTGCAGTGGATGACCACCTCGTCGCCCACCTTCCAGCGCTTCACCTTGGCGCCCACGGCGTAGACGATGCCGGAGGCATCCGAGCCCGCGATATGGAAGGGGTTCTTGTGGCCATCGATGGGGGAAATGGGTTTGCCGAGCGCCGCCCAGACGCCGTTGTAATTGACACCTGCGGCCATCACCAGGACGAGGCACTCGTCTTCGCCGATTGACCAGGTGGGGACGACCTCGATCTGCATGGCGCTGTCAGGCGCGCCATGGCGCTCATGCCGGATGCACCAGGCATACATATTGGCCGGCACATGGCCCAAAGGCGGGATTTCACCAACCTCATAGAGGTCCTTCACCGGGGCATTTCCATTGGCCGGGGCGGGGGCAGATTTGGCGGCGGCGGAACTCATGTCGTCGTCTCCCTGAAAAAGTGGGGAATAGATTATCCCAGGCTAGACCATCTCGCACCGCAACAAAAGGAGGGGGTGCCGCAGCCATGCTCGCCGGGCTTGACAAACGGTCGCGAAGGTTATGAATTGGAGGTTGCAATGACTGACGATTTAGTCAAAAAACCACGCACGAATGCGGTCCTCGGTGGCACAGCATGAACCTGCTGCGCCAGATTGACGGATTTAAAGTCACGCCCGAGTTCATCGTTATGGTGGTATGCGTGATGGCGGGGGCCTTCGTGCTGACCCGGTTCACACGGATCAGGGGCGTGTTGGGTTTTGCGCTGAACGGGTTGCTGCTGTTCTTCGGGGCGATGGCGGCGGATTTCCTGACACGCGGCATGACAATGCCGCTGGGTTACCTGGTTGAACGCACGCTGCTGGTTTCCTTCGCGGGGATGCTGGTCGCCTCGATCCTGCTGCTGCTGCTGTTCCCCCGCCACCGGACGGAGTGATCGGCCTGCCCAAAGGTCGAGGTTGCGGTGCAATATGGGCCATGCCAGCATGGTTCAATCATGACCATGCGCGACAAACCCTGGCTCTTCCGCACCTATGCCGGCCACTCCACGGCGGCTCAATCCAACACGCTGTTCCGGACCAACCTGTCCAAGGGCCAGACGGGCCTGTCCGTGGCCTTCGACCTGCCGACCCAGACGGGCTACGATTCCGACCACGTGCTCTCACGCGGGGAGGTGGGCAAGGTCGGGGTGCCCGTGTCGCACATCGGCGACATGCGCACCCTGTTCGACCAGATCCCGCTTGCCACCATGAACACCTCGATGACCATCAACGCCACGGCGGCATGGCTGCTGGCGCTCTACGTCGCGGTGGCCGAGGAGCAGGGCGCTGCGCGGGCCAGCCTTTCGGGCACCACGCAGAACGACATCATCAAGGAATATCTCTCGCGCGGCACCTATGTGTTCCCGCCCGCCCCTTCGATGCGGCTGATCACCGACACCATCGCCTTCTCCACGAAGGAACTGCCAAAGTGGAACCCGATGAACGTCTGCTCCTACCACCTGCAGGAAGCGGGCGCGACGCCGGTGCAGGAACTCTCCTACGCGCTTGCCACCGCGATTGCGGTGCTTGACAGCGTGAAGGCGAGCGGGGACGTTGAAGAGAAGGATTTTCCCGAGGTCTTCGCGCGCATCTCGTTCTTCGTGAATGCCGGCATCCGCTTCGTCACCGAGCTCTGCAAGATGCGCGCCTTCACCGAATTGTGGGACGAGATCGGCCGCGACCGCTATGGCATCACGGACGAGAAGCACCGCCGCTTCCGCTATGGCGTGCAGGTGAATTCGCTGGGTCTCACCGAGCAGCAGCCGGAGAACAACGTCTACCGCATCCTCATCGAGATGCTGGCCGTGGTGCTGTCGAAGAACGCACGCGCGCGTGCCGTGCAATTGCCAGCCTGGAACGAGGCGCTGGGGCTCCCGCGGCCCTGGGACCAGCAGTGGTCGCTGCGCATGCAGCAGGTGGTGGCCTATGAAACGGACCTGCTCGAATATGGCGACATCTTCGAGGGCTCGACCGAGATCACACGCAAGGTCGAAGCCCTGAAGGCCGAGGCGCGCGCCGAACTGGCCCACGTGCAAAGCCTGGGCGGCGGCACCTCGGAAGAGGTGATCGCCTACATGAAGCGCCAGCTCGTCACCAGCAATACCGCGCGTCTGCATGCCATCGAGTCCGGTGAGACCAAGATCGTCGGCGTCAATGCCTTCACCACCACAGAGCCTTCACCACTCTCGGCCGGCAGCGATGCCATCATGACGGTGAAGGATGATGTGGAGTTTGCGCAGATCGAACAGCTGAAGGCGTGGCGCGCCGCCCGTGACGCGAAGGCGGTAACGGCAGCGCTCGCCGAACTGGCGAGTGCTGCGAAGGACGGCCGCAACATCATGGAGCCCTCCATCGCATGCGCCAAGGCAGGCGTGACGACGGGCGAGTGGGGCGCAACGCTGCGCGAGATCTTCGGTGAGTACCGCGCGCCCACCGGTGTTGCACTCACCATGCGTGCTGACGGCGGCGAACAGCTCGGGGACCTTCGCACCCGCGTGAAGCGCCTGGCCGAGCGCATGGGGGAAACCCCCCGCTTCCTCGTCGGCAAGCCCGGCCTGGACGGGCACTCGAACGGTGCCGAGCAGATTGCCGTGCGTGCCGCGGATACCGGCCTCGAGGTCATCTACGACGGCATCCGCGTGACACCGGAGCAACTGGTGAAGACGGTGCAGGAGCGGCAAGTTCACATCCTCGGACTCTCCATCCTGTCAGGTTCCCATGTGCCGTTGATCCGCGAGGTGATGCAACGCCTGCGCGCGGCCGGCCTTTCGGTGCCGGTGGTGGCCGGCGGCATCATCCCGCAGGACGACGTCAACGTGCTGAAGCAGCTGGGTGTTGCTGCCGTCTATACGCCCAAGGATTTCGACATGAACCGCATCATGGCGGATCTCGTGACGTTGATCGAGAAGCAGGTGGACGAGAAGGCCGCCTGAGGCCCTTACATCTCTTCGATCCCGCCCCAGATGATGACGCGGGTCGACCGCGGTGCTGCCGGCTTTCTGCTCGCAGGCCTAGTCGATACGCGAGCGGACGGCAGGGCGACGGCAGGAGCCACGCAGTTGGCGGCGGGGACCTCGCGCCGGCAGATGCTCGAGCCAATGAAGTCCTCCACCCGCTGCCGCCCCGTGCTCAATCCGAAATGCAGCATTTCGGCCCGGCTCAGCGCCAGGCTGCTGCGACGGAGACGCGGGATGAGCCCCGGTGAAACGCCCATGTCGGCGAGATAGGTGCCGACCAGCTTCGCCGCATCTGCGCCGGCCTTCCGTGTGCTGAAGGAATCAAGGGCCGGAAAATGTGCCTCGGCGATCCAGTAGCCGATGCGCTGCACGCCAGCTGCAAGCACCAGCAGGCAGGCACCGCTGCACGTCCCCGGAATGGAAACAAATCCTGCATAGGCAAGGCCCAGCCGTCGGCCCTCGTTGCAGACCGGGTCACGCGGGGCGCAGCCCTGCACTTCGCTGCGGCCAATTATGGTCGTGAGACCATTGGACCGGATGATGCGGCCAATCTCCAGTGCCGCATCGAGATCCCCGCCCGATGAGTCGAGCACGACCGGCAGTTTTTCACTGCCGATCTGGCGCAGCAGCTGGCGGAAGCGCCCCGGCGTGTCCGGGGTGATGGTGCCCTCCGCCATGATCCATTCGGGACACCGGGGGCCGCACCTGTCCTTGGCGCGCATGCGGACGACGACCATCGGCCCCGTGGCGGGGATGGCAGCAACACCCTGATCGGCCGTCCGGGGCGTGGCAACATCACCGCCGTCGCTTGCCAGCGCGCGGGTGGTTGCGGGAGATGCGATGGCAGCCAGCACAACGGCGAGCCAGGCAAGTGACAGGCGGAAAGGCAGGTTAACGGGCATGCACAACCAGAACATGAATTTATTTCAATTTTGATAACGGCCCTCCCTCAGGCGCCCGCCAACTTCTTGACTCTGCCTGCGCTTTCGCCTAATTCCCGCCAACTGCGCGGCAGGGTTCACCCTTCCCGCATGTATTGCGCTGCCTCCGGCAACCCAATTTCGTCTGATCTTTCAGACACTTGAAGCGCACCGGACCACGGGTTCTCCGGTGCCGCCAAAGGGCGCGGGACAAAAAGGACGACAGAAATGTACGCAGTCATCAAGACTGGCGGCAAGCAGTATCGCGTTGCAGCCGGTGACAAGATCCAGATCGAGAAGCTCGAGGGCAACCCGGGCGACGAGGTGAAGTTCGCGGAAGTGCTGATGATCGCCAATGGCGATGCCATCAACATCGGCGCACCGCATGTGGCCGGCGCCACCGTGGTGGGCGAGATCGCCTCCCAGGACCGTGGCCCCCACGTCATCATCTTCAAGAAGCGCCGCCGCAAGCACTACCGCCGGCGCAACGGCCACCGTCAGGACCTGACCTCGGTGACCATCCGCGAAATTCTCGGCTAAGCGCTGACAGGAACCAGGAGAACACACCATGGCTCATAAAAAGGCAGGCGGTTCATCCCGCAACGGGCGCGATACGGCGGGCCGCCGTCTCGGCGTCAAGGCGTTCGGCGGCGAAGCCGTCATCGCCGGCAACATCATCATCCGCCAGCGCGGCACCAAGGTTCACCCGGGCACCGGCGTGGGCATTGGCCGCGACCACACGATCTTCGCGGTCGTGAACGGCGTCGTCAGCTTCCGCCGCACCAAGGGCGACAAGCAGACTGTGTCCGTGCTCCCAGCCGTCGCGGCTGAGTAACCGGCGGGCTCACGACATATCAAGCCGCCGGATCCACCGATCCGGCACGCTTGCAAGTTTCAGAGCGGAGAGGTGGCAAACCACCTCTCCGCTTTTCGTTTGGACATCGTGATGACGACCCTCGTGACAGACCGCCTGACGCTCCGCTCGCCGCACGAGGCGGATGCGGAGGCGTTGGTCCGCGGGCTTGGCAACCTCAACGTCTCGCGCTGGACGGGGCGGGTTCCCTACCCCTATGGGCGCACAGAAGCAGAAGACTATATCGCCCGAAGCCGAAGCGCCCCACAGGAGGAGTTGACGCTGTTCATCACGCATGAAGGCGAGTTGATCGGCGGCATCGGCATCACGCAGCATGAACTTGGCTATTGGCTGGCGGAGCAGCGGTGGGGACAGGGCTTTGGCACGGAGGCCGCACGCGCCGTAACCGATCATGCTTTCACGGCGATGGGGCAGAGCCGGCTGGTGGCGAGCTATCAACTTGGCAATGCCGCCTCGCGGCGCATTCTGCTGGGACTGGGTTTTCAGGAAACAGGTGAGGACGTGGCCTTCTCAAGGGCCCGCAATGCGGAAGTGCCCATCATGCGGATGACACTGACGCGGCAGCGCTGGGCCGAGGCAAAGGAGCGGAAGCCATGAGCCTCCGCCCCTCCAAATCCTCAGAACACCTTGGCGACGTAGCTGGAGACCATGGTGCGGCGGCCGAGGCCGCCATTGTGCTTGGACGCCGCGAGGCGGAGGTTGCCGTCCGACTTGCCGATAGCAAGCGCCAGGTGGCGCAGGCCCCACTGGATGTTGGTGCGCGCGTCGAGAAGTTCGCCGCAGCTGCCACGGAATCCAATGTCCTTGGCGGTGGCGCATTTCATCTGGAAGACGCCATACTCGCCGGCACTGCCACGCATGTGGGCGTTGTAGTTGGATTCGACATGGGCGATGCGCAGCGCGAACCAGGTGGGAACACCCTGCGAGGGTGCCATGGCCTTGATCAGCGAGATCACCTGCCCCTGCGAGGCGTTGGCAGGCTTCGGCGCTGCGGCAACCTGGGTCGGCGAACGGCGAACGGCATTCACCCGCTTCGTGCTGCTGGCCACGTGCACGCGCTTGCGCGAAGAGGCCGATGCCAGCTTGCCCGAGCGCTTGCGATGTTGAACCGAAGCCGCCTTCACCGGTGCCTTGCGCTGGCGGACCGAGCTGTGGGCCGGGGTACGGACCGACTTGGGCTTCAAGGAAATACTGGTTGTCGTGGTAGTGCCGTAGCAATGAGTGGCACCCTTGCAGGCTGCCTCGGCAGGTATAGCGACGATGCCAGACAGTACAGCGGCAGACAGCAACCCTGCGATCAGTCTATTCTTCATTTCTTGCCTTTCGTTATACACAAACAACGCCGGGATGATCTTCATCTTGGCTGTGATCATCTTCCCCTGATTGCCACCCATATTGGGGCGGGCTCCCGTAAAACTGCCAAATGTGTCCTCAAGGGGGCAAAATTATTGCATTGCAGCATCGACCTGGAACCGTGGCGGATGCGCCACAGGGGACTAGGCGGTTTCCTCCCCACGCGGTACAAGGCGACATCATGAAATTCCTCGACCAGGCAAAGGTTTATGTGCGCTCCGGTGACGGCGGAGCTGGTTCGGTGTCCTTCCGTAGGGAAAAGTTCATCGAGATGGGCGGCCCTGATGGCGGCGACGGCGGCAAGGGCGGCGATGTTTGGATCGAGGCCGTGGACGGCCTCAACACGCTGATCGACTACCGCTACCAGCAGCACTTCAAGGCCTCGACCGGCGGCCATGGCATGGGCCGCCTGCGGGCGGGTGCCAACTCCGACGACATCATTCTGAAGGTGCCGGTGGGCACGCAGGTGTTCGAGGAAGACAACGAGACGATGGTCGCCGACCTCGCCAAGCTGGGCGACCGCTTCCGCATTGCCAAGGGCGGCAATGGCGGTTTCGGCAATGCCCATTTCAAGTCCTCCACCAACCGCGCGCCGCGCCACGCCAACCCGGGCCTCGAGGGCGAGGAGCGCTGGATATGGCTGCGCCTGAAGCTGATCGCCGATGCCGGCCTGCTGGGCCTTCCCAATGCGGGCAAGTCCACCCTGCTCGCCGCCGTGTCGGCCGCGAAGCCCAAGATCGCGGATTATCCGTTCACCACCTTGCACCCGCAACTGGGTGTGGTGCGCGTCGGCATGCAGAGCTTCGTGCTGGCCGATATTCCGGGCCTGATCGAAGGCGCGCACGAGGGCCATGGATTGGGCACGCGATTCCTCGGCCACGTCGAGCGCTGCGCGGTGCTGCTGCACCTGATTGACGTGACGAGTGCCGACCCTGTTGCCGACTACCGGGTGATCCGCAAGGAGCTGAAGGCCTATTCGCCGGAATTGGCCGAGAAGCCCGAAATCATTGCCTTCAACAAGACCGACTTGCTGCAGGAAGATGACATCGAAACAAAGCTCAAGGACTTCAAACGCCGGGTGCGCAAGACGCCGATCCTCATGTCTGGCGGCACCACCAGGGGCGTGCCGGAAGCAATGAAGAAGTTGCTCGAGGTGATCGACACCTCGCGCCGTGCCGATCGCGCCAATGACGAGCCGGGGGTGACGACGGAGGACTGGCGGCCGTGACGTCACGCCTCGAAAAGGCGCGGCGCATCGTCGTCAAGATCGGATCCGCGCTGCTGGTGGATGGCAAGACCGGCACGATCAAGGCGTCGTGGCTCTCCTCCCTCATCGACGACCTCGCCGACGCGCGGGTGAAGGGCGCCGAGATCATCATCGTCTCGTCGGGCGCCATTGCGCTAGGCCGCCGCACGCTTGGCCTGCCCAAGGGCACGCTGCGCCTCGAGCAGAAGCAGGCGGCCGCCGCCGTGGGCCAGATTGCGCTGGCCCAGGCCTGGACGGAGGCGCTCCGTACACGGAACATGGTGGCCGCACAGGTTCTCGTGACACTCACCGACACGGAAGAGCGCCGCCGCTACCTCAACGCGCGCGCCACACTCTCGACGCTGCTGGAGCAGGGTGCGGTTCCCGTCATCAACGAGAACGACACGGTGGCCACCAGCGAGATCCGCTACGGCGACAATGACCGGCTGGCGGCGCGCGTCGCCTCGATGATGAGTGCGGACTGCCTGGTGCTGCTCTCGGACATCGACGGGCTCTACACGGCACCACCCAACCAGAAGGGCGCCACATTCCTGCCCGTGGTCGAGGAGATCACGGCGGAGATCGAGGCGATGGCAGGAAAGCCCATCTCGGGCGTGGGCTCGGGGGGCATGATCACCAAGATCGAAGCGGGCAAGATCGCGCTGGGCGCGGGCTGCAACATGGTGATCGCCTCGGGCCATGAGATGCACCCCTTGAAGCGAATTCACGCGGGCGCGCGCTGCACGTGGTTCGTGGCCAATTCCACCGCCCTGCAATCGCGCAAGCGCTGGATCGCCGGCACGCTGCAGCCGATCGGCCACCTCGTCGTCGACGAAGGTGCGGCAGAAGCGCTCGCCAAGGGCAAGAGCCTGCTTCCGGCCGGCGTCAAGAAGGTCGAAGGCAGCTTCGCACGCGGCGACACGGTGTCGATCATCACCGTGAAGGGTCGCGAGATCGCGCGCGGCCTCGTGACCTATGATGCCGTCGACACGGCGAAGATCCTGGGGCTCAAGTCCTCCGAGATCGAGAAGGTGCTGGGCTTCCGCGGGCGCGACGTGCTGATCCACCGCGACGACATGGTGCTGATGGGCGGAGACCGCACATGACCGGGATGATGACCAACCGCGAACTGATGCTGACGCTGGGCCGCGCCGCGCGCGAGGCCGCCAAGGTTCTGGCACTGGCGCCGACAAGCCAGAAGAACGAGGCGCTGGTTGCGATGGCGGCGAAGATCCGCCGCTCCGCCAACGACATATTGTCCGAGAATGCCCGCGACCTCGCAAATGCCAAGGCGAAGGACATGAAGGCCAGCTTCGTCGACCGGTTGACGCTGACCGAAGCGCGGCTGGACGCCATGGCCAAGGGGCTTGAGGAGATCGCCGCCCTGCCCGACCCCGTGGGCCAGGTGATGGCGCAATGGACGAGACCAAATGGCCTCGCCTTCAGCCGCGTGCGGGTGCCCATCGGCGTCATCGGAATCATCTATGAATCGCGGCCCAACGTGACGGCGGATGCGGGCGGCTTGTGCCTCAAGTCCGGCAATGCGGCGATCCTGCGCGGCGGCTCCGACTCCTTCCATTCCTCGGGCGCCATCATCGCCTGCCTCCAGCGCGGGCTGGACAGCGCAGGCCTGCCGCGCACCGCGATACAGATGGTGCCCAATGCCGACCGTGACTGCGTGGGGCTGATGCTCGAAGGCCTGGGCGGCACGCTGGACCTGATCGTGCCGCGCGGCGGCAAGAGCCTTGTGGCGCGCGTCCAGCAGGATGCGCGCATTCCCGTGTTCAGCCACCTCGAAGGCATCTGCCATGTCTATGTCGACAAGGCGGCCGACACCGAGATGGCGAAGGCCGTGTGCCTCAATGCCAAGATGCGGCGCACCGGTGTGTGCGGCTCGGCCGAAACGATCCTGATCGACAAGGCGGGCGCGGAGAGGAACCTCAAACCCATCATCGCGACACTGATCGACGCCGGCTGCGAGATCCGCGGCGACGCGTCGGCACGCCATGCCGACCCGCGCGTCAGGCCCGCGACCGAGGAAGACTGGTCCACCGAATATCTCGACGCCATTGTTTCGATGAAGCTGGTCGACGGCGTCGACGAGGCGATGGCACATATCGCGCGCTATGGTTCGCAGCATACCGACTCGATCATCACCGAGGATTCGGCCACCGCCGAGCGCTTCCTGAATGAAGTCGACAGTGCCATCGTGCTGCACAATGCATCAACGCAGTTCGCCGATGGCGGCGAGTTCGGCTTCGGCGCCGAAATCGGCATCGCCACGGGCAAGCTGCATGCGCGGGGACCGGTTGGCGTGGAACAGCTGACGACCTTCAAGTACCAGGTGCGGGGCAAGGGGCAGACCCGCCCATGATCTTCAAGCCGCCCGCATTCGGCGATGGGCAGAGGATCGGGCTGTTTGGTGGCTCATTCAACCCGGCGCATTACGGCCACTACATGGTGGCGGTCTATGCGCTGAAGCGGCTGGAGCTTGACTGGGTGTGGTGGCTGGTGTCACCGCAGAACCCGCTGAAGGACCCTTCAGAGACCGGCGAATATGCCGCGCGGCTGGCCTACACCGGCCAGGTGGCGAAGCACCCGCGCTTCGTCGTCACCGACATTGAACGGCAGATGGGCGCCCGCACCACGGCCGAAACGCTGCGCGGACTGAGGCCCCTGCTTGGGCGTGCGCACTTCGTGTGGATCATGGGTGCGGACAGCTTCGCAAACCTGCATCGCTGGCACGACTGGCTGGAAATTCCGGAGACGCTGCCGCTGGCCGTGCTGGCGCGTCCTGGTTTCTCGCTCCGCGCGCTCGGCGGTCCGGCGGCCACGCGCTTCGCGGAGGCGCAGATCCCGACCAACCTGGCGCCGAAGCTGGTGACGGCGACGCCACCGGCCTGGTGCTTTATCCCCATGCCGCTCAGGCCGGAGAGTTCGACGGCGATCAGGCGGCGCGCCAAGGCGCAAGCCGTCTGACGGAGCCCCTTGAACGGGGCTTCCGAACCCTTTAGCGTCAGAATCGTTGTTCCACCCTGAAGGCATGTCGCTCGCATCCATGCAGAGACGTAACCGGAACCGAGGACCAGTCCACTGAAAGCGCCCGCCAAGAAGTCCGCGGCCAAAAAGCCCGCGGCCAAGAAATCTGCTGCCAAGAGCAGCCGTCCCGCCACCAAGAAGGCCGCAGCCCCAAGGGCCAAGCCTCCTGCCAAGGCCAAGCCTGCAGCCAGGGCTAAGCCTGTGGCCAGGGCCAAGCCTCCTGCAAAGGCCAAGCCCGTGGCCAAGGCAAAAACTGCCGCCAGTGCCAAGCCTGTCGCATCGGGCAAATTGGCCGCCAAGGCTAAGCCTGCCGCGAGGAAGGCCACTGCCGGAAAGGCCAAGCCCTCCACCCGGCAGAAGCCGGGCGGCTGGGGCCGTACCGAAGGCAAGCCGAAGTTCCGGGCAGCGCCGCGCAGCCCGGTGCTTGTGGAGGCACCCGCCGAGCCCAAGCCCGTCATTCCGGCAGAACTGCTCGCCGACAGCCCGAAGATCAAGAAGCCCCGCAAGCCGCGCGGCAAGAAGACCGACGCAGTGAAGCCGCAGGGCGCGCTGGAACTGATCCTCGCGCAACTCGACGATGCCAAGGCAGAGCAGATCATCTCCATTCCGCTGGATGACAGGCGCGCCGTGGCCGATGCCGTGGTGGTGGCCTCCGGCCGATCCAACCGGCACGTTGGCGCCATTGCCGATCAGCTGATGCAGAAGCTGAAGGAAAAGGGCTACCGCGACATCCGCATCGAGGGAATGCCACAGTGCGATTGGGTGCTGGTGGACGCCGGCGATGTGGTCGTCCACATCTTCCGGCCGGAAGTGCGGAGCTTCTACAATCTCGAGAAGCTCCTGTCCTCGCACGCCCCAGACGACCAATGGGCAGTCTGACGCCTTGCGGCTAGCGGTGATCGCGGCCGGGCGGCTGAAGCCCGGCCCCGAAAAATCCCTCGCCGAAGACTATCTCACGCGGGCGCAAGGACTTGGCCGCAAATGCGGCATCGCGAAAATCGCCGTCACCGAATTCAATGAATCGCAGGCCTCGTCCGCCGTTGCCCGCATGGCGGAGGAGGGCCGGGTCATTGCCGGCGCGCTGCCGGTCAAATGCTTCACGGTGGTGCTGGACGAGCGTGGCAAGGCGCTGCCGAGCGACGCCTTCGCCGAACTGCTGCGCCGCCACCTCGATGGTGGAACGCCCGACATGGCCTTCCTGATTGGCGGACCCGATGGGCACTCACCAGACCTTCGCGAAAATGCCGGCCTGATGATGAGCTTCGGCCCGATGACATGGCCGCACCGTCTGGTGCGGGTGATGCTGTTCGAACAGCTCTACCGCGCGGTCACCATCATTGCGGGGCACCCTTACCACCGGGCGTGAGGTAAGGGCCCCCGGCATCGCCGGAGGCCCGGAGCATCGTTACTTCGTCATCATCGACATGAAGTTCACCCAACCCTGCGTGCCAAGCTTGGCCTGGGTCTGGGCGTCGAGTGTCACCGTGTCCTGGCCACCGGGCGGAATGGTCATGATCGCCTCGTCCGAGGGCAGGTCGCCGCCGGCGCTGACGTCAGCGAGGTAGAACTTCGCCGGCTTGTCTGTGTCGTTCAGGATGTCGATGGAGAAGGAGAAGTTCACCGTGCCGTCATAGCCGCCGCGCTTGAACACCGGCATGGCGATCAGCTTCTGCTGGGCCGCCTGCAACTGCGGCAGGTTCAGGAACAGGCCCACCGAGAGAAGGCCGTCGTGCTTGCCGTGCGGGAAGACCGCGAAGCGCGCCGTATCGCCCTCGAGCACGTTGGTGAGGATGACGTCATTGCTCTGCCCGCCATCGGTGCGGATCAGGTTGGTGGCGAGCTGGAAGGTGCCCACCGCGCCGTTGCCACCGGGCGCACAGCCCATGAGCTTGAGCGGCACGTTCTGGGTGGAGATGTTCTCGACAGCCATGGTGCCTTCATCCTGGCACCAGGGCGCCGTCACGAAGGTTCCTGTCAGGGCGGTGACAACCGGAACCGGTGCCCCGGACTGGGCCACCGAGAGGATTTCCGACACGCGCATCGGCGTGCTGGTGTCGATCTGGCAGCCGGTAAGGGCAATGGCGGCCACGCCTGCAACGAGGCCGGCCATGAGCGTCCTGCGAGTGATCATTTCCTTCAATCTCCGTCTGTGGGCAAGCAGCCATTGCCCGCCCGGATTACGTGTTCGTCCTTACCGCCACGGAAGGGGCTCGTCGAGCCCGCATATGGCGAAAAGCTTGAGATCCGCCCGGCAGGACCCATGACGGACCCGCCGACCCCGTGTGGGCCGTCAGTAGACGCCCGGCCCCCTCACGCCAACGCCAACGCCATGGAAACCCACACCGACGCCACCGCCCACACCGATCCAGTCGATGAACAAGGCGGTCTCACCGCCGGAGGCTGACGGCTTTCCGCTGATGAGCTTGTAGCTGTAGACAAGATCACGGCCATCCAGCCGGGGATTCATGATCTCGATGATGGCACGCGTATTGTTTTCCTGGCCGGCCTCATAGACGGACAATGCGGCATTGGGCGGATCGGCGGCGAAATTGTCCTTTCCCGCCTTCGATGTCCACTCCTCGAGGTAGGCTGCCATCCTGACATGGCCGGCGATCCGGTCAGGGCGGTCGGCAAAATACAGGGTGTGAGGCGATGCATTGACCAGGCGTACCGTCTTGGCGGCCTCGTCCACCTGCACGCCATCGGCGAGTTGCACGAACATCGGCATCGGCCTCGATTCTTCCGCCTGCGCGGGCCTGGCCGATGCGAGGGCCGCGGCAGCGGCTGCGACCGACAAGCCCATCAGACCAAGGCGATCGACCAGCCTGTCCGCCACGGTTGCCCCGGTTTCCATGCGCTTCAGTCCTTCTTCAACATCGCATCTTGGAGTTTCTGCTTGTCGGCGTCGCTGAGGACGGGCCGGTCAAGCTTGACCGTCAGCTTGTCGAGCCTGGCGGTGAGCGGGAACGGCGTCTGGTAGTCGGCATCGTCAACGCCGGTGAGCGTGTCCGAGCCGATGTCGAAGCTCTCGTCCCACTGCAGGATCATGGGCAGTGTTTTCTCCATCGTCTGGGTGGCGACTACCTTGCCGTCGACCGACAGCGTGCCGGTACCCGAGCGGCCGACACCGCTGAAGTCATTGAAGGCCAGTGTGCCAGCGCCCAAGCCGTCATACTTGAAGTCGAAGACCAGCGTGTGCTTGCCGGGCGTCAGCACATCGGGCCCCTGCCACTTGATGCGCTGCAGATCCACCATGTTCCACGTCCACACGGGCTTGCCCTGCAGGATGTAGAAGCCATAGCCGCCGAAGCGCCCGCCGGAGGTGAGGATCATGCCCTCGGCCCCACCTTCCGGCACCTCGATCTCCGCCGTGACCGTATAGGAAGTGTTGAGCAGAAGCGGCGAGTCGCCCTGCGGCAGGCCAACCATGGGCGTGGTATAGACAAACTCGCTGCGCCCCGCCGTGATGTTGGGACGCGGCGCCACGATGCGCGCGGCAACCGAGGCATCGAGCGGCAGCACGTTGTACTTCTTGGCTTCCTCGTAGAAGACCTGCTTCAATGCCACCACCTTGTCAGGATTCTGCGCGGCAACATCCGTCACCTGCGAGTAATCTGTATTGAGGTCAAAGAGCTCCCACTCGACATTGTTGAGCGGGTCGGGGTTGGCGGGGCCGAAGGCCTCCCACGGCGCGCGCTTCACCTTGGTGCTGAGGATCCAGCCATCCTGGTAGATGGCATGGTCGCCGAACATTTCGAAATACTGTGTCGTGTGGCGCGACGGAACAGCTGCGTTGGCCTTGTCGAAGGTGTATGCAAAGCTGGTGCCCTCGATCGGCGCTTGCGGGATGCCGTCCACCACTTGCGGAGCCGGGATGCCCGCGGCCTCGAGAATGGTCGGCACCACGTCGATCACATGCGCGAACTGCGGGCGGATGCCGCCCACGTCGGTGATGTGTCCGGGCCACGAAACGGCCATGCCCTGGCGCACGCCGCCCAGATGCGAGGCGATCTGCTTGAACCAGCTGAACGGCGTGTCGAAGGCCCAGGACCAGGCGGCGGACATGTGATTGTAGGTCTTGTCGGTGCCCCACACGTCGTAGAACTTCATCTGCACGTCGACGGGCAGCATGTTGAGGCCGTTGAAGAAAGCCACTTCGTTGGGCGTGCCCAGTGGCCCGCCTTCCGCACTCGTGCCGTTGTCACCGTTGATGTAGATGATGAGCGTGTTGTCGAGCTTGCCCATGTCCTCGACCGCCTGGATCACACGGCCGATTTCATGGTCGGTGTAGGCCGCATAGGCAGCGAACACCTCGACCTGGCGGATGAACAGTTTCTTCTCGTCATCCGTCGTCTGGTCCCATGGCTTCAGGATGTCCGACGGCCAGGGCGACATCTTCGCATCCTGCGGAATGACGCCGAGCTTCTTCTGGTTGGCGAAGATCCGCTCACGGAGCTTTTCATAGCCGTCGTCGAACAGGTGCATGGCCTGGATCTTGTCCACCCACTCCTGCGTCGGGTGGTGCGGCGCATGGGTGCCGCCCGGCACATAGTAGAGGAAGAAGGGCTTGGATGGCTGGATCTGGTTCATCCGGTTGAGGTAGTCGATGGCATCATCCGCCATGCCGGTGGTGAGGTTCCAGCCGGGCTTGCCCTGGAAGGGATAGATCTGCGTGGTGTTGCGGAACAGGTTGGGTTGCCACTGGTTGGCATCGCCGCCGACAAAGCCGTAGAAATACTCGAAGCCCATGCCGATGGGCCACAGGTCGAAGGGGCCGGCCTGGCTTGCCTGGAAGGCCGGCACGTTGTGATTCTTGCCGAACCACGAGGTGGCGTAGCCATTGTCCTTCAGGATGCGGCCGATGGTGGCCATGTTCTTGCCGATGATCGAGTTGTAGCCGGGGAAGCCCGTCGACTGCTCCGAAATCACGCCGAAGCCAGCCGAATGGTGGTTGCGGCCGGTGATGAGGGCAGCCCGGGTGGGCGAGCAAAGCGCGGTGGAATGCATTTGCGTGTAGCGCAGGCCATCGGACGCCACGCGGTCGAGTGCCGGGGTGGGTATGACGCCGCCGAAGGTGGAGGGCACGCCATAGCCCGAGTCATCCGTCATGATGAGAAGAACGTTGGGCGCTTGCTTTGGCGGCACGATGCGCGGCGCCCACCATGGCGTGGACTGCAGCGCATTGTCCTTGATGACCCCGCCGAACTCGGGCGCGGGAGCCGGCAATTGCTTGCCGTTGATCGTCATCGTGGCGTTCGGAGCGCCGGGCGTGCCGTTGATCTGCTGTGCCGATGCACCGGCGCACATGACAGTCACCAGCCCGGCGACAGCCAAGGCGAAAAGACGCGGATTCATGTCGCTCCCCCATTTCTCAACTCAGCGGTGGAGATTACGACATTTGCGGATTGATGCGTTTGCCTTTTGTGGACAGGCCGCTTGACGGTCGGGAGCGACTACACGGCCTCCGTGCGGTGCTCCTTGCGCCATGCCGAGGGCGAACCACCCGTCCAGCGCCGGAAGGCGCGAACAAATGCGCTGGGCGTGGCATAGCCCAGGGCCGCCGCGACATCAGAAATGGCAATGTCGGTGCGGGCCAGCAATTCACGCGCAACGGCAAGGCGCACCTCGTCCTTCAACTGCTCGAAGGTGAAGCCTTCCGCCTCGAGGCGCCGGCCCATGGTGCGGGGGTGCGTGTTGAGGTGCTTTGCAACCTGGCGGTGCGAGGCGCTGCCCGAAAGCAGAAGTGGCCGGAGTGCATGCTTCACACGTGCCGCGAAGCCCTGCGGCTGCTGGGCGAGTTGCCGCTGCAGCGCCGCGAGCAGATTTTCACGCAGTTTTGCATTGGCACTGGGCAGTCTGAAAGCCATGTCGCGGGCGCTGAGGATCAGGCACGTCTGGCCGTCGTTGAAGCGCACCGGGCAGCGGAAATAGCGGTGGTAGACCTCCGGATCGGACGGCACAGGACGGCTGAGCAGCACCTCTTGCGGGCGCACGGCGCTGCCCGTCAGGTCATGGACGATGTTGCAGGCCATGGCCGCCGCAACATCATGGATGTGGCTCGACGGCAGTTCCGGCGCATAGATGCCGAAGCCCAAGGCATAGTCGTCTCCAACGGGGTGCAGATAGGCGGCAGCCGCGGTCGAATTGGTCATCTGCAAGGCGACATAGGTGCCAAGCGCGCTGCCCAGCGTTTCGCAACTGGCCATCAGCTGGCCCACGGGGCCCAGCACCGCATAGTTCTGGGCCTTGGCGAGGAGCAGCCCGATCTTGGAAAGCCCCTCATGCGCCGCAACACGGTCCATGATGGCCGAGATGACCCTGATGGGGAGGAACAGTTCGGGACGCAGGTCCTGGGCGGCGACGGGAAGGCCGTCGAGGATCTCGTCAAGCGTGACAGCATGCTCAGCCAGCACGGTCGGCAATTGCGCAAGAGGACCGACACGCTGCGCGGGAGAGGACGCGGAAACGGGCATGCCACATTTGTTCCCGCATGTTGCATTGAAGTCAAATCAGAAAAAGCAAACTGCAGCCGATCCACGCCACCGGTCATGATTAACGGATTGTAAATCGACCTCCGCGCAATGCTGTGGGAAGCAGCCCGTCTCGCATTCTATCAATCAGGACCCATGCGGCATCTCGCAGTCTCGACAGCCCTCGTGGCGCTGGTGCTCAGCATGTCCGGCGGGCCGCTGCACGCCCAGGAAGCGCAGCAGCTGGACACGCTGAAGCAGCAGATCGAGAGCGGCAAGGCCAATGAGGCGCGCATCGCGGGCGAGATCGCCGCCGCGGTGCAGGCGCAGGATGCCATCGCCGCCAAGCTGGCGGCAATCGCCCAATCCATCCAGTCGCAGGAAGCCGCGGTCGCCAAGAGCGAGACGGAGCTCGCAAGCTTGCGCCAGGACCGGGCCGAGATCCTGACCGCCCTGGGCGAGAACCAGGATGTGCTGTCCGAGCTTCTCGCCGGGCTGCAGCGCCTCGAGCAGAACCAGCCCCCTGCCCTGGTGGTATCACCAGGCGACATTCTGGCGGCGCTGCGTGGTGCCATGCTGCTCGGCACCATTGCCCCCGAACTCCAGAAAGAGGCACAGGGTCTGGCCGCCAAACTCGACCGGCTGAAGGAACTTGAAGCCACCATCACGGCGCGCAAGGACGACGTGGCCCGCGACATTGCCCGCCTCAACGACGAACGCGCCGCGCTGAAGGGCCTCGTGGCGCAAAAACGCAGCCTGGTGAGCCAGGGCACGGCCGACCTCGAGGCGGAGCGCAAGCGCACAGCCGAACTGGCCGAAAAGGCCAAGTCGCTGAAGCAGTTGTTGTCCACGCTGGAGGCCCAGCGCCAGAAGCAGGACACCGCCAAGGCCGAGGAGCAGCGCCAGCGCGAAGCCCAAGAGGCGCTGCTGCGCCAGCCGAAGCTGGCTTTTCCCGACGCCCGGGGCAAGCTGCCCTTCCCGGCACAGGGGGCGATCGTGCGCCGTTTCGGCGAGGCAGACGGGCTGGGCCGTGACAGCCAGGGGCTGATGATCGCCACCCGGGCGGGTGCCCAGGTGACGACGCCTGCCGACGGCAAGGTGGAATTCGCCGGGCCGTTCCGGTCCTATGGCGACGTGGTCATCCTGAACCCCGGAGGCGGCTACCGGTTGCTGCTGGCGGGCATGGACAAGGTCACCGCAAGCGTGGGAGAGTTCCTGCGTGCGGGTGAACCCGTGGGTGAAATGGGTTCCGGCCCTGCTTCCGTCACACTTTTCGGTGAAGTGGTGCCAGACGGAAGGCCAGTGCTATATATCGAATTCCGGGATGGCACGGATGCCATTGACTCAGGTCCCTGGTGGATCGGCGGTTTGAAAGAGGCGAGTGGATGAAGAAGAATACGCGGTTGCAGAATTTCGGCCTGGTGCTGGCGGGTGCGGTGTCCGCCTCGCTGCTCTGGCACGCCTTCGGCGCTGCCGGTGCGGCCTCCAATGCCGATACCTACAAGCAACTGAACCTGTTCGGCGACGTGTTCGACCGGGTGCGGGCCGACTATGTGGAAGAGCCCAACGAGCAGCAGATGATCGAGGCTGCCATCAACGGCATGCTCAACTCGCTCGACCCGCATTCGAGCTACATGAACAAGAAGCAGTTCCAGGACATGAGCGTTCAGACCCGCGGCGAGTTCGGCGGGCTGGGCATTGAAGTGACCATGGAAAACGGCGTGATCAAGGTGGTGGCCCCGATCGACGACACTCCCGCCAAGCGCGCCGGTATTCAGGCCAATGACCTGATCATCAAGATCGACGGCACCGATGTTCAGGGCAGCACGCTCAACGACGCCGTTGACAAGATGCGCGGCAAGATCGGCACCGACATCGTGCTGACCATCCAGCGCGAGGGCAAGGAGCCCTTCGACCAGAAGCTGACGCGCGACAAGATCCGCGTGCAATCGGTGAAGTACAACATCGAGAACAACGACATCGGCTACATCCGCATCTCCTCCTTCACGGAGCAGACGCAGGAGGGCCTCGAGAAGGCGATGGAGCATTTCCGCACCACGCTCGGCGACAAGCTGAAGGGCTACATCATCGACCTGCGCAATGATCCGGGCGGCCTGCTCGACATGGCGATCTCGGTCTCCGACACCTTCCTCGACAAGGGCGAGATCGTGTCGACCCGCGGCCGCCACGCCGACGAGACGCAGCGCTTCAATGCCACCAAGGGCGACCTCGCCGGCGGCAAGCCCGTCGTGGTGCTGATCAACGGCGGCTCCGCCTCGGCGTCCGAAATCGTGGCAGGCGCGCTGCAGGACCACAAGCGCGCCACGCTGATCGGCACGCGCAGCTTCGGCAAGGGCTCGGTGCAGACCATCATCCCGCTTGGCGGCGAGGGTGCCCTGAGGCTGACCACGGCGCGCTACTA
>JBEARP010000132.1:0-12236 GCA_041163105.1 Pseudomonadota bacterium
CTCGTGTCCTCGGATTTCACCGGCAGAAAGGTACCGGCGCCAACGTGGAGTGTTACAGTTTCCTGACTAATTCCAAGGTCTTGAAGGCGTTTTATAACAGATGGCGTGAAGTGAAGTCCGGCCGTCGGAGCAGCCACCGCGCCGTCACGTTCGGCGTAGACCGTTTGATAATCCGCCCTGTCGCGCTCGTCGGTGTCCCGCTTACCAGCGATGTAGTGCGGCAAAGGCATTTGGCCCAGCGAAGCGATGGCGTCATCAAGGGACGGCCCCTCTCGATCAAAGGCGAGCGTAACCTCACCCGCCTCACCTTTTTTCTCGATAACTGCAGTTAATTCTTTGATGTCGTGAGCATTTCCTTCACGAGAAAACCTCACATGATCGCCTTCCTCCAGCTTCTTGGCTGGTTTGACAAAGGCCTTCCAGCGAGAACCATCAAGTCGCAAATGGAGTAGCGCCTCGATCTTGGGGGTGGTCCCCAGCCGCCCAATGCGGTGCCCGCTCAGTGAAGCCGGGATCACCCTCGTGTTGTTGAAGACGAGCACATCGCCTGCCCTGAGAAGGTCCGGCAAGTCACGGAAAATCCGATCATCGAGCGAATCCTGTCGGACGACAAGCAGCTTCGAGGCATCGCGTGGGGAAGCCGGGCGCAAGGCAATTCGCTCCGGCGGCAGCTCGAAATCGAAATCGGAGACTCGCATGCGGATGTTTCGGACTTTCGGCGGAACTAGGGAACAGAAGGCGCGCGCTCACCGTCTTCTCCGCGTCGCCGCAGTCCATCCACTCGGTGGCTCGCGCCGGAAGCGCCAGGCCAGTGAGGACGAAAACTGCGGCGGCGGAGAGCCGTATCATGTCATGCAGCGTCTGCAGCAACCTGCATCTTGGCAATCTTGTCCGGCTCACGCACGGGTTCGCCCCGCTTGATGCCGTCAACAATGTCCATGCCATCCGTAACCTTGCCCCATACCGTGTACTGGCGGTCAAGGAAGGAGGCGTCATCGAAGCAGATGAAGAACTGGCTGTTGGCCGAATCCGGGTTCTGCGAGCGGGCCATGGAGCAAACGCCCCTCACGTGCGGTTCCTTCGAGAATTCCTGCTTCAGATTCGGCTTCTTGGAGCCTCCCATGCCGGCGCTGCCAGGGCTGAAACCAGACGAGGTGGTGTTGCCGTACTGCACGTCACCACCCTGGGCCATGAAGCCCTCGATCACGCGGTGGAACACCACGCCATCATAGGCACCTTCGCGGGCCAGTTCCTTGATGCGGGCAACGTGGTTCGGCGCCAGATCCGGACGGAGTTCGATGGTGACGCGACCCTTGGGTTCGCCCTTGGCGTTCGCCACATCGAGATAGAGGGTGTTTTCGAGTTCAGCCATGTTTCTTACTCCACCGTAACCTTGATCATCTTGTCTGGGGTCGCCGGCGGTTCGCCGCGGGCAATCTGGTCGACGCACGCCATCCCGGTCTCGTCCACCTGCCCCCAAACGGTGTATTGGCCATTCAGGAAGTCACCCGGCGCGAACATGACGAAGAACTGGCTATTGCCAGAATCCGGGTCGCTGGAACGGGCCATGCCAACGGTGCCGCGCTTGAAGGGCTCAGGGGTAAATTCCGCCTTGATGTCCGGCAGCTTGGAGCCACCCATGCCGGTTCCGGTCGGATCGCCGGTCTGGGCCATGAAGCCGTCGATGACACGATGGAACACGATGCCATCATAGAAACCGTCCTTGGCCAGCTTTGTGATCTGGGCAACATGCTTCGGCGCCAGGTCCGAGCGCAGCGTGATATCGAAGGAACAGCCTTTGCTGGTTTCAATCTTGAGCTTCTCGGCGGCAAGCGCCGGGCTGCTGAGAAGGCTCGCCGCCAGTGCAGCCAGTGCCAGTTTCCTGATCATGGTAACTCCCATTGTTGTCGATGCCGTTCCTGAGGGGACAGGAACAAAATGTCAATGCGAAGACGTGGCCAAGGCCTTTGCCATGACCGCCTGCGCCTCCTTGGGGATGAACAGGGTGATGTCCCCCCCCATCCGGGCGATTTGCTTCACGAGCGAGGAGGCTATCATTCGGGTAGCGGGCGACGCTGCGAGGAACACTGTCTCGATATCCGGCGCCATGGCCCCGTTCATCTGGCCCATCTGGACCTCGTAGTCGAAGTCGGTCGCATCCCTGAGGCCGCGAATGATGACGCCCGCATGGTTCTTGCGGGCTGCATCAACCGCCAGCCCGTCGAAGGTCGTGACCACGATCTTGACTCCCGTATGCTCGGCGATGGGCTTGGTCACCTGCTCAAGCAGCGCAATCCGGGTTTCGGCCGGGATCAGCCCCTGCTTGCCGTGGTGCACGCCAACGCCAAGCACCAGCTTGTCCACCAGTCTTGCGGCCCGGGCGATGATGTCCAGGTGACCGTAGGTTACCGGATCGAAGGAGCCGGGGTAGAAGCCAGTTCGTGCCATGTCAGCGTCCTCTCAGTGCCATCCAGATGCCGCCACCCATGAGGAAGCAACCGCTGACGATTTCCAGTGCACGGATGCGCGAGCGTGACAGGAAGCCGCCAGCCTTGCCCGCCATCAGCGCATACATCACGTCGCCGAAGCCGGCGATTACCATGAAGGTGGCGCCGAGAATGACGATCTGCTGCATGGCGCTGCCGTCTGGCGTGATGAAGGGCGGGATCAGCGCCCCGAACAGTACCAGCATCTTGGGGTTCGACATGATGACGACGAAGCCCTGCAGGAAGAAGCTGCCCGTTGGCCGCGCCCGGTCAACCGCCACGGCAAGATCGCCATTGGAGCGGAACAGCTTGATCGCAAGCCAGACGAGGTAGAGTGCACCCGCCCAGCGGAGCACATCGAACCAAACGCCCATCATCTTGATAGCGGCACCAAGACCCAGAGCCGCAATGCCGAGCCATATCACGAAGCCCGCCTGCGTTCCGGCCACGTTGAGCAGACCGGCACGGTGCCCGTAGCGCAGGCTGTTGGCGATGATAACCGTCACGGTCGGGCCTGGCACGAAGGCGAGCGCCGCTGCCGCGGCCGCGAAGGCAAGATAGGATTCGAGAGTCATCCGAATATCTCCAGAACGGGAGAACCTAGCCACAGACCGACCACCACACGCAAGGGTGTCAGGACGCCGGCAAGGAACAGGAGTGCGCAGGCCGAGACGGCGGGACGCACGCCGATGGCCATCAGGCCTCGCTCTCCTCGCCGTCATCCTCGGTGATGTGCTCGACGGAGACGACATGCTCGTCATCCGCCGCATTGATGACAATGACGCCCTGGGTTGAACGCCCCGCCTTGCGGATGCCGTGGACCGGCGTGCGGATCAACTGTCCGCCATCCGTAACCAGCATGATCTGGTCGACGTCCTCGACGGGGAAGCTCGCCACCAGCGGGCCGTTGCGCTCATTCACCGCCATGGCGACGATGCCCTTGCCGCCGCGGCCGGTGATGCGGTACTCGAAGGACGAGGTGCGCTTGCCATAGCCATTGGATGAGATCGTCAGGATCACCTGCTCGGCAGCGCCCATCTCGGCATAGCGTTCCTGGCTAAGCGTCGTCTCGGAGGAAACCTCCTCGTCGCCGCTATTGACCTCCGCCTCCTCACCCGAGACGGCGCGTGACATCTTGAGGAAAGCCGCGCGCTCGTCGGCAGTCGCCTCGACATGCCGAAGGATCGACATGGAGATAAGGTGGTCCTCGCCCTCCAGCCGAATGCCGCGCACCCCCGTAGAGTCACGACCCTTGAACACCCGGACCTCTTCAACCGGGAACCGGATGCACTGGCCCTGGGCGGTGGTCAAATGCACGTCGTCACGCTCCGTGCAGATTTCGACACCCGCGATCATGTCGCCGGGATCGAGCTTCATGGCGATCTTGCCGGCGCGGTTGATCTGCTCGAAATCTGAAATCTCGTTGCGGCGTACGGTGCCCGATCGGGTGGCAAACATCAGGAATTGGCCTTCCGCTTCCGCGGCCGTCTCGGGCATCGGCAGGATCGTCGTGATGCGTTCGTCCTGCTCAAGCGGCAACAGGTTGATCAGCGCCTTGCCACGCGACTGCGGGCTGCCGATGGGCAGACGCCAGACCTTGAGGCGGTAGACCATGCCGGCGGAGGAAAAGAACAGGATCGGCGTGTGGGTCGAGGCGACGAAAAGCTTCGTCACGAAGTCCTCGTCCTTCGTGCCCATGCCGGAGCGGCCCTTGCCGCCGCGGCGCTGAGCCCGATAGGTCGACAGCGGCACGCGCTTCACATAGCCCGCGTGGCTCACGGTCACGACCATGTCCTCACGCTGGATCAGGTCTTCGTCCTCGACCTCGCCCTCGTTCTCGACAATCTCGGTGCGGCGCGGGGTGGCGAACTCGTTGCGGATTTCCGTGAGCTCGTCCTTGATGATACTCAGAACGCGAGCGCGGGAGCGCAGGATTTCAAGATAGTCCTTGATCTCCTCGGCAAGCTTCTGCAGTTCGTCGGCAATCTCGTCGCGGCCAAGTGCCGTGAGGCGCTGCAGGCGCAGGTCCAGGATGGCGCGGGCCTGTTCGTCGGACAGGCGATAGGTGCCCTCCTCCGTAAGCGTGTGACGCGGATCGGCGATGAGCACGATCAACGGAGCCATGTCCTTCGCCGGCCAGTCGCGCGCCATCAGTGCCTCGCGGGCCTCCGCGGCATCCTTCGAGGTACGGATCAGGCGGATGACCTCGTCGATGTTGGCCACCGCTATGGCCAGGCCCACCAACACATGCGCGCGGTCTCGCGCCTTGTTGAGCAGGAACTTGGTGCGCCGCGTCACCACCTCCTCGCGGAAGGCGACGAAAGCCTGCATCAACTCCTTCAGATTCAGCAGTTCGGGCCGTCCGCCGGTCAGACAAACGTTGTTTATGCCGAAGGTCGATTGCAGCGGCGTGTAGCGGTAAAGCTGGTTCAGCACGATTTCCGCCATCGCATCGCGCTTCAGTTCGATGACGACGCGCATGCCCTGGCGATCGGACTCGTCGCGAATGTCGGAGATGCCCTCGAGCTTCTTTTCGCGCACGAGATCCGCGATGCGCTCGATCATCAGCGCCTTGTTCACCTGATAAGGAATTTCGGTGACGATCAGCGCCTCGCGTTCCTTGCGGATTTCCTCCACAGCGACGCGGGCCCGCATGACCACCGAACCGCGGCCGGTGTGGAAAGCCGACTTGATGCCGACGCGTCCGAGGATCAGGCCTCCCGTCGGGAAGTCCGGTCCCGGGATGATGTCGATCAAGTCATCAATGCTGACGGACGGATTGTCGATCACCGCCATGCAGGCGTCGATCACTTCGCCGAGATTATGGGGCGCCATGTTGGTGGCCATGCCGACGGCGATGCCACCGGAACCATTGACCAGCAAGTTCGGGAAGCGCGCCGGCAGCACCGTCGGCTCGCGCTCGGAATTGTCGTAGTTGGACTGGAAGTCGACAGTGTCCTTGTCGATGTCTTCAAGCAGTTCATGTGCCACCTTGGCCATGCGGGACTCGGTGTAGCGCATGGCCGCCGCCGGATCGCCGTCAACCGAGCCGAAGTTTCCCTGCCCATCGATGAGCGGAAGTCGCAGCGAAAACTCCTGCGCCATGCGCACCAGCGCATCATAGATCGACTGGTCGCCATGCGGGTGGTACTTACCCATGACGTCACCGACGATGCGGGCAGACTTCCTGTAGGCCTTGTTCCAGTCGTAGCCGTTCTCGTTCATCGAAAAGAGGATGCGTCGATGAACTGGTTTCAACCCGTCGCGCACATCGGGAAGAGCGCGGCTGACGATCACGCTCATGGCGTAATCGAGATAGCTCTTGCGCATCTCCTCTTCGATGGAAATGGGGGCAATCTCGGAGGGATTGGAGGGCGGTACGGAGCCCTTCTGGTCGTCGTTATCGGCCACGGAAAACCTGTTATCTAGCCCGGGAAAAAAGCTCCTAACCGATGCCGGAGCGGCAACGATTCGGCGGCCTCTCCAATCTAGGTGGTGAGGCCCGCCGGCACAATGAAAAGCTATTGATTTTCGGGCCTAATTGCCGCTCGTGCGAAGCTCCGGAAAGGCCCGTTTTCTGACCCCCGGTAAGCGCCTCAGAAGGGCACTTCGTCGTCGAGGTCGCGGGCCGGGATGGTGGCCCGGCCACCGGCACCGGCGCGCGGCCGTTCCATGGGGCTCGACTGACCAAACTCATCGCCGCCACCGCCCATGCCACCGCCAGCACCCTCACCGCCACGACCACCGATCATGGTCAGCACGCTGTTGAAGCCCTGCAGAACGATTTCCGTCGAATACTTCTCGACGCCGTCCTTGTCCGTATACTTGCGGGTCTGCAGCTGACCCTCGATGTAAATGGTCGAGCCCTTCTTCAGATACTGCTCGGCCACCTTGGCGAGACCTTCATTGAAGATCACCACGCGGTGCCATTCGGTCTTTTCCTTGCGCTCGCCCGTGTTGCGGTCGCGCCAGCTTTCGGAGGTGGCAAGCGACAGATTGACGATGGGCTTGCCATCCTGTGTGTGGCGCACTTCCGGATCGCGGCCCAGATTGCCAACGAGAATGACCTTGTTCACCGATCCAGCCATGACACCACTCCTTGATTTCCGGGCACCCTAGTCAATGGCGGCCCGCCGCACAGCAGCGCTCGGAGCCTTATCCACACCACATCTATAGTTCTCTTTTTGTTCCAGCGCAAGCATCCTAGGCTCAGCGCCCACATGGAGATTGCGATGATCAGAACACTCGAGACCGACAGCGCACCTAAACCCCTCTCCGCCTACGCCCAGGGGATCGAGGTTCCACCGGGGCTCCGGGTCGTGCACGTCTCAGGCCAGGTAGGGGTCACGGTCGACGGCCAGATCCCGGCCGACCCTGCCCGCCAGCATGAGCTGGCCTGGGAGAACGCTCTCGCCGTGCTCGCCGCCGCCGGAATGGATCACACCCACATCGTCGACGCGCATTGCTACATCACCGAGCGCGCGCATCTTGGCATCTACCGCGCCACGCGAGATCGGTTCTTGAAAGGACACAGGCCCGCCGCGACGCTTCTCATCGTGGCAGGCCTGGCTGACGAACGGCTGGTGGTCGAAGTCGACCTGGTGGCTGCGGCTGAGGCAGCGGGCCCGGCCACATGAGGCCGAGCCGCCGGAACGGACTAGCGGCGCTTGAGCAGGCCGGACAGCTGGGTGCGACGGGCATTGATGCGTTCCTTCGCAGGCGCAACATAATGCTCAGCGTCTTTTGACTGCATCATGGCAGTCTGGTAAACATTTGAATAAGTGTCCAAAATCCAGTTCATGATATTCTCCTTGGCCTTTAAATCGGCTTCTCTTGAACGTCTCCAATATGGTTCTTTCGCTATTGCAACACAAACGGCATTAAACTACGCTGCCTGTAACAAAAACTCACAGGTTCTCGTTTGGGACGCCGACTTCCATCACTGAATGCTCTCAAGGCTTTTGAGGCTGCCGCCCGGTTCGTCAGCTTTACGGACGCGGCTGCCGAGCTTTTCGTGACCCACGCAGCCATCAGCCGCCATGTGCGGGACTTGGAGGATTGGCTGGGAACGCCGTTGTTCACCCGCACCGGACGTGGCGTGGAATTGACGGAAGCAGGCCGTCGTTTTGCCCTTCGCCTCACCCCGCTTTTTGATCAGTTGGCAGATGCCACCCGCGAAGCTGCCGCCGTGGGTGACGTCCGGCAGTTGAAGGTCTCAGTCGAGCCCTCCATTGCATCGCGTTGGCTGGTGCCACGCCTCGGGCGCTTCAATGAACTGCACCCCGACATCGAACTCGCCATCGACCCCACCAGCAAGCTTGCGGACTTCCGGTCGGGCGAGGCCGACGTCGGCCTTCGTTATGGCGCGGGCCAGTGGGAGGACGTCGAGGCCCAGAAACTCACTGACGCGGTGATCTTCCCGGTCTGCGCACCGAAACTTCTGAAGGATCGGCCCAACCTCAAGCCAGCCGACCTCTCGGAATTCAACCTGCTGCATGAATCGCGCAAGCAATGGTGGGCGGATTGGCTCGAGGCAGCCGGCGTGCTGGGTGTCGAGGATTGGCGGGGAACCCTGTTTCAAAACCACCTCGCCATCGAGGCGGCAGAGGCCGGCCAGGGCTTCGCCCTGACCGATCAGGTTCTCGCCACTGACGCGATCGTCGAGGGGTGGCTGGTGCGACCATTCAACTTCGACATGAAGGACCACTGGCACTACTGGATCGTGCGCGGCAAGGGCCAGAAGGAGACGGTCCCGGTCCGCGCCTTCCGCGAATGGATGATGGGCGAGATTGCAGATACCAACAGGAAATTTGCACAATTGAGCGGCCAGAAGCCGCCAGCCGTTGCAGGCAAACCCGCATCGTCCTAGCGTCCGCCGCGACCCATCATCTGGAATCGAAACATGGCCCGCGCGAAATACGACTGCCTGAAGTGCCCCGGTTATTGCTGCTCCTACCCGGTCATCGAAGTGAAGGACAAGGATGCCGAGCGCATCGCCAAGCACTTCGGCCTCAGCCTCAAGGCCGCCGAGAAGAAGTATTTCAAGTCTGCACACGGCTACAAGCGCGTGATGCGCCGCCAGAAGGACGAGCACTACGGCAAGATCTGCCAGTTCTTCGACACCACGGAGCGCCGCTGCACCATCTACACGGCGCGGCCCTCAACCTGCCGGATTTTCCCCGGCGAAGGCCACTGCGGCTATTATGACTTCCTGAAGTTCGAGCGTGCGGGCCAGGAAGACGAGACATACGTCTCGACCACCAATCACTCCGGCAACTGACGCTTCGCCAGGACTTCGAAACGCCAGGCCAGAAGCGTTCCGGTGAAGGCCAGCCCGATGGCCACGCCCCCCCACAAGCCGAGTGCACCCCACCCGAAGTGGAATCCGAAGACATAGCCACTTCCTAAACCGACCAGCCAGTAACCGACACCTGCGATCACGAGGGGCACAACTGCATCCTTGAGGCCGCGCAATGCGTGGCTGGCGATCGCCTGCAACCCGTCAAACACCTGGAACACGGCGGCGATGACAAGAAGCCCGGCCACCAGACTGCCAATCTTCGCATAGTCTGGATCGGAAGGATCGAGGAAGATCCGACTGATCAGTCCAGGCGCAAGAAGCGGAACGACCACGAGAAGCAGCGGCACACCGACGCCCACCACCATTCCCAGGTTGCCAGCCTGCCGCGCTGCTGCAGGGTCACGCGCGCCGACGAAATAGGCAACACGGACCATCGCGGCCTCGGAAATCCCGAGCGAGATCACAAAGGGGATGGCAATCCATCCCATCACGATCTGATAGGACGCGAGTTCAACCGTCCCCATGACGCCGGACAGAAGCGACGTCGCAGCGAACAGCCCGGACTCCATGGCCACGATGCCGGCAACCGGAAGCCCCAGCCTCACCAACGGGCCATAGGCGCGCGGGCCACCAATCGTTCCCTGGTGGAGGGGCAGCCTGTTTCTGCGGACGATGATGTAGGTGTAGACCGCTAGGCACAGGAACTTGAACCACATCGACACCGCCCATGCAAAGCCGGCCCCGGCAATGCCCATCTTGGCGAAACCAAAGCTGCCATGAACCAGCCCCTGCATGAGGACATAGTTCAGGATCACCGTCACCACCGTGACGGCCAGCACGAAGCCAGTCTTCATCATTGCCGCGGCAAAGCTCCGGAGCACGCCGAACCACACGATCGGCAGCATGGCGAAGGCGAACCCCGTGTAGTAAGGGCCTGCAAGCTCGATGACCTGCGATTGTTGGCCAAGTGCTCGCATCACCGAACCAAGGTTGAGCACCACCACCGTCACGATCAACCCGAGAAGTCCGGCAAGGATCATGCTCCGAACGAGTTCGGGCACGATGCGCTCGCGGTTCAAGGCGCCACGTGCCTCCGAAACCAAAACGCCAACAACGGAGAACAATCCCATCAGGATGATGCACATCTGGTAGGAGAGATCAGTCGAAATGCCAACCGCCGCCAGCTCGGTTGCGCCAAGGCGCCCCACCACCATCTTGGCAGTGACGATCATCAGAACGTCTGCGAGATAGGCAAAAATCAGCGGCAAGGCGATGACGATAAGCGCCTTCACCTCGAGCAAGCGGGAGGGTTTCACGATTCGAATCCTGACGTTAGGATAGACTTAGCGGTTGCCCGGAAATCAGGCAACTCCGCTCTCCTGACGCACGAAACCCTTTATCTCCGCAAGGAAGATATCGGCGAACTGCTGGAGCTTGGACTCGCCAACACCGTTCACCTCACCGAAGTCCCAGCGGGTGAGCGGGCGCTTCGCGGCCATGTCGATCAGGGTCCGGTCGGTGAACACCACATAGGCCGGAACCCGCCGCTCCTTGGCGAGCTTCGCCCGCAGCGACTTGAGCCGCTGCAGCAGCGCGTCGGAAACACCAGCCTCCTCCACCGCAGCGACCATCTTGCGCGCGCGATCCCCCTTGCGCGAGGTGCGCACCGGGTCCTGTCGGCAGCGGAACGTGCCCTCGCCGCGCGCCAGCGCCAGGCCCTTGGGCGAAATCGACAAGCCGCCGAAGCCCGCCACATCGATGGCTAGGTAGCCTCCGCCCACCAGCTGGCGGATCATCGACTGCCAGTGCGGGCGCCCCTGCGCCTTCCCGATGCCGAAGACGGCGTGCTCCGTGTGGCGCAGCGCCTCGGCCTTTTCGTTGCTCTTGCCCGCCAGAATGTCTGCCACATGCGCCGCGCCGAAGCGCTGCCCCGTGGCCTTCACCGCCTCGATCACCCACAGCGCCTCCGCCGTACCGTCAACCAGGTGAACGGGATCGAGGCAGACATCGCAGTTTCCGCAAGGGGCTGAGTCTTCGCCGAAATAGAACAGCAGGTTCTGGCGCCGGCACTCCGGCGCTTCGCAGTATGCGACGAGGGCATCGAGCCGCTTATGCTCCCGCCTCCGGCGCTCGTCACCACCCTCTTCCTGGTCGATGAAGCGCCGCCGCATCTGGATATCGCCCAAGCCATAGACCATCTTCACGTCCGCCGGATTGCCGTCGCGGCCGGCGCGCCCGATCTCCTGGTAATAGGCATCGAGCGAGGACGGCAGATCGGCGTGGAATACGAAGCGCACGTCCGGCTTGTCGATCCCCATGCCGAAGGCGATGGTGGCACAGACGATTACGCCCTTCTCGGTCATGAACAGGCTCTGCGCCTCAGCCCTGTCCTCCGACGTCATGCCCGCGTGATAGGCAATTGCGCGAAAACCCTTGGAGACGAGGAAGGCAGCCCACTCCTCGGTCGACTTGCGCGACAGCGCATAGACGATGCCGGACTGCCCCGCCCGGCCATCGAGAAAATCGATGAGCTGCTGCTTGGCATTGTCCTTGGGCGCCACCGCGAGCTGCAGGTTGGGCCGGTCGAAGCCCGCGACATAGACCTCCGCCTCGCCGCCGAAGATCTTGGCCACGATGTCGCGCCGCGTTGCCTCGTCCGCCGTCGCCGTGAAGGCGCCGATGGGAACCCCGGGGAATGACTGCCGCAAGGTCTGCAGCATGTCGTATTCGGGCCGGAAGGACGCCCCCCATTGCGAAATGCAGTGCGCCTCGTCGATGGCGATCAGCTGCACGTCAAGGCGGGAAAGAGCCCCCACCATGCGCTCCGTCATCAGCCGCTCGGGCGAGAGATAGAGCAGCCGCACCTCACCCGCCGCCACACGGCGCCAGATGGCGACATTCTCCTCCCGGTCCTGAGCCGAATTGATGCTTTCGGCGGCGACCCCCGCCAGCTTCAGCGCCGCCACCTGGTCCTGCATCAACGCCACCAGCGGCGAGACCACAACGGCAAGACCGCCGCGCGCCAAGGCGGGCACCTGGTAGCACAGCGACTTTCCCGAGCCAGTGGGCATGACAGCCAGCACGTTGCGGCCGTCGAGGAGCGTGGTGACGATGCCCTCCTGGCCGGGCCGGAAGCTCTCGTAACCGAAGGTCTTGCGCAGGATGTCGTGTGGTTTCACGAGGGCACGTCTAGCGGCCCGCACCTGATTCGGGTGAGGCTTATCCTTTTCGTTGCCCCAGAGCCGAACTGGACATCGCCCGCCACCGTACTCACCTCAGACAACCCTCCGTCCTTGCGGACGTTCCCTTTTTGATCTAGTCGAGAGCCATGCCAGAGCAAAAGAAAGTCCTGTCCATTCAGGGTGCGCGCGAGCACAACCTGAAGAATGTCTCGCTGGAGCTTCCGCGCGACAAGCTGATCGTCTTCACCGGGCTGTCGGGCTCCGGCA
>JBEARP010000133.1:0-6654 GCA_041163105.1 Pseudomonadota bacterium
CGCTGTTCCTGCTCGCCGCCCTCGCGGTGGGTCTCGTCGCGCTGCTCACCCTGCCGCGCGAGGAGGAGCCGCAGATTTCCGTGCCGATGGTCGATATCTTCGTCAAGGCCAATGGGCTGAAGGCCGAAGACGCCGTGAAGCTCGTCACCGAGCCGCTCGAAACCATCGTCAAGAGCATCGACGGTGTCGAACACGTCTACTCGCAAACGCGTGACGACAACGTCATGGTCACCGCCCGCTTCCTCGTGGGCACCTCGTCGGATGCCGCCATCCTGCGCGTGCACGAGAAGCTGCGCGCCAATCTGGACCGCATCCCCCGTGGCATTCCGGAGCCGCTGATTGTCGGGCGCGGCATCGATGACGTGGCCATTGTCGTGCTCACCCTCTCACCCAAGCCCGAGGCCGCCTCGCGCTGGACCGCCAATGACGTGAGCCGCGTGACGCGTGAGCTGCAGGTTGAACTCGCCAAGCTTGACGACATCGGCCTCACCTACATCACCGGCAGCCAGCCGGAGGAAATCCGCATCCAGCCGGACCCCGAGAAGCTTTCGCTCTACGGCATCACGCTGCAGCAGCTGGCGGGCAAGATCTCCGCCGCCAACCGCTCCTTCGAGGCCGGCACGCTGCGTGACGGCGGCAAGCAGATCACCATCATGGGCGGACAGACACTGCAGTCGCCCTCCGACATTGCCAATATCCTGATCTCGGCGCGCGACGGCCGCCCGGTCTATGTCCGCGACGTGGCGCTCGTGCTGCTTTCAACCGATTCGCGCGAGGTCCGTGCCGCGAATGTGGTGAAGACGGCCACCGGAACCGCCACGCTGCCCGCCGTGTCCCTCGCGCTGGCCAAGCGCCCCGGCACCAATGCCGTGGTCATCGCCGAGCGCATCACCGAGAGGCTGGAGCAGCTCGAAGGCACGCTGATCCCCGAAGACCTCACCGTCACCATCACCCGGAACTATGGCGAGACCGCCAACGAAAAGGCCAACGAACTCCTGTTCCACCTTGGCCTTGCCACCATCTCCATCGTCATCCTCGTGGCGGTGGCCATCGGCTGGCGCGAGGCGCTGGTGGTGGCCGTGGTCATTCCCACCACCATCCTGCTCACCCTCTTCGCCGCGCGCGTCATGGGCTATACGCTGAACCGCGTCAGCCTCTTCGCGCTCATCTTCTCGATCGGCATCCTTGTCGATGACGCCATTGTGGTCATCGAGAACATCGCACGCCACTGGGCCATGAAGGATGGCCGCTCGCGCGTGGATGCCGCAGTCGATGCGGTGGCCGAAGTCGGCAACCCTACCATCGTGGCAACCCTCACGGTCGTCGCGGCGCTGCTGCCCATGCTCTTCGTGTCCGGCATGATGGGCCCCTACATGAGCCCCATCCCGTCGACCGCCTCGGCCGCGATGATTTTCTCTTTCTTTGTGGCCGTCATGGTCACGCCCTGGCTGATGATAAAGTTCAGCGGCAATGCGGATCACGGCCATGCCGCGCATGACGTTGCCGATGGCGGCATCCTCGGGCGCGCCTATGTGGCGGTTGCACGCCCCATCATCAAGACCAAGGCGCGGGCCTGGATCTTCCTGGTCCTCGTCGGGATCGCCACGCTGGCGTCGCTGTTGCTGTTCTACACGCGTGACGTCACCGTGAAGCTGCTGCCCTTCGACAACAAGTCGGAACTTCAGGTGGTGGTGGACCTGCCCGAGGGGTCCTCGGTGGAGGACACAGCGCGCGTCCTCGCCCAGGCTGCCGACGTGGCGCTGACGTTGCCCGAAGTGGTCTCGATCCAGACCTATGCCGGCGAGCCCGCGCCCTTCAACTTCAACGGTCTTGTGCGCCATTATTACATTCGCAACGCGCCGGAACTGGGCGACGTGCAGGTGACCCTGTCGCCCAAGTCGGACCGCAGCCGCAGCAGCCATGACATTGCGCTGGAGCTGCGCCAGAAGCTCAACGCCTTGGCGCTTCCCGAAGGAACCTCCATCAAGGTGGTCGAGCCGCCGCCGGGTCCCCCGGTGCTGGCGACACTTCTTGCCGAAATCTATGGTCCCGATCCCGAAACCCGCCGCGCCACCGCTGCGAAGGTGCGCGAGGCCTTCAACGCCGTGCCCTTCGTCGTCGACGTCGATGACAGCTACGGCCAACAGACGCCGCGCATCCGCGTCTCCGTCGACCAGGACAACCTTGAATACCAGAAGGTCGAGGAAAGCGACGTCTATGATACGTTGCAGAGCCTCTATGCCGACAATACGGTCGGCTACTCGCATCGTGGCGGCGGCCGCCAGCCGATCCCCATCACCGTGGGCCTGCCCAAGGCGGACAAGGTCATCGACGAGCGCGCCCTCTCAACCCCCGTCCCTGCCAACGCCCTTCCCGGTGCGCGCGGCGTGGTGGAACTGGGCGACGTGGTGAGCGTCAGGAAGGAGCTCTCCTCCTTCCCGATCTTCCGCCACAACGGCAAGCCCACCGAAATGGTGACGGGCGAACTCGCCGGCGCCTTCGAGGCCCCCATCTATGGCATGATCGAAGTCGGCCGCGCGCTGGACAAGCTCGACTGGACGGGCCTCCAGAAACCCGAGATCGCGCTGCATGGCCAGCCCGTCGACGACTCGAAGCCGGTGCTGCTGTGGGACGGCGAATGGGAGGTCACCTGGGTTACCTTCCGCGACATGGGTGGTGCCTTCCTGGTAGCACTGCTGGGGATCTACATCCTCGTCGTCGCGCAGTTCGGCTCCTTCAAGCTGCCGCTGGTGATCCTCACACCCATCCCCTTGACGCTGATCGGCATCATGCTCGGCCACTGGCTGTTCCATGCGGCCTTCACCGCCACGTCCATGATCGGCTTCATCGCGCTGGCCGGCATCATCGTGCGCAACTCCATCCTGCTCGTCGACTTCGTGCGCCATGAGAGGAAGCCCGGTGCTGACCTGCGCGAGGTGATGCTGAAGGCCGGCGCCATCCGCTTCAAGCCGATCCTCTTGACCGCGCTCGCCGCCATGATTGGTGCGGCAGTGATTCTCACCGACCCGATCTTCCAGGGTCTCGCCATCTCGCTGCTCTTTGGGCTTGCGTCCTCGACGCTGCTCACCGTGCTGGTGATCCCCGCCATCTACATCGCGCTGCGCTACCGCCCGGCGGAACAGGACGAAACCGTGCCTGCATAGCAAGTCAACACAATGGGAGTGAGTGAAATGGCTCATATCGTTGTTCTCGGCGCCGGATTGGGCGGCACCCTCATGGCCTACGAGATGAAGGACCAGCTTCGCCCCGGCGACACGCTGACCGTCGTCACCAAGGATCCGAAGTACCATTTCGTGCCGTCCAACCCGTGGGTTGCCGTGGGTTGGAGAACGCCCGACGACATCGAGGTGGACCTCGCCCCGGTGTTCGCCAAGAAGGGCATCGCCTTCAAGCCCGTCGCCGCGACAAAGCTCCACCCGGAAAGCAATACGCTGGAGCTCGCGGACGGCACCTCCATCACCTACGACTACCTCATCAACGCGACAGGCCCGGAACTCGCCTTTGACGAAATCGAAGGGCTGGGGCCGGAGGGCAACACCCAGTCGGTCTGCCACGTCTCGCATGCCGTGAAGGCGCATGAGGCTTTCGAGGCCTTCTGCAAGAACCCCGGGCCCATCATCGTGGGCGCGGTGCAGGGTGCATCCTGCTTCGGCCCGGCCTATGAGTTCCTGTTCATCCTCGAAACCGAACTGCGCCGCCGCAAGATCCGCGACCGCGTGCCGATGACCTTCGTCACCGCCGAACCCTATATCGGGCACCTGGGGTTGGACGGCGTGGGCGACACCAAGGGCCTGCTCGAAAGCGAAATGCGCGGAAAGCACGTCAAGTGGATGACCAGCACGCGCGTCAAGAAGGTCGACCCCGGCGTGATGACGGTCGAGGAAGTGGGAGACGACGGCGCGGTAAAGGCCGCGAAGGAACTGCCCTTCGGCTTCTCCATGATGCTGCCGGCCTTCCGCGGCATCCCGGCGATGCGCGGCATCGAGGGGCTGTCCAACCCGCGCGGCTTCACCTTGATCGACAAGTTCCAGAGAAACCCGAAGTACCCGAACATCTTCGCCGTCGGCGTCTGCGTGGCCATTCCGCCCACGGGGCCCACGCCCGTACCCTGCGGCGTGCCAAAGACCGGCTTCATGATCGAGTCGATGGTGACCGCCACCGCCCACAACATCGGCAAGCTGCTGCGCGGCGAGGAGCCGCGCGAGCAGGCGACGTGGAATGCCGTCTGCCTCGCCGACTTCGGAGACTCCGGCGTGGCCTTCGTCGCCCAGCCGCAGATCCCGCCGCGGAACGTCAACTGGTCGTCGTCCGGCAAATGGGTGCATGGCGCCAAGATCGGCTTCGAGAAATACTTCCTGCGCAAGATCAGGAAGGGCACCAGCGAAACCTTCTACGAGAAGCTCGCCCTCGACGTGCTGGGCATCGCCAAGCTGAAGCGGACGGTCGAGGTGGCGAACTGAGGCCTTAGGGCAACAGAAACTCCTTGCATCACACCCTCATCCCGGCAAAAGCCGGGATGAGCGGGAGTACAACATTGGCAGACGTCAAGATCATCGGAGCGGGCCCGGCGGGCCTCATGGCGGCGGAAGTGCTGGCGGAGGCCGGCCACAAGGTCACCATCCACGACCACATGCCAGCCCCTGCCCGCAAGTTCCTGCTGGCCGGGCGCGGCGGCCTGAACCTCACGCACTCCGAAACGCTCGATACCTTTCTCGAGCGCTATGGCGAGGCGCAGGCCTTCCTGGAGCCCGCCATCCGCGCCTTCCCGCCCGATGCGCTCATCGGCTGGGCCAATGGCCTCGGCATCGAAACCTTCGTCGGCACCTCGGGCCGCGTCTTCCCGAAGCAGATGAAGGCCTCGCCCCTGCTGCGCGCGTGGTTGCGCCGCCTCGACTCGCTCGGCGTGAAGCTCGTCACGCGCTCCGAATGGCAGGGCTTCGACGGAACGCCCACCATCCTCGCGCTCGGCGGCGCCAGCTGGCCGCACCTGGGTTCGGATGCCGCATGGCTGCCGCTCTTTGCCGAGAAGGGCATCGGGGTGAACCCCTTCAAGCCCGCCAACAGCCGTTTCCTCGTTCACTGGTCGCCCGTGTTCCGCCAGAAATTCGCAGGCACCCCCGTCAAGAACATTGCCCTCACCTATGCCGGAAAGCGCGTACGCGGCGAGTTGATGATCTCGCAGGAAGGGATCGAGGGCGGCGCCATCTATGCGCTCTCCAAGGGCCTGCGCGAGAAGCCGGGCCACCCGCTGATCATCGACTTCCGCCCCGATGTGAGCGAAGAGGTGCTGGCCCAGCGCCTTACCCGCCCACGCGGCAAGGACTCGCTGTCGAATTATCTCCGCAAGGTTGCGGGCCTGTCGCCCGTCGCCATCAACCTGCTGCGCGAAACGGGTACGGCACCCGACGCCAAGGGCATCAAGGCCATGGAGCTGAAGCTTGAACGCCCTGCCGGCATCATGCGGGCCATATCGTCAGCGGGCGGTGTAGCGCGCGAGGAGCTGGACGAGGGCTTCCAGCTCCGGAAAGCACCCCTCACCTATTGCGTGGGCGAGATGCTGGACTGGGAAGCACCCACCGGCGGCTACCTGCTGCAGGCCTGCTTCTCCACCGGCGTCATGGCGGCGCGCCACCTTGCCTCGGAGCTCGAAAAGGGCTGAACTCGGCCCATGGAACTCGATCTCAGGAACAAAACGGCGCTGGTCTGCGGCGCAAGCCAGGGCCTCGGCTTCGCCATCGCCGAGGCGCTGGCCCATGAAGGCTGCAAGATAGGGCTGCTCGCCCGCAACGCCACCAAGCTTGAAGCCCATGTGCGGGCCTTCGGCGCCCATGGCCACGAAGCCGTGGCGCTCCAGGCCGACATGGGTGACTGGGCCTCGCTCGAAGCAGCACTCAAGCGCTTCGGAAATCCGGACATTCTCGTCAACAATTCCGGCGGCCCCCCGCCCGTCGATGTCACCAAGGTCGACCCTGATCTCTGGCGCGCCCAGTTCGAGGCCATGGTGCTGAACCAGATGCGCCTCACAGAGGCCGTGCTGCCGCACATGCGCAGCCAGCGCTTCGGCCGTATCCTCTCGGTCGCCTCCACATCGATCGTCGAACCCTTCGCCAGCCTCGCCATCTCGAACTCGCTGCGCGCGGCACTTGCGGGCTGGATGAAGACGCTGTCGGGCCAGGTTGCCGCCGATGGCGTCACCGTCAACATGCTGCTGCCCGGCAGCTTCGCCACCGAGCGCATCGACAGCCTGAACACGCGGGAGGCGAACGCACGCGGCGTGGCCGTGGCGCAGGTCGTCTCTGAGTCCTCGGCCGAAATTCCAACAGGCCGCTACGGCGACCCGAAGGAATTCGCCGCCGTTGCCGCCTTCCTCGCCAGCCCGAAGGCGTCCTATGTCACAGGCCAGATGATCCGCATCGACGGCGGAGCAACGAAATCCATATGAGCCTGCTCGAAGAGCTTCGCGCAGCCCTTGGCGACGCTGCCGTCCTCGAGGGCGCGGCGATGGGAGCAAGGCCGGCCTCTGACATGAGCCTCACCGGAACGTCCCTGCCGCGCGCCCTCGAGGACGGCAGCGTCGCCAAGGGCTGCGCGAAGCTCTTCGAGTAGGCTCATATTGATTTCGTTGCTCCGCCG
>JBEARP010000134.1:0-5413 GCA_041163105.1 Pseudomonadota bacterium
ATGTCGAGCAGCACGTTTTCCAGGATGGTGCGCAGGCCCCGGGCGCCGGTCTTGCGGTCCATGGCCTTGCGGGCGACCGACCGCAAGCCGTCGTCGCGCAGCTCGAGCTCCACGCCCTCCATCTCGAACAGGCGGGCGTACTGCTTGGACAGGGCGTTGCGCGGCTGGGTCAGGATGGTGACCAGGGCGTCCTCGTCCAGCTCCTCCAGGGTCGCGACCACCGGCAGGCGGCCGACGAATTCCGGGATCAGGCCGAACTTGATCAGGTCCTCGGGCTCGACGTCGTGGAACAGGTCGGCGCCGTGCTGCGCGAGCTGGAGCCTGAAGACCTGCTCAAGTTCGGCCTCATCCCCGAGTTCGTCGGCCGCCTGCCCGTCGTGGCGACGCTCGAGGACCTCGACGAGACCGCTCTCGTGCAGATCCTGGTCGAGCCCAAGAATGCGATCGTGAAGCAGTACCAGCGGCTGTTCGAGATGGAGGGCGTGAAGCTCACCTTCCCGGACGAGGCGATGTCCGCCATTGCGAGGCGCGCCATCGAGCGCAAGACGGGTGCGCGTGGGCTTCGCTCCATCATGGAGTCGATCCTGCTCGAAACCATGTTCGACCTGCCCGCGATGACGGGTGTCGAGGAAGTTGTGATTTCGAAGGACGTGGTCGACGGAACGGCCAAGCCGCTGCTGATCTACGCCGACAAGCAGGCTGGCAAGGCGACCGTTTCTGCCTGAGTTTGCCGACCATAAGCAATTGGAATGGCCGGGTTTCAGCCCGGCCATTTCCGTTACGCCCAGACTTCACCTTGCCCCGGATTGAGCGGGGCATCCTTTCCGCGGCGACCGAAAAAGGATCGCCGGGCCAAGCCCGGCGAAGGCGAAAACGGGCATGATGAGGAGCGTGGCGGGGTGCATTGAAATTTCCTCATGCCCTCTCCACATCTTGAACAACGCTGAGACTGCTCTTCGATAGGATTTGTGCGTAGAATGCATATGAGACTCACTGATTTGCGGCTCGACGGCCCAGAACCCGGGCGCCCATGCTTGGCGGCATTCTCGCGCCAGGCTCAGCAGGCGGCCCATGAAAGGAAGTAGTATGAGCACCACTGTTCCCGCAGCAGGTTTTGAGACGATCCCTGTCCTGCCGCTCCGCGATATCGTCGTCTTCCCGCACATGATCGTTCCGCTCTTCGTGGGGCGCGAAAAGTCGATCAAGGCGCTGGAAGAGGTGATGCGCGAAGACAAGCGCATCCTGCTCGTCGCACAGAAGAATCCCGCTGATGATGATCCGGCTTCGGATGCCGTGTTCGAAGTGGGAACCTTGGCGCAGGTGCTGCAGTTGCTGAAGCTCCCCGACGGCACCGTGAAGGTGCTTGTCGAAGGCTCCGATCGCGCGCGCGTGCACGGCTTCTCCGACCGCACCGAGTTCTTCGAGGCGGAAGTCGAGGTGGTGCCCTCCGACCACGGCACCGCTGCCGAAACCGAGGCGCTGGCCCGCACCGCCGTCTCGCAGTTCGACAGCTATGTGAAGCTGAACAAGAAGGTGCCGCAGGAAGTGCTGGCATCGGTTGGGCAGATCACCGATCCCTCGAAGCTTGCCGACACCATTGCCGCGCACCTCGCCATCAAGATCGTCGAGAAGCAGGAGCTTCTCGAGATGACCTCCGTCGCGCAGCGGCTGGAGAAGGTCTATGCGCTGATGGAAGGCGAGATCTCCGTTCTCCAGGTCGAGAAGCGCATCCGCTCGCGCGTCAAGCGCCAGATGGAGAAGACCCAGCGCGAGTACTATCTGAATGAGCAGATGAAGGCCATTCAGAAGGAATTGGGCGACGGCGACGAGAAGAACGAGATCGACGAGCTCGAGGGCCGCATCAAGAAGACCAAGCTCTCCAAGGAAGCGCGCGAGCGCGCCGACGCGGAGATCAAGAAGCTGCGCCAGATGAGCCCGATGTCGGCGGAAGCCACCGTCGTGCGCAACTATCTCGACTGGCTGCTTGGCATTCCGTGGGGCCAGAAGAGCAAGGTCAAGAACGACCTCAAGTTCGCCGAGGAAGTGCTCGACGCCGATCACTTCGGTCTCGACAAGGTGAAGGAGCGCATCCTCGAGTATCTCGCGGTGCAGAGCCGCACCAACAAGCTGCGGGGGCCCATCCTGTGCCTCGTCGGCCCGCCCGGCGTCGGCAAGACCTCGCTCGGCAAGTCGATCGCCAAGGCCACGGGACGCGAGTTCATCCGCATGTCCTTGGGCGGCGTGCGCGATGAGGCCGAAATCCGCGGTCACCGCCGCACCTACATCGGTTCGATGCCCGGCAAGGTCATCCAGTCGATGAAGAAGGCGAAGAAGTCCAACCCGCTCTTCCTGCTCGACGAGATCGACAAGATGGGCATGGACTTCCGTGGCGATCCGTCCGCGGCGCTCCTCGAGGTGCTGGATCCGGAACAGAACGCAACGTTCATGGACCACTATCTGGAGGTCGAATACGACCTCTCGAACGTGATGTTCGTGACGACCTCGAACACGCTCAACATTCCGCCGGCCCTTCTCGACCGCATGGAGATCATCCGGATCGCGGGCTACACGGAAGAGGAGAAGTACGAGATCGCGCGGCGCCACCTGATCCCGAAGTCCAGCGAGCACCATGGCCTCCAGTCCAAGGAGTTCGAGGTGACCGAGGAGGCGCTCTATGAGGTGATCCGCCGTTACACGCGGGAAGCCGGTGTGCGCAACCTCGAGCGTGAGATGAATTCACTCGCCCGCAAGGCGGTGAAGGAATTGATGACGAGCAAGGGCAAGAAGAAGATCACCGTGACGCCCGACGTCGTCGAGCAGTACCTCGGCGTGCCGAAGTACCGCTACGGCGAGGCGGAGCGTGAGGACCAGGTCGGTGTCGTCACCGGCCTTGCATGGACGGAAGTTGGCGGCGAGATCCTGACGATCGAAGCGCTGATGATGCCGGGCAAGGGCAAGATGACCGTGACCGGCAACCTGCGCGACGTGATGAAGGAGTCGATCTCGGCTGCTTCCTCCTACGTTCGCTCGCGGGCCGCGACCATCGGCGTCAAGCCGCCGGTGTTCGACAAGCGCGACATCCACGTGCACGTGCCGGAAGGTGCGACGCCGAAGGATGGCCCGTCCGCCGGCATCGCGATGGTCACCGCCATCGTCTCGGTCATGACCGGCATTCCCGTCCGCAGGGACGTGGCGATGACGGGCGAGATCACGCTGCGCGGCCGCGTGTTGCCGATCGGCGGGTTGAAGGAAAAGCTGCTCGCGGCCCTCCGCGCCGGCATCAAGACGGTCATGATCCCCGAGGAAAACGTGAAGGATCTCACGGAAATCCCGGAGAACGTGAAGAAGGGTCTCGAGATCATCCCCGTCGCCCGCATGGACGATGTGCTGAAGCATGCGCTCACCCGCATGCCGGAGGCGATCACCTGGGACGAGGAGGCTGAGGAAGCGGCCGCTGCCGCCCGCGCCGCCGCCGACAAGGCCAGCGAGAGTGCGGCCCGCGCCCACTGACCGGTCTTGGGTTCACGACATCAGGGCCGCCCTTCGGGGCGGCCCTTCCGTTTCTGCCGGAAGATCAGGCAATGACCACCAGCGACCTTGCCGAAGCTTGAAATTCCCCTCGAATCACCGACACATAGTTCGGGTGAGGCGTTTCGGGCGTGGCAACGGCAGCGAGGAGACGGGAACAGCGCAGAGCTAGTTACTGGCACTACTCAAATCACATCGGCCCCGTGCGCCCTCAGAATTCGCACGGGGTTTTTTTGTTGGCTTGATTGTGGAGAGCCCGGGCGCTAAGCCAGCCCCTGTCGGGCGATTAGCTCAGTTGGTAGAGCGCTTCGTTTACACCGAAGATGTCGGGAGTTCGAGTCTCTCATCGCCCACCAGTTCTCTGATTCCGAACAAGGACTTAGGCAGCAGTCATCCGCGCCAGATCTTGGCACCCCTTCGACTGTCACAACTGTGTCACAGCGAGGGATCGACATGGCAACCATCCGCGAGAGACGTGACCGCTGGCAGGTCCAGGTGAGGAGGGCAGGGCATCCCCCAGTCTCCAACAGCTTCCTGTCACGCAATGACGCCGCGGCTTGGGCCCGACAGACAGAATAGGCACCAAGACCATGAGGGAACTCACACCTGCGGACTTCAACGTCTACCGGGATGAGCGTCTGATGGAGGTCAAGGCGAGGAGCGTCCAGCGCAAGCTGTCTCCTGTACAGAACTTCGTCGAGGTCGCACGGACCGACTGGGGCCTGCCAAGCAAGGAGAACCTTGTGAGCAAGGTCAAGTTTGCCCTCACCAGCAACAGGTGCGAGAGACTGCTGATGGCAGGCGGGTTTGAAGTGCTCCTTGCTGCTGCCAAGATGACCCAGAACCCATTTGTCCTTCCCATGGTACTCCGTGCTCTTCAGACTGCCCTCAGACGGTCGGAGCTGTTGGCTATTGATTGGGAAGGCCGTGTACGTCGACAGGCGCTCAGGGCTTGCTGACCTCCACTTCCACGACTTGCGTCACGAAGCCATTTGCAGGTTCTTCAAGCGTGGACTCTCGGCTCCAGAGGTCGCCCTGATCAGTGGCCACCGGATCGGTCAGGTCGCTCGCGGAGGAGGCGAACAAGGATACGAGGGTAGGAATGGCGAAGGCGGCCGCATGTGACGCGGCCGCCTCCTCCAGGCATACCAATAGCAAGGTCAGATTATTATAAAGTCGCTTGCACTTACGATGCCATTCGTCCCTGAAAGTGTGGCAAATCGGACCGCAGACGCTCCACCAAGGCCGTCTGCGTCATACATCAACTCTCCAGTTTTGGAGTTGAGGATGATACGGTCATCCGCTTCCGTGGCAGCTGTTCCCAAGCGGAACGCGTCGGCACTGAGTTCGCCCAGCTCCAGCGAGGAAAACACCGACTTGCTGAGCTCAATAGTGTCATCGGCCACGGAGAACCCGGAGATCCGATCGACATTGCCGACACCCAGCGCTGTGTTGAAGACGAAGGTGTCGTTACCGGCTCCACCACTCATGTAGTCGTTTCCAGTGCCACCGGAAAGCTTGTCGTCACCGTCGTTGCCGAGCAGTCTGTCATCTCCGTCGAGACCGTTCAGTACGTCGTTTCCGGCCCTGCCAGTCAGTCTGTCGTTGCCAACACCACCCGTGATTTCGTTGTCGAGTGCATTGCCGGTACCCGCAAAGGGGCCCGTTCCGGCATAGGCAAGGTTCTCGACATTCGCGCCAAGCGTATATCTCGACAGCGTTGTGATCACCTTATCCGAGCCAGAGTTCACACTCTCAACCACGCGGTCGCGCGCATTGTCGACGTAGTAGCTGTCGTGCCCGGCACCGCCTCTCATCGCGTCCGCGCCCGATCCGCCATCGAGAACGTCGTTGTCAGCGGCGCCTTCCAGCACATCTTTTCCAC
>JBEARP010000135.1:0-20740 GCA_041163105.1 Pseudomonadota bacterium
CGCGCTCGCGCAGCTTTTCATCTGACGCGAGGTCCTTTGCACTTGCCGGCCTGCCGTCGCCGAAGCCCTCGCCCCGCGCCTGCGCACGGGACTGCTCGCGGTTGAGCCACCACAGGCCGAAGCCCAGCATGACGAGCGAGGCGATGATGCCGAGACCGGGTGCCGCGAAGGGCGTGGTGCCGAAGAAGGGCATGGGGATGGCGTTCTGGATCGACGGCGTGCCGGGCAGCGCCGACATGGTGAAGGTCGAGGTGCCCAGCACGATGGCCGCGGGCATGAGCCGACGCGGAATGCCGGCCGAGCGGAACAGTTCCTGCGCCATGGGTGCAAGCACGAAGAAGGCGACGAACAGGCTGACGCCGCCATAGGTGACGAGCGCTCCCGCCAGAACGACCGCGAGGATGGCGCGGCCGGTGCCGAGCTTCTCCACCATCCAGTTGGCGATGACGGTGACCGAGCCTGAATCCTCCATCAGCTTGCCGAACAGCGCACCCAGCAGGAACAGCGGGAAGAACTGCGCAATGAAACCCGCGCCGCTCTGCATGAACACCTGCGTCCAGTGCGCCAGCAGTGGCTCGCCCGAGAACATGGCCGTGACCAGCGCCGCGATGGGCGCCAACAGCAGGATGCTCCAGCCCCGGAAGGCCAGCGCGATGAGGATCGCAAGGCCGACGAGAATTCCCAGAAGTCCCATGGATCAGCTCTCCGCCAGAAGCACGTCGATATCGGCGCTGCTGCGCTTGCCCACGGCATCACCATGCTGGGCGATGAACTGGTCGGCCTCGTTGCGCCCTTCAGCATGCAGCATTTCGATGAACTCCCATTCTGCATTGAGCTTGGAGGACGCCCCAAGCTCGGCGAGTTTCTCGGTCATGATGCGGTGGGTGCGCATGCGGGCCCAGCGGGCTCCCTCGCCCGTGCCAGGATCAACAACCTGCCGCAGCAGGGCGATCATGCGGATCTCCTTCATCAGGGGCGAGTTGAAGGAAATCTCATTCAGGCGATTGAGGATTTCCGCAGCGGTTCGTGGCACCTCGGACCGCTCACGCGGGTTGATCTGCACGAGGATCGTGTCACTGGCGTTGCTCTCGCGCACCAGCGGCGTGATGGTCGGATTGCCGGCATAGCCGCCATCCCAGTAAGCCTCGCCATCGATCTCCACGGCCTGGAACATTGTTGGCAGGCAGGCGGAAGCCAGCAGCACGTCTGCGGTGATCTCGGCATTGCGGAAGATGCGACCACGCCCGGTGCGCACATTGGTGGCGGTGATGAAGAGCTTGATGGGCGATTTCGCAAGCGCCGGAAAGTCGATGCTTTCCTCGAGGATCGGCTTCAGCGGATTGAAGCCACCGGGATTCAGATCATAGGGTGACGCCACCCGCGTCAGCAGGTCAATGGCAAGATAGACAGGTGAATGGTCGAGCGACCAGCGGCCCATCATGCGGTCCATGAAGGTGCGCTGAAAGGGGCTGAAGGCGGCCGCCTCGGAAACCCGCCGCCAATAGGCTTCGAGCGCTGCCTTGGCCCCCTCGGCCCCGCCCTTGTTCCAGCCATCGGCCAGCACGGCGGCGTTCATGGCGCCGGCGGAGGTGCCCGAAATCGCCTCGATGGTGAAGCGTTTCTCCTCCAACATGCGGTCGAGCACGCCCCAGGTGAATGCGCCGTGCGATCCTCCGCCCTGCAATGCAAGATCGATCAGGATCGGCTTCTGGGTGGTCTTGTTCGATCGTGCCACGTGGCGGCTCTTTCTCGGTTGCAATGCAGCATTTGTTGCATTGCGAAAGCGCTATCGCAAGTGGAAACATCAGACCTTGCGGTCAGGCAGAGACCTATTACCGCCCCACGACCAGCTTGCCGGTGCGACCGATTTCGGCAGCAAGACCGGCGAGGCGTTTCTCCACCCGTTCGCCTGCAAGGTCGGCCAGCTTCCTGGGCAGGCGCAGGATGAGGGTCTTGTTGTCACCCAGCTTGAGGCTGATGTTGGGCAGCATGCCCGGCATCGCGGCAGAAAGAATGTAGGCCAGTCGGAACATCGACGCGATGAGGTGGGCGCGCTGGTGGACCTCGTCCTCCAGCAAACGGTTGAGGCCATCCCCGTCCTCGCCGTCGCCGTCATAGCGGTAAAACACCGTGAGCGCGAGGAACACGCGGCCCGGATGATCGACGCCCACGAAGGCGGCCTGCGAGATCATGGACAGCGACCGCTCGGCGCGATAGTCCGGGTGGGCGCGCCAGCCGATGTCGGCCAGCAGGCAGGCGGCATAGCGCAGGCGGCGCTGCTCGTCGGTCTCGGGCAGTTTGCCGGGACCGAACAGCTGGTCGGTCCAGTCACAAAGCTCAAGCTCGTGTTCCGGCGAGCGGGCATAGCGCCGGGCGAAGTCCCAGCAGGATGACAACAGAGCATCGGAGTTGCGCTTGCGGCCCGGCAGCTTGGAGAACAGCATCCCCTCGCGCACGCCATAGACCGAGATCTCGACGGCGGCAGGCTGGCAATGATCGAGCAGGCGTTCCAGCACGAGGGCGCCGAAGGGCATGGTGTCGGAGCGGCTCTTCGATACCTCGCGGATGTCCTTCAGCGAACTGGGAGACAGGTTGGCAACCAGCCCCGACAGCGACATGGCCTGCGGCTTGGTGAGCCTGTAGCAGTGCAGGACATGCAGCGGATAATGGCTTTGCGCCATGTGCAGCTTGGCGAGGTTTCGCCACGTGCCGCCCACCGCATAGAAGGTGCGGCCCTTGAGCAGCTTGAGGATGTCGGTCCTGGCGAAGGTCTCGTCGATGATCTCGCGCGCCCTGTCGATCGATCCGCCGGAGAGGTCCATGAGGCGCAGCGGCCCGAGCGGCAACGTCACGCCATCGCGCAGCTTGCCGTCCTTGATGTCGATGAGTTCCAGCGAACCACCACCCAGATCTCCCGCCACGCCATCCGCACCCGGAATGCCCGCGATGACGCCGAGGGCCGCATAGCGCGCCTCCTCCTTGCCGGTGAGGATCTTGATGTCGTAGCCCAGCGCCTTCTCGGCCTTGGCGATGAATTGCGGGCCGTTGGAGGCCTCGCGCGCGGCTGCCGTGGCGACGGCGTAGACATGCTTGGCGCCAATCTGGCGGGCGAGCGCGCGGAAGCGCTTCAGCGCGGCGATTGCGCGGGTGATGCCCTCCTCTGCCAGCTTGCCCTTGGTGGCGACGCCACGGCCGAGGCCACAGAGGATCTTTTCATTGAAGATTGGCGATGGCGAGCGGCGCAGCCCGTCATAGACCACCAGACGCACCGAGTTGGAGCCGATGTCGACCACCGCGACGGGCCGGTACTTCGGCGGCTCGGTGCGGAAACCCTTGTGCCAGTTGTCCCAGTTCACGGCTTGGCCTTAGCCTTCTTCTTCTTGACGCGTTCGATGATCTCCGGCGGCACGTTACCGGCCTGTGAGCGACCGCGTCCGGAGAGCGAGGGGTTCTTCATGAAATACTCGTGTGCATTGAAGGGCTCTTCGTCCGGCCCGGGCGCCAAGCGGCGCGAGGAACCATCGGCGAGCAGTTCCCAGCTCTGCTGGTTGTCCATCATGTTGGCCATCATGATCTGGTCCAGCACCTGGTCATGCACCGTCGGGTTCTCGATGGGGATCAGCGTCTCCACCCGCCGGTGGAGGTTGCGCTGCATCCAGTCAGCCGACGAGATATAGACCTTGGCGCGCTTGTTGGGCAGGGCATGACCGCCGCCGAAGCAGACGATGCGCGAGTGCTCGAGGAAGCGGCCGATGATGCTCTTGACGCGGATGTTTTCCGACAGGCCCGGAACGCCCGGCCTGAGGCAGCATATGCCCCGCACCACCAGGTCGATCTGCACGCCCGCCTGGCTGGCCCTGTAAAGCGCGTCGATGATGCCGGGGTCGACGATGGAATTAAGCTTGGCCCAGATCTGCGCCGGGCGCCCCGCCTTGGCGTGCTCGATCTCCTCGTCGATGTGGTCAAGCAGCAGCTTCTTCAGGTTCAGCGGCGAGATGGCAATCTTTTCGAGGTCCTCCGGCTGGGCATAGCCGGAGATGAAGTTGAACAATCGCGAGGCGTCCCGCGCCAGCGCCGGATCACAGGTGAAAAAGGAGAGGTCGGTGTACACCTTGGCGGTGATCGGGTGATAGTTGCCGGTGCCGAAGTGGACGTAGGTGCGCATCGCGCCGCTCTCGCGCCTGACCACCATGGAAACCTTGGCGTGGGTCTTGAGCTCGATGAAGCCGAAGACCACCTGCACGCCGGCGCGTTCGAGATCGCGCGCCCACTGGATGTTGGCCTCCTCGTCGAAGCGCGCCTTGAGCTCGACCAGCGCCATGACCGACTTGCCGGCCTCCGCCGCCTTGGCCAGCGCCGCAACGATGGGCGAGTCCTTGGAGGTGCGATACAGCGTCTGCTTGATGGCCACCACGTCCGGGTCGTTCGCGGCCTGCAGCACGAACTGCACCACCACGTCGAAGGATTCATAGGGATGGTGAACGACGATGTCCTTCTGGCGGATGGCCGCGAAGCAATCACCACCATGGTCGCGGATGCGCTCGGGGAAGCGCGCCATGAAGGGCTTGAACTTGAGGTCCGACCGCTCGTCGAGGATCAGGAGACGCGTATCGGAATAGCCGACGAGGCCGGCGCATTCGACGATCGCGTCACGGTGGACGTCCAGCTCCTCGGCAATGAATTCGCGCAGCGACGGCGGGGTCGAGGCATCAACCTCCATGCGGATGACCGAGCCGCGACGGCGGCGCTTGAGGGCGCTTTCGAACACCCGCACCAGGTCTTCGGCCTCTTCCTCGATTTCGAGGTCGCTGTCGCGGATCACCCGCATGACGCCCTTGCCCGTCACCTCATAGCCGGGGAACAGGCGCTGGATGAACAGGCTCAGCATGTTCTCAAGCGAAATGAAGCGAACCGAGCCCTGCCCTTCAAGCGCGGGCAGCCTGACGAACCGGTCGAGCTGCTGCGGAATGGGGATGAGGGCGTTCATGCTGCCACCATCCTTCCGCCGCTTCAGCTCGAGGCAGATGATGAAGCCGCGGTTCGGGATGAAGGGAAACGGATGTGCGGGGTCAATGGCGATAGGGGTGACAACCGGAAGGATCTGCTCGAGGAAGCGCTGGTCCAGCCAGGACTTCTCGTGCGGCAACAGGTCCGTGCCGTCGGTGATGACGATGCCGTTCTGGGCAAGCTCCCGGGTGAGGTGGATCCACCGCCGGTCCTGCTCGGCCATCAGCTCCTGCGCCAGGGCGCGCACGCGGTCGAGCTGCTCCTGGGCAGAGAGGCCGTCATCGCTCAGCTGGGTGAGCTTCTCGCGCACCTGGCCCACGAGGCCCGCCACGCGCACCATGAAGAACTCGTCGAGGTTGTTGCCGGAAATCGACAGGAAGCGCAGGCGTTCGAGCAGCGGGTGGGCGGTGTTGCGTGCCTCCTCCAGCACCCGCATGTTGAAGCCCAGCCACGAGATCTCGCGGTTGATGAAACGCTGCGTGTCCTGGGCCGTGATGGCCTCGGGAATGGGAAGCTGCTCGTTCATGTCGCCCTTTCGGAGCACGGTGGCTGGGCGGCACTATAACAGGCTCATGACGGTTGGGTGAACCTTCGCCATGAACAGGGTTATCGGGCGCGCCGGGCCTCCTGACGGCATTCTTAGTTATTGCCTTTATTCCTAGTTTGTGCTATATAGCGGAAGAAACGTGCCTACTGCTGATTGACATCGTGAATCTGACTTTTGAGGCCCCCCGGGGCCTCGCCCTGCCGCTCCGACCCGTGTGGCCACATGGGGGAGCGCAGGCGGGGCCGTGCCGGAGTGCCGTGAGGGTCACTCGTCCGGGAACAGGCCGGGCTCGGTCATGCGCTGCAGCACGCGGGCTGCCAGCGCGCGAGTGACGGGCGATTTCTCGGCCAAGGCCAGGGCATCCAGTTCCGACACGATGGCGCGCGCCGCGTCGAGCGAGCGCGGCATGCGCATCATGAGGTAGGAAATCACCGGCTCCTCGACGCCGATCTGCCGGTCGGCAAAATGCTTGACCAGCACGCCGCGCAGCAGCGCATCGTCCGGCGGGTCCAGCCGGGCCACGGCAAGCGCCCTGAGCCGTGAGGCGAGGTCGGGCAACTTCACCATCCACTGTGCCGGATCGGTGGCCGCGGCAATCAGCACATGGCCGCCGGTCTCACGCGTGAGGTTCAGGAGGTGGAACAGCGCGCGCTCGTCCAGCGCGTCGCCCGGCGCATTGTCGATGGCAAGCGCACCCGTCTCCAGCAGCCTGTCAGGCGGTTCGCGCCCGAGCGCTTCCGCCGACACGAGACGCGCGCCCGACGCCTGCCGCCAGACCTCGAGCAGGTGGGTCTTGCCGCTGCCGCCGTCACCAACCAGCACGACCCCGTGGTGCGGCCAGTCCGGGTAGCGGTCGATCATGGCGACCGCGGCCGCGTTCGAGGGTGTCACCAGGAAGTCGTCGCGGCCCAGCGCGGCGCGCAGCGGCAGGTCCAGCACCAGCTGTCGGCTCATGCCGGGCGGTTCTCGCCGGATTTGGCCGCATCGGGCAAGGCCGAGCCCTCGGCGTCCTCAACCCCCAGATAGAGCCGGCTCGCCAGATACTGCTTCAGGGCAAAGCGGACGAGAACGCCGGCCGCCGCGGCCAGCGGCACGGCCAGCAGTAGGCCCACGAAGCCAAAGGCATAGCCGAAGGCGAAAAGGGCGAACATCAGCCATACCGGATGCAGGCCGATGCTCTTGCCGACCAGCTTGGGCGACAGGAAGTTGCCCTCGAGGAACTGACCAACCGCGAAGATCGCCACTACGACACCGATCGACCAGAAGTCCGGCCAGAACTGGAACAGCGCCACGCCGATGGCGAGAACGCCGCCGGTCATCGCCCCGGCGTAGGGGATGAAGGTGAGGGCGCCGGCCAGAAGCCCGATGGCGAGGCCGAACTTCAGCCCCGCGAAGCTGAGGCCGGCCGCATAGAAGATGCCGAGCAGCAGGCAGACTGTGCCCTGCCCCCGGATGAACCCGGCCATCGCCGCATTCACATCGCGACCCAGTTCGCGCACCGTGTTGACGTACTCGCGCGGGACCCAGCTGTCGATGGTGTCGATCATGCGGTCCCAGTCGACCAGCATGTAGAAGGCGACGATCGGGGTCACCACCAGCAGCGACACCAGGTTGACGAGTGCGAGGCCTCCTGACAGCAGCGTCTTGAGCACACTGAGGATCCAGTCGGCCGCATTGCCGGCAAACTGGGTAATGGAACCCTGTATATCCGCGCCGCTTTTCGACATGGCGTCCTTCATCCAGCTGGGGGCCCACTCGTTGAGACGGACGGAGAAGGACTGTACGAGGGCCGGGAGTTCGCCCGCGAAACGCCCGATCTGGTCAACCAGCATCGGCACGAAGATCACCAGCGCCGTCACCAGCAGGAAGAGCGCCACGATGACGATCAGCAGCGCCGCCATGAGCCGCGACAGTCCCCAGGACTGCAGGCGGTCGGCAATCGGATCGAGGAAATAGGCCAGCACGAAGCCGGCAAGGAACGGCAACAGGATGGGACTGAGCAGCCAGAGCGCAAGCCCCAGCACCGCAAAGGAGCCGACCCAGATCAGAACTTGCCTCTGCAGTGTCATGGCCGGTTGTTCCCTTCGGGCTGCTCTGCCATGTGGCGCAGCCAGGATGCGAGATAGGCCGCCCCGGACAGCGCCGTCAACAGTGCAACCGGGATGCTGCCCCAGTCCACAGGCATATCCAGAGGTTTTCCCAGCGCCGCGGTGCCGAGAACCACGACCACGAAGCCGATCTGCGCCACCGTGTTGACCTTGCTCACCATCAGGGGCCGCACATGCACCGGGTGGTCCATCAGCCGCGACAGCAGCACGGCACCAACGATCAGCGCATCACGCGACACCACCACGATCACCAGCCAGGCTGGGATGAGCTTCAGGAAACCCAGTGTGACGAAGACCGAGACGAGGAGCGCCTTGTCGGCCAGCGGATCAAGATAGGCCCCAAGCCTGCTGCGCCAGTCGAAGCGGCGGGCCAGGTAACCGTCGATCCCGTCCGACACCCCCGCCACCACGAAGGTGGTGAAAGCGTAGCCATAGGCCCCGGAAATGAGGAGCCATACGGTGAGCGGCACCAGCAGCAGCCTCACGACGGAGATGAGGTTGGGGATGTTGTGCATGGCGCCCCGCCCCTTACATGGGCTGGATCACCCAGCCGCCGCTACCCTGGACCAGGCTGAGGCCAACGCGCTGCAGGTTGCCCTGCAGCTCCTCGAAGCTGCGGGTATAGACGAGCCGGATGACCGCGCCGCCGAAATCCAGGCTGGAGAGGTCGACGGCCGAGACGTTCGGCGTGTTGAGGATGCGGGAGCGGATGGCGTTCCACTCGCGTGGAGAATTGAAGGGGACAGTGACAGCAACCGACTGCGGCGTGTTGTTCTTGGCCGCCTGCTCCTCCGCTGCAATGGCGGCTTGTGCCTGGTAGGCTTTGTTGAGCACCTTCTGGAAGGCCAGCACGGCGGCGGCCTCCACCGGCAGCACGGTGCCGTCCTCGGATTCCTCCGGCGTGTAGACCTTGTTGATGTTCACCCGACCGAGCTTGGTGTCGCCCTCGATGAAGACATGGAGGCCGCCGCCCTCGGCGGGCTCTGCCTGCGCTACCAGCAGGCTGGGCGCGTCATAGCGCTTGCGGATGGCTTCAAGTTTCACCGTGTCGCCATTGAGCGCGTCCTCGGTGGCCAGTGCCTCCGTGTCCTCGAGGTCACCGAGCGGGATGATGATGGGCACGACGCCCTGCTCGCCCTTGAGGTCGATCCATGCCTGGCGCCAGGGATTGTCCTCCCATAGCTTCGGACCCTCGGGAGACCGGAAGACGGGAATGACCAGCACAGGATCGGCCTGCTGGCTGGGGACCTCGACGTTGTAGCCGGCCAGGAACTTCTGCATCTTGGCGGGCAGGAACCGCACCGTGAAGGTGCCGATGTAACGCCCCGGTGCGGAGGTCTCCTTTTCGATCGACAGCGAGCGCAGGAAGGGGGCGATGTCCTCTGGCTTGAGCTTCTCCTTCAGCTGCGCGGCAAGCTCCGCCGAGCCCAGCCGTTCAACCAGCTCGAAGAAGGCCTTCACCTGCACGTCCATGAGCGCCTGGTTCTTGGCGGAACTGGCATCCGTCGAGGTCACGTCGACCTCAACGCCCTGCACGGCGAAAATGCTGGTTTCCACGGGACCGCCCGCAGTGGCCGGCAGGATGAGGGCGGCCAACCCCAGGAACCCGGCGAGAGCCGCCACGACGGCGCGCCCCTGCAACATGCGAATGACGTTCAAAATGCCGGTCCCAACTTTCCACACACCAGTCCGGCGTCCCTTCCGCGCTTTATTCCAACAGCACTTCGGGCTAAGGACGCCCCAACGGGCACCTCCACCAGAGATTTGGGGCAAACTAGCGGCATGAGCAAAGCGAAACAAGCAGCAGGAAAAGGCGTCAGCTACGCCGACGCCGGGGTCGATATTTCCGCCGGAAACGCCCTGGTTGAGGCCATCAAGCCGCTGGCGAAGTCCACCCGCCGCAAGGGTGCCGATTCGGCACTGGGTGGCTTCGGTGGCCTGTTCGACCTCAAGGCCTGCGGCTTCAAGGACCCCGTCCTGGTGGCCGCCAATGACGGGGTGGGCACCAAATTGCGGATCGCCATCGAGACTGGGCGGCACCATGGCGTCGGTATCGACCTCGTCGCGATGTCGGTGAACGACCTGGTCGTGCAGGGCGCGGAACCCTTGTTCTTCCTCGACTATTACGCCACCGGGAAACTGGACGTGAAGGCCGCCGCAGAGGTCATCGCCGGCATTGCCGATGGCTGCCGCCAGGCTGGCTGCGCCCTGATCGGCGGCGAAACCGCCGAGATGCCCGGCATGTACCACGGCGCGGACTATGATCTTGCGGGCTTCGCCGTGGGAGCGGCTGAGCGAAAGAAGCTGCTGCCGCGCAACGTGAAGCCGGGCGACGTCATCCTCGGGCTGGCCTCGTCCGGCCCCCACTCCAACGGCTATTCGCTGGTGCGGAAGCTGGTGGCGCTGAGCGGCGTTAAATACACCTCCAAGGCGCCATTCGACAAGACGCTGAAGCTGGGCGACGCCCTGCTGGCCCCTACCCGCATCTATGTGAAGCCCATCCTCAAGGCGATGAAGCAGACCGACGCCGTCAAGGCGCTGGCGCACATCACCGGCGGCGGCTTTATCGAGAACATCCCGCGCGTGCTGCCCAAGACCACCGTGGCCGAGATCAACCTTGACGCCGTGCCCTACACGCCTGTGTTCAAGTGGCTGCAGGATGTCGGCTCCGTCACCGAGCGCGAGATGCTGCGCACCTTCAATTGCGGCATCGGCATGATCGTGGTGACCACCGCGAAGGACGCCAAGAAGGTTGCCGCGTCCCTCAAGCGTTTCGGTGAAACGGTCGTCACTCTCGGCACCATCCGCAAGCGCAAGGGCGCGGAGGAACAGGTGGCCCTCACCGGTGCCCTCGCTGTGAAATGAGGAAACTGCGCACGGCCATCCTCATCTCGGGGCGCGGTTCCAACATGATGGCGCTGATCGCGGCGGCGCGCGCTGCCGAATACCCGGCAGAGATCGTCTGTGTCGTCTCCAACGCGGCCGATGCGAAGGGGCTGGAATTCGCGGCCGCCAACGGCATCGCCACCCGGGTGATCGACCACAAGGCTTTCGCCAGCCGGGAGGCCTTCGAGGCGGCGCTTGATGCCTATCTCCGGTCGATGAACGTGGAAGCCATAGCGCTCGCCGGATTCATGCGCGTGCTGACGGCGGGGTTCATCTCCGGCTGGGACGGCCGGATGATCAACATTCATCCTTCGCTCCTGCCCGCCTACAAGGGCCTGCACACCCATGAGCGTGCAATTGCCGACGGCGCCAATTTGCATGGCTGCAGCGCACATCTGGTGACGCCGGAACTGGACGGCGGACCAGTACTGCTGCAAGCAGAGGTGCCAGTACTGTCGGGAGACACAGCAGACGTGCTTGCCGCCCGCGTGCTGACGCAAGAACATCGCATCTACCCGCAGGCGCTCACCCTGCTCTGCCATCGCATCATCGCGGAGAAAACATGACCAAGTCGTTGCCCATCATCATCGACACCGATCCCGGCCAGGACGATGCCGTGGCCATCCTGCTCGCGTTGGCCTCGCCCGAATTCGAGGTGCTGGGCATCACGGCGGTGGCAGGTAACGTGCCGCTGGCACTGACCGAGAAGAACGCCCGCAAGATCTGCGAACTGGCCGGGCAGCCCGAAACCAGGGTCTACGCCGGCGCCATTCGCCCGATGATCCGCCCGCTGGTGACGGCGGAGGAAGTGCATGGCAAGACCGGCCTCGACGGCCCCGTGCTGCCGGACCCCACGATGCCGCTGCAGGGGCAATATGCGGTCGACTTCATCGTCGAAACGCTGATGTCGCGGCCGGCCGGCACGGTGACGCTGTGCACCTTGGGGCCGCTCACCAACATCGGCCTTGCCCTGGTGCGCGAGCCGCGCATCGCCTCGCGCATCAAGCAGATCGTGGCCATGGGTGGCGGTTACTTCGAGCAGGGCAACGTGACCCCTGCCGCCGAGTTCAACATCTATGTCGACCCACACGCCGCAAGGCTGGTGTTCGAGTCCGGTATTCCCGTCACGCTCATCCCGCTGGACTGCACGCATCAGGCGCTGACCACGGCCAAGCGCGTCGAGGCCTTCCGCAAGATGCCGAACCAGTCCGGCCCGGCCGTGGCGGCGATGCTCGACTTCTTCGAACGCTTCGATGAAAACAAGTATGGCACCGACGGTGGGCCGCTGCACGACCCGTGCGTGGTGGCGTGGCTCATCAAGCCGGAGCTGTTCAAGGGGCGGCTGGTCAACGTCTCGGTGGAATGCGAGTCGGAACTCACCATGGGCGCCACGGTCGTCGACTGGTGGCACGTGACGAAGCGGCCGCCGAACGCCACCGTCATCCGCGACGTGGATGCCGACGGCTTCTTCCAACTGCTGGCGGAGCGGATTGCGCGACTGCCCTGAGCAGGGCAGTATTGCCGACAACGATCGCTTATCAGACGAACTGAAGGAACACCGTTTGGAACACATCTCCGCCCAGGCGCTGCGCCACAACATCCAGCGAAAGACGGTCATCAGCCGCCATCCGGACGCGCGCGCGCTGGCGGGCCCGAACCCATGGACCGCGCTGGCCGTGCCGGTGCTGCTGACGCTGCACTGGGGCATGGCCTATATCGTCGGGCAGACCAACCTGCTCTGGTGCTTCATCGCGGCGTTGTTCTTCGGGCAGTTCATTATCCATTCCGCCGGTGCGCTCCTGCACGAGACGGCGCATCGCCTGGTGTTTCACAGGACGGGACCGAAGCTTGCCTTCGACCTGGGTCTCGAGCTCATTCTGGCTTCATTCGGGAAGCAGTTGACCTACCAGTACGAGCACGTCACCAGCCACCACCCCTTCCTGGGCAACTACGAGCGCGACTACGAACACGAGGACATTTGCAGCTTCAATGCCCGCCGGACGATCAAGGCCTCACACCCGGTGACGCAACACCTGCTGACCCTGCTGACCCTGGTACTTCACCTTCTGCCATTCGGGTTCATCTTTTCCGACAAGATCCTCGTGCCACTCTACGAGAAGGCGTCGGGCCGCACCGTGAAGGACAGAAGCCGCCACATTGGCGCGCGCAAGGTGCCGCGCAACCTCACCCTGCTGTTCGTCGCCGTGTCGCTGGCCGTGAACGTGTTCCTGTTCATGGCCTTCGGCTTCCTTGGCTGGCTTTATCACAACTGGTCACTCTCCCTGTTCCTGGGAAAGATGGGGGTGTCGAACCTCGGGCAATCCCTGAGCGAGCACGAGGGCATGGACGAGGTCGAGCCGACCTACTCGGACTACCGCTTCCAGAACCTCTTCCTGTTCAATACCGGCTACCACCATGAACACCACACCTTCCCGAACGTGCCCTGGAACAGGCTGCCGAAACTGAAGGAAATCGCGCCGGACGTGTTCTGCCGCGAAAACCCGCGAACCTACCTGAAGCTCTGGCTTGATCATGTTCGCGGCGACTTCACGCCCTCGCGGCGGAACGTCCTGATGGACCGGGACCTCACGGAGCGCTGTCCGAAGACCTGAGCTTCAAGCCGAACTAGGCGACTGACAGAACGAAGTCCGATATGACGCGCAACGGTGCGGGAACCGCGGAGGCGGCAGTGGCTGCGGTCGCGGCGGCGAGCAGCACGGCGATGATGGTCAATGCACGGCGGGACATGTGTGATCCTCGATTCGATGCTCCCTTATCGCGCGCAATGGCGAAGAGTTCAGGGCAGCTTTGAGGCCATAAGGTGGAGGACGCTACGCATGTTCCCTCCGCACACGGATTAACGTTTCGTTAACGAAGTCAAGCCGCCCGCATCCACACCCGGTTGTCGTGGAAGGCGCCGCCACCATTGGGGGCCGGCTGATCCGCACCGGTCAGCGTGTTGATGCCCTTCCCATCCTCGTGGGCCTCGTTGGGCCAGATCGATTCCGCGATCAATACACCACGCCGCTGCCCGTCATGCGCCTTGGCATGGAGCGTGACCGTGCCACGCGCGCTGCCCACCTTCACCTTCTGGCCATCGGCAAGACCCAGTGCTGCGAGGTCCTCCGGGTGGACGAAGACGGTGGGGCGGCCCTCGCGCTTCCGCGATGATGGCGTTTCGTTGAAGGTGGAGTTGAGGAAGGTGCGCGCCGGGCTGGTGGCGAGCCGGAAGGGATATTCCGCCGTCGCCTCCTCGATCGTCTCGCAATGGTCGGGGAAGGACGGCAGCATTTCCACCGGGCCCACCGGCACCTCGGTCGAGCGGAAGCGCACCTTGCGCCAGTCGGCGCGGAAGCGGAACTTGCCATCGGGAAAGCCGAAGCCCTTCAGGAAGTGGGCGCGCTCGAATTCCGGCATCACGTCGACCCAGTTCTCGGCGTCCAGCGTTTCGAGGCCGGGCTTCTTCGAGTTGACCAGCGTCCAGTCGATGAGTTCCCGCGGGCTCTTGTGAAAGCCCGGGTGCTCGGCGCCCACGCGCCGCGCCAGATCGCAGATGACCTCATGGTTGTTGCGGCACTCGCCCGGCGCGTCCACCAGCTTGCGGCCATAGAGCAGGTGCGAGTGGCCGCCGCCCTGGTAGATGTCGTCATGCTCGAGGAACATGGTGGCGGGCAGCACGATGTCGGCGAACTTCGCCGTCTCGGTCATGAACTGCTCCTGGACGCAGGTGAAGAGGTCCTCCCGCGCCAGCCCCTGCTTGACCTTCGACTGGTCAGGCGCGACGGACGCCGGGTTGGTGTTCTGAACGAACAGCACCTTCACCGGCGGGCCGCCCTGCAGATCGTACGGGTCATTCAGCAGCACGGCGCCAATGCGGCTCTGGTCGAGGATGCGGATGCCCGGCTTCCGCACGTCCAGCCCCTCGATCATGGTCTTGTTCATGCGATACATGCCGCTGTTGGAATGCAAGGCCCCGCCGCCCTCATGAGCCCAGGCCCCCGTCACCGCCGGAATGCAGGTGACGGCATGCATATTGGGCGCACCGTTGCGCGAGCGGGTGAAGCCATAGCCGATGCGGAAGAACGTGCGCTTGGTCTCGCCGATGAGCTTCGCGAAGGCCTCGATGTCTGCTGCAGGAATGTCGCAGATCTTTGCGGCCCACTCCGGCGTCTTTGCCCTCAGGTGCGCCGCGAATTCACGTGGTGCGTCGGTGAATTTCTCGAGGTAGTCCCAATCGGCGTATCCGTCGCGGAACAGCACATGCATCACCGCACAGGCGAGCGCGCCGTCGGTGCCGGGGCGGATGAGCAGCTTGATGTCCGCCTGCTTCATGGTGCCGGTTTCGTAGATGTCGACGCAGGCGATCTTCGCACCGCGGTCCTTGCGCGCCTTCATGGCGTGGGTCATCACGTTGACCTGGGTGTTAACCGGGTTGCCGCCCCAGATGACGATGAGGTCAGAGACCTGCATTTCGCGCGGGTCGACACCGGAGATTGACCCCGTGCCCGCGAGATAACCCGACCATGAGAGCGCCACGCAGAAGGTATCGCCGAGGTTAGAATAGCCCTTGTCATGGCGCAGGCGGTTGATGCCGTCACGCATCACATAGCCCATGGTTCCGGCATAGAAATAAGGCCAGACGGCGGTGGGGCCGTGTTCGGCCTCGGCCTTGAGCATGGCCTCGGCCGTTTCGGCCATGGCATCGTCCCACGAGATGCGCTGGAATTCTCCTGACCCCTTGGGGCCCTTGCGCTTCAAGGGGTGCAGCAACCGGTCCGGGTGGTGGATGCGCTCGGCGTAGCGCGCCACCTTCTCGCAGATCACGCCCAGCGTATAGCTGTTGTCCTTCGCTCCGCGCACCCGGCCGATGGTGTGCTCATCCAGCACCTCGACTTCGAGGGCGCAGGCCGAGGGGCAGTCATGCGGGCAGACCGAAATGCCGGTCTTGATGTTGGGAAGAATGTTCATGAGGGTGACTATACGCCAGACTTTCAGCCGCGTCATTCGGGCCTTGGCCGGGGTGACGCCGGGAAGGGTTCGGGCTAAGAAGCACCATGCTCACCATCACCTCGCCGCACAATCCCACCCTGAAGCTCATCCGCTCGCTCGACGAGAAGCGGAACCGGCAGGAACACCAGCTGTTCGTGGCCGAGGGGCGGCAGGTTCTGGAGCGTGCCAGGGCCGAGGGCTGGGAACCGGTCTACCTGCTGACGAGTGCCTATTGCGAGCCCTGGGGCGAGGCGGCACTGATGAAGGTGGACGACAAGATCATGGGCCAGGTGAGCGCCCAGAAGAACCCGCCGGACCGGATTGGCGTGTTCCGCCAGCGCTGGGCGGACACGGTGAGGCCGGAAGGCGTGTGGGTGGCGCTGGAGGACATGCGCGACCCCGGCAACCTCGGCACCATCATCCGCACGGCCGATGCGGCGGGGGCGGCAGGCGTGATCCTCGCAGGACAGTCCTGCGACCCCTATTCGCCCGATTGCGTGCGGGCCACCATGGGCTCGATCTTCGGCATGCCGCTGGTGCGGTTGGAGCAGAAGCCCTTCCTCAGCCTCCTCAAGCAATGGCCGGGCGAAAGCGTCGGCACGCATCTCAAGGCTACCGAAAGCTACCGCCGCAGCTATGGCGCGCCCACGATGATCGTCATGGGCAGCGAGGGCCGCGGCCTGTCGGACGAGGCATCTGCCGCCTGTTCACGGCTGGTGCGCATTCCGATGAAGGGGGGTGCTGAATCCCTCAACGTGGCGATCGCCACCGGCCTCATGCTGTTCGAGGCACAGAAGCTCTAGGTTGAGCCCAGCTCACCACCCTTTGCCCGATTTCGCCTTGAATCCAGCCTTGGACGGTTGAAGAGGATTGACTGGACCTTGAGCGGGGGTGGCCGTCCGGCCTATCCTTGGCCCATCAGATTCCGGAGATTGAAATGAAGTCGCATGCGCGTGTTGTGGTTGTCGGCGGTGGTGTCATGGGCGTGGGGCTCCTCTACCACCTGGCGCTTGAAGGCTGGTCGGACATCGTCCTGATCGAGAAGGGCGAACTGACGTCGGGATCGACCTGGCATGCCGCGGGCCAGTGCCCGCATTTCAACGGCTCGCTCAACATGACTAAGGTGCACCTCTACGGCACCGAGCTTTACCCGCAGCTGGAAAAGCTGACCGGGCAGGCCGTGTCCTGGCATGGCTGCGGCGGCCTGCGCCTGGCCTGCACCGACGAGGAAGTGAACTGGCTGAAATACGTCTACGGCATCTCGCGGCTGGCGGGCTACGAGTGCGAGATCATCGGCCCCTCCGAGATCAAGCAGTATCACCCCTTCCTCGACACCACCGGCGTCAAGGCCGCCTTCCGCACCGTGACCGACGGCCACGTGGCCCCGGCCGACATCACCAACGCCATGGCGGCAGGTGCCCGCCAGCTGGGCGCCGAGATCGTGCGGCGCAACCGCGTGATGGACATCAAGCTGCTGCCCAACGGCGAATGGCGGGTGTTCACCGAGCAAGGCACGATCGACTGTGAGCACGTGGTGAACTCCGCCGGCTCCTACTGCGACGTGGTGGGCGCCTGGACCGGGCACAACGTGCCGATCGCCAACATGCTGCACCATTATGTGATCACCGAGCCGCTCAAGGAATTGGTCGACCTCGACATGGAACTGCCGGTGGTACGCGACCCCTACTCCCACGCCTATCTGCGCGAGGAGACCAACGGCGTGCTGGTCGGGCCCTACGAGACGGCGACGGCGCATGTGTGCTGGGACGGCCAGCCGCCGCGCTGGGACTATGAGAGCGAACTGGAAGCCCCGGAACTCGACCGCATCATGCCGTGGCTGGAACGCGCCACGGAGCGCCTGCCGCTGTTCGGCGAGACGGGCGTGAAGTCGATCATCTCCGGCGCCATCACACACACGCCGGACGGCGTCTACCTGTCAGGCCCGGCACATGGCCCGAAGAACTACTGGATGCATTGCGGCGCCTCGATCGGCATCTGCCAGGGCGGTGGTGCGGGCAAGTACCTCGCACAGTGGATGGTGCACGGCCAGGCCGAAATCAACATGCGCGAGTTCGACCCGCGCCGCTTCGGCAACTGGGCGACCAAGGACTACACGGCGGAGGTCTCCGTCGCCGACTATCACCACATGTATTACTGCTACAAACCGGCCGAACAGCATGAGGTTGGCCGCGGCCTGCGCAAGTCATCGCTCTATGACAAGCTGAAGGCCGAGGGCGCGCAATTCGCCCAGATCTTCGGCTGGGAACGTCCGCGCTGGTACGACAAGAGCGGCGAAGGCGAGAAGTATTCCTTCAAGCGCTCCAACTGGTTCCCGGCGGTGAAGGAAGAGGCGCTGGCGGTGCGGGACCGCGTGGGGCTGATGGACCTCTCGACCTTCTCGAAATACGAGGTCACGGGCAAGGACGCCTACGCCTTCCTCGAACGCATCTGCGCCAACAAGATCCCAACGAAGGACGGTGGCATCATCCTTGGCCACCTGCTCAACGAGAACGGCTTCATTGAATCCGAGATCACGGTCACGCGTCTTGCGGCGGACCATTTCTACGTGCTCTCGGCGGCTGTTGCACAGCTCCACGACCTTGACCAGCTGACATGGCGCAAGCGCGACGACGAGCAGGTGACGATCGCCGACGTGACGGACGATTTCGGCGTGCTGGTGCTCGCCGGCCCCCTCTCCCGCGAGGTGCTGGCAAAGTGCACGGACATCGACCTGACCAACGCCTCCTTCCGCTGGCTGACCGGCAAGACGGCCACGGTTGCGGGTGTTGCAGGCGTGCGCCTGCTGCGCGTCAACTATGTGGGCGAGCTCGGCTGGGAAGTGCATGTGCCGATGGCACAGATGCCGAAGGTGTTCGACGCACTGATGGCGGCGGGCAAGCCACATGGCATCCGCCTGTTCGGCACCTATGCCATGAACGCGCTTCGCATCGAGAAGTCCTATCGGGGCTGGGGTTCCGAACTCACCGCCGAGATCGACATGATCGAAGCCTCGATGGAACGCTTCCTCAGGCTCGACAAGGACGACTTCATCGGCAAGGCGGCAACGCTCAGGCGCAAGCAGCAGGGCCCGCGCATGAAACTCGTCTACATCGAGGTGGACAATACTGACAGCGATTGCGTGGGCAACGAGCCGATCTACCACAACGGCAAGAAGGTTGGCCTCACCACATCGGGCGGCTTCGGGCAAAAGACGGAGAAATCGCTGGCCTTCGCCTATCTGCCGCCGGAGCTGACGGCGGTTGGCACCGAGCTCGAGGTGATGATGTTCACCGAGATGCGCAAGGCGCGGATCATCCCCGAGTCCATCTGGGACCCGGCGAACGAGCGGCTGCGGGCCTAGGCGCCACCATGAGACAGGCACTGGCCACTGTCAGCCTGCTGGTGCCGAGCTACGACGCGGGCCTTCGGTTCTATGTCGATGTTCTGGGCTTTCGCCTCGTGGAAGACACGCCTCTGGGCGGCGGCAAGCGTTGGGTCACTGTTGAACCGCCAGGCGACGGAGGTGCGCGGCTTCTGCTCGCTGAACCCAGTACGCCCGAGCAGGCGGCAACCATCGGGCGGCAAGCCGGCGGGCGGGTGTTCCTGTTCCTCGAGACCGATGACTTCTGGCGCGACCACCGACGCTATCTCGCGGCCGGCGTTACGTTCACCGAACAGCCCCGGAGCGAGGCCTATGCCACGGTTGCGGTCTTCCAGGATCCCTTCGGCAACAAATGGGATCTGCTGGAACCCGTCCGCAAGGGCGGATCGACAGCCTAGCATGATGACATGACGCGTCCCGCTTCCAGCCGCAAGCTCGTCGGTATCGGACTGATGCTCTCCGCCATGGCGGTGCTGCCCTTCCTCGATGCCATCGCCAAGTACCTGGGCCAGCAGGGCGTGCCGGTGATGCAGATCGTCTGGGCGCGGCTGTTCTTCGGGGCCTTCCTCACCATGCCCTTCGCGTTGCGGCTGGCGGGGCCGCGGGGCCTCATCCCCAACATGCCGCTGATGCACGCCGTGCGTGCCGCGCTGATGATCGCCGCGACCGGCTTCTTCTTCGCGGGGCTGCACTATCTCTCGATCGCCGACACGCTGGCGATCTTCTTCGTGCAGCCGCTGATCGTCACCATGTTGTCTCCCCTGGTACTGGGTGAGACTGTGGGCCTGCGCCGCTGGTCGGCGGTGATCATCGGCTTCATCGGAACGCTGATCATCATCAGGCCCGGTTTCCAGGAACTGAACCCCGGCGTCTTCCTCGCCCTCGGCTCCGGCGCGTCTCTGGCCATATACCTGCTGCTCACGCGGCGCATCGCAGGCTCGGCACCCGCCATGGTCACAACCTTCTACACCAGCCTGATGGGTGCGATCATCACCAGCGTCATCGTTCTGTTCGTCTGGCAGACGCCGACACCCGAACAATGGATGTTCTTCGTGCTGCTGTCCGCCATTGCCAATGGCGGGCACTTCCTGATTATCCGCGCCTATGATCATGCCGAGGCCTCGCTGCTGGCACCATTGGCCTATACTGAAATGATCATGGCGACGATCGTGGGCTGGTATGTCTTCGGCGACTTCCCCGATATGTGGACCTTCATCGGCGTCGGCATCCTCATCGCCTGCGCCATCTACATCTCATGGCGCGAGCGGGTGCGCCGCGTGGAGCCGATCCGGGATTTCGAGCAGCCGTAGCGGCCCGCCAACACCTTCACCCCACCAAAGAAAATGGCCGGTTCGAGCCCGGCCATGATGAGGTGGATGTGGTGTGGCCAAGCCTTAGCGTTCAAGACCGTCGATGCAAACTTCCGCCGTGCCCTTGTTGGAGAGCATGGCGCGGTAGATCATCTCGATCCGCTCGATACCGCGCTCACGACCTGCGAGCTCGATGGGACGGGTGCCGCCACCAGACGGGATCACTTCACGCACTGGCACTTCCTGGCGCGCACCACTCAGATAGGTGATGCGCAGGTTGAACATCTCGACCGGCGCCTTGCGTACCTTGAGGCGCAGCGCAATGAAGCGGCCTTCGCGATTGACCTTCAGCGTATCGCGGTCAACGAGGAACTTCACGTCCTTGCAGCCGAGCAGGCTCCAGTCGCCCGGACCCGGACCGGGACCCGGCATGCCGCCCACGGCGACCAGCACGATGCGCGCTGCGCCCTGCGGCAGGTAGTTTACAGCGACACTCCTCACCTCGCGGCGG
>JBEARP010000136.1:0-3592 GCA_041163105.1 Pseudomonadota bacterium
TGGAATATCATAAGCTTAAAAATTCTGCCGGACCGTACCGTTTTGCATTGGTTCTCTCGCCCTCGGTAGGATTAGAACCAGCAGTACGGGTGCTGCCGCGCAGTTCTGCGGTGTGCAAGAATGCGCAGAAATTTTGCCAATGTGCCCATCGCGTATGAGTATTCTGTGCGCGGCTGTTACCATCACCATTCGCGGTGATGATCTTGCGCGGGCATTCGACTGCCGTACCGGTGGCGTGGTGGATCATGCCGCGATTGTAGGCGGTATTTTCCTTGCTAATTGGCTGTTCGCGGAGCATGCAGCAGGTCTGGCACTCCTCAAGTGTAAGTGCCAACCGCTCTTCACAGACCCAAAGTCCCGCCCGAAGCCGCAGTCAGCGGCACTCGGCCCCTTCCAGTTTATCCAAGGAGTGATCACATGAAATTTCGTCCTCTGCACGACCGTGTAGTTCTCAAGCGCGTCGAGGAAGACACCAAGACCAAGGGCGGCATCATCATTCCGGAGACCGCTCAGGAGAAGCCGATGCAGGGCGAGATCATCGCCGTGGGCCCCGGTGCGCGCGACGAGTCCGGCAAGATTGCCCCGCTCGATGTCAAGAAGGGTGACCGCGTTTTGTTTGGCAAATGGTCGGGTACGGAAGTCAAGATCGATGGCACTGAGTACCTGATCATGAAGGAATCCGACATTATGGGCGTGCTGAACAAGTAAGCCCGCACCGTTCGATGTTTCAATTCAGTTATCACAAGGACGACACTCATGGCTGCTAAAGAAGTCCGCTTCGGCGGTGAAGCTCGCGAACGGATGCTTCGCGGCGTCGACATTCTCGCCAACGCCGTCAAGGTGACGCTCGGTCCCAAGGGTCGCAACGTCGTCATCGACAAGAGCTACGGCGCTCCGCGCAGCACCAAGGACGGCGTGACCGTCGCCAAGGAGATCGAACTCGAAGACAAGTTCGAGAACATGGGCGCCCAGATGGTCCGTGAGGTCGCTTCCAAGACCAATGACATCGCCGGCGACGGCACCACCACCGCCACCGTGCTGACCCAGGCCATCGTCCGTGAAGGCGCCAAGAACGTGGCTGCCGGCATGAATCCGATGGACTTGAAGCGCGGCATCGACATGGCTGTCGCTGTTGCGATCGAGGACATCAAGAAGCGCTCCAAGAAAATCAAGTCACCGGAGGAGATTGGCCAAGTCGGAGCGATTGCCGCAAACGGTGAAACAGCGATTGGCGACATGATTGCCGAAGCGATGAAGAAGGTCGGCAACGAAGGCGTCATCACCGTTGAGGAAGCCAAGACTGCCGAGAGCGATCTCGAAGTTGTCGAAGGCATGCAGTTCGATCGCGGCTACCTGTCGCCCTACTTCATCACCAACGCTGACAAGATGGTGGCTGAACTGGAGGATGTCTATGTCCTCCTGCACGAGAAGAAGCTCTCCTCGCTGCAAGCCATGCTGCCGGTGCTCGAGGCCGTCGTCCAGACCTCGAAGCCGCTCCTGATCATCGCCGAGGACATCGAGGGTGAGGCTCTTGCAACCCTCGTCGTCAACAAGCTGCGTGGCGGCCTCAAGGTTGCGGCTGTCAAGGCTCCGGGCTTCGGTGACCGCCGCAAGGCCATGCTGGAGGATATCGCCGTCCTCACTGGCGGCCAGGTGATATCCGAAGATCTCGGCATCAAGCTCGAGAACGTGACGCTCGACATGCTGGGCCGCGCCAAGCGCGTCCGCATCGAGAAGGAGAACACCACGATTGTCGACGGTGCCGGCAAGAAAGCCGACATTGAGGGCCGTTGTGCCCAGATCAAGGCGCAGATCGAGGAAACCACCTCGGACTACGACAAGGAGAAGCTGCAGGAGCGTCTTGCCAAGCTTGCGGGCGGCGTTGCCGTCATCAAGGTCGGCGGTTCGACCGAAGTCGAGGTCAAGGAGCGCAAGGACCGCGTTGACGACGCGCTGAACGCCACCCGCGCTGCGGTGGAAGAAGGCATCGTTCCCGGCGGTGGCGTGGCCCTGCTGCGCGCCAAAAAGGCGGTGGAGGCCCTGAAGTCGGACAACGCCGACGTCCAGGCCGGAATCAACGTCGTCTCCAAGGCGCTCGAGGCTCCGCTTCGCCAGATCGTCGAGAACGCGGGCGTCGAAGGCTCGATTGTCGTCGGAAAACTGCTTGAGAAGACCGGAAACTACGGCTTCAACGCGCAGACCGAAGAGTATGTCGATATGATTGCGGCCGGGATTATCGACCCGACCAAGGTGGTGCGCGTCGCCCTGCAGGACGCAGCGTCGGTCGCATCATTGCTGATCACCACCGAGGCCATGATCGCCGAGAAGCCGAAGAACTCTCCGCCCGCCATGCCTGGTGGTGGCGGCATGGGCGGCGGTATGGGTGGCATGGACTTCTAAAAGCCCGCTCAGTATCGCGGAATAACACAAGGCGAGGCGATCCGGCGACGGGTCGCCTATTTTTTGCAGGCGGAGGCTGAACAGCAGATCTGCCGCTCCCGGCAGCAAGGCGACGTGATGTTTGGTTATTTGTCTGAGCCAAACGCTGCTTTGGTCTGCCCCGCCCACGGTAGGTAGGTGGCATCGATCAGTTCGGCGAGAGATATTGCCGGCGGTTCGCGCTTGACCACAAGCCGCTCAAGGACATCGGGTGCCAGATAGGCCAACCGCATTATCCGGCTGACGAAGCGGTCAGTTACCTTCTCGATCTTAGCAATGTCATGGACAGTGGTTGCAGCACCGCATTCCAATCTCCTCCGCCAAGCCCATGCGCGGCCCAGGGCCTTTAGAACGTGATGGTCTTGCACCCGCTCCTGTTGCTCGGTTGCGCCCTCGGGTGGGAGAACCCTGGGGCGGCCGTTGCGCGGACGAATGGTAAGGGAAACAAAGACGCGGGTGGTCTGTTCGGTCATGATGTGGCTCCCGACATCAGGTCATAGGCAAGGCTGCCAAGACCGTCATGGCGTAAGTCGATGGCCATGCCTTCAACACCCACGGTGACCCTGGCCACAAGAAGCCTGACGATTCGGGCGCGCTCGGCAGGGAACAGAACCTCCCAGAGGCCATTGAACTTCCGCAGTGCTGCCAGCAACTCGCGTTGATCGCAGGGAATGTTCTCCCTCTCGAACTTCTCGAGGATCTGCGCAGCAATCTCAGGGGTCGCGATCAGGCGGCGCATCTCTGCAACCACTGCTGAATCGACCATGCCACCGGGGAGCCTTGCGGGTCCTGACCCTTCCGGGACAAGCCGCCCCCGAATATGATCCATAGAGGCGTAGTAGTGATAACGCCGCTCGCCCTTCATCGTGAAGGTAGGTGTCATGGCGGCACCCGTGGTGGTAAAAATCAGTCCCTTCAGCAGGGCGCCAGACTTGCCGCGGTTCTTGTTGCCGCGGACGTGAGAGTTCTCCTGCATTACTTCATGGGCCGCGTCCCACATCTCCTGCGTCACGATGGCCTGGTGCTCGCCCGGATAACATGTCCCCTTGTGAGAAATCTCTCCAAGATAGATGCGGTTGTGAATCATCTTGTAGATGATGCCCTTGTCCAGGAGTTTTCCGCGCTTGTTGCGAACGTCGTCGGCCTGGAGAAC
>JBEARP010000137.1:0-3083 GCA_041163105.1 Pseudomonadota bacterium
CTTTCCCGGCGGACAGCTGGTGCTGACGGGGGCCAACAGCGCCACGGGGCTGCGTTCCAAGCCCGCACGCTACGTGTTCCTGGACGAGGTCGATGCCTATCCGGGCGATGTCGACGGGGAAGGGGATCCGATTGCCCTGGCCGAGGCACGTACCGCGACCTTCGGGCACCGCAAGAAGCTGTTTCTGGTCTCGACACCGACCATCAAGGGCCTGTCGCGCATCGAAAGGGAGTACGAAGCCTCCGACCAGCGGCGCTACTTCGTGCCATGTCCCCACTGCGGGGCGATGCAGTGGCTGCAGTTCGAGCGTTTGTGTTGGGAGAAGAGGAAGCCTGAGACCGCACACTACATGTGCGAGGCCTGCGACGCAGAAATCGCCGAGGCCGCCAAGACCGAGATGATGGCGAAGGGCGAATGGCGTGCCACTGCCGACGGAAATGACCCGCGTACCCGCGGATATCACCTCTCCGCGCTTTATTCGCCGGTTGGCTGGACCAGTTGGGCCGGAATTGCCCGAAGCTGGGAGGACGCCCAGCACAATGATGCTGCCCTCAAGACCGCAAAGAACGTGTTGCTGGGTGAGACCTGGATGGAATCGGGTGAAGCGCCCGACTGGCAGCGGCTTTACGACCGCCGAGAGCGCTGGACGCCGGGATCCGTGCCGGAAAGGGCGCTGTTCCTGACCGCCGGTGCCGATGTTCAGAAGGATCGCATTGAAATCGACGTCTGGGGCTGGGGGCGGGGGCTGGAGAGTTGGCTCATCGACCACATCGTCATCGAAGGTGGTCCCGACCGCCCCGCTGCCTGGTCGGAATTGACCTCACTGTGTGCGAAGACCTGGCGTCACGCGTCCGGTACGCCGATGCAGATCGTGCGGTTGGGCGTCGATACCGGCTACGAGGCGCCGGCCGTCTACGCATGGGCGCGTGGTCAGGGCTTCGAGCAAGTATCACCCGTCAAGGGCGTCGACGGCTTCAACCGGCTGAGCCCGGTCTCGGGGCCTACGTATGTTGACATGACGGCTGGCGGCAAGCGCATCCGGCGCGGTGTGCGGCTGTGGACGGTGGCTGTCTCCACCTTCAAGTCGGAGACCTACCGCTTCCTCAGGCTTGAGCGTCCGACAGACGAGGAACTGGCCTCGGGGACTACGTATCCGCCGGGCACTATCCACTTGCCGGCCTGGGCCGAGAGCGAATGGTGCAAGCAGTTCGTTGCCGAGCAACTGGTGACGGTGAAGACCAAGCGCGGCTTCCAGCGGCTGGAATGGCAGAAGCTCCGGGAGCGCAACGAGGCGCTCGACTGCCGCAGCTATGCGCGGGCCGCGGGGTGGATCGCCGGCATAGACCGTTGGGGTGAGGACCGCTGGGAGGCACTGGAGACAGAATTGAAGGACGGCGCCGGTTCGAAGCGAACTTCTGACCGCATCGTTCCACAGAAAGAAAACACGCGCCCCGTTTCTGGAGCGCGTGATGGGAACTGGATCAACCGCAGGCGCGGCTGGATCAAGTAGTGCCTCTTAGGCCTTGCGCTTCAGCGCATAGACATAAGCCCTGGAGATGCCGAGTTCCTTCGCGATGGTATCGGCCGTCTTCTTCGCCTTAGAGCCAGCGATCACCGACTTGCGCAGCTTGGCGACATCGGCCGTGCTGCGACGTGCGGCCTTCTTTGCGGCGGACTTCTTCGGAGCCTTGGTCGACTTGACGGCAATTGCCTTCTTCGTCTTCTGGCTCTTCGTGGGCGCCCGGCCTGCAGCCTTCTTTGCTTTCTTTGCCATGTGGCTCAAAGGGCCTTGAGCTGGTCGGCAGATTCCTTGCCGCTCTTGCGATCAGCAACGACCTCGAAGGATACGGCCTGGTTTTCGGCGAGCGAGCGCAGACCAGCGCGCTCGACGGCGCTGATGTGGACGAACACGTCCTTGCCGCCGTTATCCGGCGCAATGAAACCGTAGCCCTTTTGATCGTTGAACCACTTAACCTTGCCTGTAGCCAATGTCGTATCTCTCTTCTTGTCAGTGTGTCACTATCGCTGCTTTGGCAGCGCGGCAGACCAAAGCAGCTAAGTTCCGCCTAAGTCAAATTGTTACGATCAGGGTACGGAGCAGGAGCGGCGGTTTATGCGACCTACCCGAGAGGGACCGGAGTAGCGGTTGGCCTGCCCAGAACAACAGTGCCGCCCTCGTCCATGACCATTCGGGTAACAAGTTCGGCGATGCGGATCTCCGGGCAGGTTGAGAACTTCCCGGCGAGAACGGCAACGATCAGGCCAACAGTCACGCGCTTGCCGGGGGCATAGCCCATGGCGACGACTACGAGGGTCCGGGCAGCGGTTTCGAGATCAACTTCCATGGGCACATCCAGAATCGATGAACGCCAACCTGATCACAGGTTGAGTGTTCCTGGCTTTGATTTGGATCAGATTGCAGGGGGCGAGACATGAGCTGGACCGCCTCTGAACTGGACGCCCTGCGAAAAGCATATGCCAGCGGCACGCTGCGGGTCAGTTTTGAAGGCCGCAGCGTCGAATATGGCTCTGCCGTCGATCTCCTGAGCCGCATCCGGACCATCGAGGCAGAGAGGCAGACCCGGTCTGGCGCCAAGCCTCCGCGCCGCAGCCTCGCGTCCTTCGGCAGGGGTTAGAATGAACTGGCTCGACCGTACCATCGGGGCTGTGGCGCCTGCCGTCGCCCTGAGGCGTTTTCGCCAGCGGCAGGCGCTGCAGTTGGTGCAACGAGCTTACGAAGGCGCCAAGGTAGGGCGTCGTACCGATGCTTGGGTGACAGCCGGCACCGGCGCCAATTCCGAGATCGCCCCCGCCAGTGCGAGGCTGCGGGATCGTTCGCGCGACCTCGTGCGCAACAACCCTTACGCGGCCAAGGCTGTGAACGCGCTGGTCAGCAATCTGGTTGGCACCGGCATCGTGCCCCGCGCACGTGCCAAGCGCACTGCCGCAGCGAAGGCGGCTGATCAGTTGTGGCTGCAGTTCGCCGCAAGCTGTGACGCCGAGGGATTGACAGATTTCGGGGGTCTGCAGGCGCTGATCGTGCGCAGCCTCGTCGAAAGCGGGGAGGTTCTGGTCAGGTTCCG
>JBEARP010000138.1:0-12985 GCA_041163105.1 Pseudomonadota bacterium
CCCTGTTAGAAGCGTCACTTGAGATTTCGCTGCTCGTGCGCGCGGGGAACGCCATTCGCCTGACACCTGCAGGCAAGGAACTCTTTGATGGGCTCCAACGAGCCTTTGACATCATGGCATCGACGATAGACGCGGTATCGGTCGGAAGCAGGCAGGGCAATCGGCTGCGCATCCTCGTTTGTCGCGACTTTGCTTCGAGTTGGTTGGCAGCTCACGTCGGCGCATTCCTGGTCGAGAACCCGGGCGTCGCCCTGGAAATCACTTCGGAAAACAACGGAAACCTTCGGCTCGACGAGAATTTCGACTTTAGGATCTTCTACGGCATGGCAGGACAATTTGCCAAATCCGGACTGACCGAAACACAACTGTGTAAGTGGGTTGATATTCCGGTCTGCACCCCATCCTTCGCGCAGCATTATTTCGATGGCACCCGCAAGCCTTGCGAAGCGCCTTTTCTGATCGATGCCAACTACGACATATGGGACGAATGGTGCAGCTATACTGGCTTTGATCTCGGAGGCAATCGCAAGCACACTACGGTATTCAACGAAACAACACTATGTCTCTCCGTCGCAACGACGGGAGGTGGATTGACATTTGGCGACAGCTTCTTGACGCTTCCAGCCATTATCTCCGGTGACTTGATATCGCCATTCCCATTTGGCTTGGTGAGTTCGCAGAGCTACTCGCTTTACACAGCCGCATCACGGCAATCCTCAAGAGCGGCCCGCAAATTCGAAGCATGGCTTAAGGGTGCTGTCCGCTCTTATGAAGCAAACGTAATACGCAAACTCGAGGAAAGGGAGATCAAAGTCATTGCAAGAGATCGGTAGCGTAGGCAGCGATTCACCTCCCAGACCTCTCGCTGTTCTGCAATGCCTCTAGTCTGTCGCTAAATCAGATGCTTAAGAAGATAAACTAGCTCTCTCTTATCTTGTCCGGTGCACTACTCCCTGAGGGATCTCGTCTTTTCGAACGAAGCCGTTCCTTCAGCCACTCATGCCCTTGTCCTCGCCTCTCGGCCTCCCGCCACGCACTCTCCTCCTCCGGCGGCATCCTCTTCGATACGTAGCGCCACGCCAGCGGAAGCAGTCGCCACCCGATCCGCGCTCCAAATTCGAGCCAGAAGGTGGGACGCTGCGCCACAAGAAACGCTCCAGCCCCAAGACCGATGAGCACCACCGCAACGGCAACGCCCTTCTGCCAGTTCGTGCTCCAGCCACCTTCTTGTTTGGGATGGCACAGACCAGCGCGGGCATGACGAAACCGTGAGGGTGCCAAAGATCTCAGACCACTCTACTGGTTCAATTCTAGAGAAAAATTTCCATACCACAAACGTTCGCATCCTTATTCCGCATGATGCGCCAAAATCATACCATTCGTAACCGCCCGATTGTAACCGCGGCTTTTGTCCTTGCGGAGAGATAACACTTCAGCATTTGAGACGACGCTTGATCACGCTGCCTTTGCGCGGGGAACTGCGACGGGTGTCCAGTTCCAGGGCAGGAGTTTGTCGATTCGGTTGTTCGTCATATCCTTGGCAGCGAGCATGGTCCTGACAAATTACTGGCGAGTTCGGCATGCTGCTATGAAATAGGGATTTGTGTTAACGAGAAAATGAACCGAGGCGATGTCGCCCTGACCGAAAAGATCAACTGCCTCCCTGTACACGGTACGCACACGACGCCATTCAACCTTTTGTTATTGTTGACTCGTATGCCCCGCCCATAATGGGAGATCCGGCAAGTATCCTGCCGCGCCCCATAGACGATGGCGGTGTTATGGCGATGGTCGGGACTTAGCTTGAACGGGCGCGGCACTCAATTCGGTAAGGTGGATAACAGGCTCCTGTAGCGATCCGCTGCCCGATGCGGCTAGCGCAGCATGGACATTTATTCGATGAGGCTTGCCCTCGCCGCGGCATTCACAGCGAGCCAATCGACAAGACGCTTTACCGCAGGGTGTGGCAGACGGAGCTTCGGCAGCACGATGACATAGGGGTGCTGCATCATGAGCCTGCAATCGAACGGCATGACGAGTTTGCCTGCGGAGAGGGCCTTCTGCGCCATGAATATCTGGCCAAGCGCCACGCCCGCCCCCGCTGCTGCAAGGTCAATCGCGCCGGCCGCCATGCCGACAATGTTCTCGCGCTCAAGATTGTGACGGCGTTCGATGCCGCAGGCCGCAAACCAGTCGGACCATGTCGGGTAAGCCAGAAAGGCCGCACCCCAATAGGTGTGTATGAGATCATCATCCGGCAGCGCATCCGGCGCGGCGTCAAGCATGCTATGTGCCTTAGCAAACTCCGGCGAACACATAGGGGCAAGACGGTCGGTGAACAGTTCCGCGACAGCATGATCGGGATAGATGTGCGCGCCATAGGTGATGCGGATATCGACATTGTCGCGGCCGAAGGCCACGGGGTCGGCCTCCTCCCGGATCTCGAAACGGATGTTCTCGATGTCACGGCGGTAGACAGTCAGTGCATCGTAGAGCCAGGTTGGGGCGAGGGACGACAGCACGCTGACGACGATATGCGAGGTCTGCTCGCGCCCGGCGATGCGTTCTGCAATGCTGTTGAGGCTGCCCAGTGCTTCCGTGCTGATCCTGTAGACGACATCTCCCGCTGAGGTCAGAGAGATGCCATTGCTGTGCCGGAAGAACAGTTCCGCGCCGTAGAAGCTCTCGAGGCTCTTGACCTGCAGGCTGACGGCCGCGGCTGTCACGCCGAGTTCCCGCGCCGCCCTGACAAAACCGCCAAGACGCGCACTGGCTTCAAAAGCCTTCAGGGCATTGAGAGGCGGCAAGTTGCGGGATCGCGGCATGCCAGACGTCTTGCTCCCAGTTTGTCTGATGCACGCTAGGATTTCTTCGCTGTTTCCACAAGGTTTGTTGATGCGATGGCTGGCCTCGACTAGCTTGCAGCCCTTGCCCGGGAGAGAAGCGTGGATCACCGCATTTGGCTGGCCAAGCTGCCAGATCAGGTAAAGTCCAGGCTCGCTGTCAGGTCAGACCGCGCCGGGCTGGTGCATATGGCCGGACATGTGGGCCTCATCGCGGCTTGTTCCGCGCTGATCGTAAGCGGCGTGCCGGGCTGGTGGCTGCTTCTGCCGGTGCAGGGCGTTCTGCTTGTCTTCCTGTTCACGCTCGAGCACGAGGCCACGCATCAAACTCCCTTCAGATCCGTCTGGCTGAACGAGGCCGTCGGACATGTTTGCGGCGTTGTCCTCGTCCTGCCCTTCCGGTGGTTCCGCTATTTCCATATGGCGCATCACCGGTGGACGAACATTCCGGCCAAGGATCCTGAACTTGATGGCCCGAAGCCTGCGAATCTGCGGTCATGGCTGTGGCATGTTTCAGGGCTCCCCTACTGGATCAGCGCCCTGAAGTTGCTGGTGCGGCTCGCGCGCGGCGTGGCGGACGAAGACTTCATGCCCACGGGCGCACGCGGGCGTGTGGTGGCTGAAGCCCACGTTCTAGCGGTGGTCTACCTGGTGCTGGCGTTTTCGTTGCTGTGGTCACCCATGGTCTTGTGGCTCTGGGCCATACCGGTTCTGCTTGGGCAACCCTTCCTGCGTCTCTATCTGCTTGCCGAGCACGGCGACTGTCCGTTCGTGTCCAACATGTTCGAGAATACCCGCACGACCTTCACAACCAGCATCATCCGGCTCCTCGCATGGAACATGCCCTATCATGTCGAGCACCACGTGGCGCCGAACGTGCCCTTCCATCGCCTTCCCGAGCTGCATCGGAGCATGCGTGACCAGCTCAAGGTGACGGCCAACGGATATGCCGCCTTCACGCGTGACTTTCTCGATCGACGGCTAAGACCGTAATTTTTCTGAGCCTCAGTTAGTTTTTTTGCCGTTGTGACACAGACTTTCAAGCCCTAGCCTCGCGTTCGGCAAGTCCCACCAAACACATATCGTACGCGCAGGCCCTCTCATGAATGTCCACGAGCCCAAGACTGGCGATGTCCTCGAAATCTTCAGTGACGACCGCAAACGGTCGTTCCTCAACATCGACGGCCTCGGCAGGCCGCTGAAATCTCCCATTCCGCAAAGCGTCATCGACCGGGCACGCGCCTACCGGCTGAAGCGCATGCGCGACCAGGTCGTGGCCCATGATTGCGCGGCCTTCCTGATGTATTCACCGATCAACATCCGTTACGCCTTCGACTACGCCAACATGCAGATCTGGTCGACGCGGGAACACAGCCGCTATGCCATGCTATTTGGCGAAGGCCCCGCCATCATGCACGAGTACAAGGGTGCCGAGCACATGATCAAGGGCGGTGCGGGGGTCGATATCGTCAAGCCTGCCACGACCTGGCTCTACATGATCTCGGACAGCGAAGTGGGCGCGCGTGCAAAGCGCTGGGCGCAGGAGATCGCCGATCTCGTGAGGGAGCATGGCGGCGGCAACAGGCGCATCGCCGCAGACAACCTCGATCCTCTGGGGCTTCGCGCCCTTGAAGCGCTTGGCATCGAGGTGGTCGACGGTCAGGAACTCGCCGAGAAGGCGCGTAGCGTCAAGTCGGCAGACGAAATTGAACTGATGAAGTGGACGATCCGCGTTGCCGAAAGCGGCATGTGGCGCATGCATGCGGCCTCCGTTCCGGGCGCCAGCGAAAACGAGATCTGGGCCGAGATCCACCATGAGAACATCCGCTCGGGCGGCGAGTGGTTCGAGGCGCGCCTGCTGTCGTCGGGCCCCCGCACCAATCCTTGGTATCAGGAGGCCTCCGACCGCGTAATCTCGGAAGGCGATATGATCAGCTTCGATACCGACATGATCGGGCCATATGGCTACTGCGCCGATCTCAGCCGCTCCTGGACCTGCGGCCATGTTCCGATGACGGCGACGCAAAAGGGACTCTACCGTCTGGCGCTCGATCAGATCCAGCAGAACACCGAGATCCTGCGCGCCGACATGAGCTTCGCGGAGTTCAACGAGAAGAGTTGGAGGATTCCGGAGATCAACCGCCCCTTCCGCTACTCGCTCGCGATCCATGGCGTGGGCCTCGTGGATGAGTGGCCCGTGGTGCCGCTCCACGTCGACGTGGATGGCAGCTTCGGCGCGCGCGAAGGCTATTTCCACGAAAACATGGTGGTCTGCGTCGAAAGCCTCATGGCAGCGCCGGGCACCGAGAGCATCAAGCTGGAGACGCAGGTGCTGATCACGAAAAACGGCCCTGTCCGGCTGGACACTTTCCCGTGGGAGGATTGCTGACAGGCTCGACACGTCAAGAAGCCAGCGCCCGCAACAACAGCGCATAACACCAAGGAGGGAACGACATGAACGGGAATGAATTCTGGGGGTCAGGTGTCCTAGACCGCCGGCAGCTGCTCAAGGGAGCGGCGGCCGTGGCGGCGACGGTGCCGTTTCTTGAGCCATCCGCGGCGCGGGCAGAACCCAAGCGCGGCGGCCACGCACGCTTCGGTATCGGCGACGGTCACACCGGCGACTCGCTCGATCCCGCCACTACCAACAACTCCTTCATGGACATCATCAACCACACCACCGGCAGCTATCTCGTTGAGATCCTGCCGGGCGGAAAACTCGGCGGAGAACTTGCGGAGGTGTGGCAGGCCGAACCCGGCGCCAAGCGCTGGGTGTTCAAGCTGCGCAAGGGCGTCGAATTCCACAACGGCAAGACCCTGACAGCCAATGACGTGGTGGCCTCCATCAATCATCACCGGGGCGAGGGTTCGAAGTCGGGCGGCAAGTCGCTGCTCTCCGGTATCGACAAGATCACCGCGGACGGCGACAACGTGATCTTCGACCTCACCGGAGGCAATGCCGACTTCGCCTACATCATGACCGATTATCACTTCGTGATCCTGCCGGCCGATGGCGAAGGCAAGATCGACTGGAGCAGCGGCGGCACGGGAGCCTACAGGCTGGAAGAATTCGTTCCCGGCGTTTCGGCAAAGCTCAAGCGCTTCGAGAATTTCTTCCGGGATGACAGGGCCTTCTTCGATACGGGCGAGATGCGGGCCATCCTCGATGCGACCGCCCGGTCCAATGCCCTAGTTGGAGGCGAAATCGACGTGCTGCACGACCTGAGCCCCGTGCTAGTGGATTTGCTAAAGGGAAATACGGATGTCTCCGTCCAGAGCATTCCCAGCAGCTCGCACGTGACCTTGCCGATGCGGAATTCCGCCAAGCCCTTCGACAACAAGGATGTGCGGCTGGCGCTCAAGCACGCCATCGACAGGCAGGCGCTGATCGACACAATCATGCGCGGCCAGGGCACGCTGGGCAACGACCATCCCGTGGGCCAGAATATGCCCTATTGGGCCGATCTCGAACAGCGCGCCTATGATGCGGACAAGGCGAAGTTCCATCTCAAGCAAGCGGGCATGTCAGACCTCAAAGTCGAACTCTTCGGCTCCGAGGCGGCCTTCGCCGGCGCCACCGACGCCTGCCTGCTCTTTGCCGAACAAGCCCGCAAGGCCGGCATCGAGATCGCCGTCAACAAGGCACCCAATGATGGCTACTGGTCCAATGTGTGGAACAAGGAGCCGTTCTGCATCACCCTCTGGGTGGCGCGGCCGACGCCGGACATGATCTTCTCTGCGGCCTATGCTTCTGGCGTCGACTGGAACGAAAGCCAGTTCTCGAACGAGAAGTTCGACCAACTGCTTGTTGCGGCACGGAGCGAGCTTGACGAGGCCAAGCGCTCCGACATGTATCGCGAGATGCAGCAGATCGTGCGCGATGACGGCAACTCGATCGTTCCGATGTTCCAGAACCAGGTCTTTGCCATGTCATCCAAGGTCGGTCATGGCCCGATTGCCAACAATGCCCCCATCGACGGCAACCGTGCGATGGAACGCTGGTGGTTCAACAGCTGAGCAGCGGTTCATTGAAAGCCAACAGTCCGGGCCGGGGCCAACGCCCCGGCTCTCATGATATCATGACCCGAATTCCCGGGGATGCGAGAAGTCTCAATGACCGCTGAAACAGCCACGCCCCCACGAACAAGCAGGACGCGCAATATCGACCGCGCGGCGCGCTCGGCCGCAAAGGGACCGGCACAGCGGGCCTTTTCAGTCGGTCATTATTCGATGCCGCCGCTCATGCCGTTGTCCGGCGAGGCCATCGAAGCCATTCACCAGGCATCGCTCACCATTCTCGAAGAGATTGGGGTCGATCTCATGTCGCCTACAATGCGGGAGATTGCCGCGCGGAATGGCGCAGACGTCCGCCCGGGCGAGGAGCGTGTGCGGTTCGGCCGCGAGGTGGTGGAGCACCATGCCGGGCTCGCGCCGCAGCATTTCACAATCACAGGCCGCGGTCCGGGCCGCGACCTCCAGATCGGCGGGGAGAACGTGGTCTTCGGATGCGTGTCGAGCGCGCCGAACTGTTCAGGGCTCGGCCAGGACCGGCACGCCGGAACCTTCGAGGACTTCCGCAACTTCGTGAAGATCGGACATGGCCTCAACGCCATCAATTTCTTCGGCGGCTATCCGGTCGAACCTGTCGATTTGCCGGCTTCCGTGCGCCATCTCGATTGCCTGCGGGAATTCGCCCTTCTGACGGACAAGGTCTTCCATCCCTATTGCCTGGGCCGCGAGCGCATCGAGGACGCGCTCAACATGATGTGCATATTGAAAGGCCTGACACGCGACGAGCTTCGCGAAGTGCCCAGCATGTACACGGTCGTGAACACCAGTTCGCCACTTCGCATCGAAGGCGCGATGCTGGAAGGAATGATCGAAATGGCGCGCGCGCGTCAGCCGATCTGCATCACGCCCTTCACGCTGGCGGGCGCTATGGCGCCTATAACGCTCGCAGGCTCGCTCGCCCAGCAGAATGCGGAAGCGCTGTGCGGCATCATCCTGACGCAGATGATCGAGCCGGGTGCTCCCGTTCTCTACGGCGCCTATACCTCGAACGTGGACATGAAGACGGGCGCTCCCGCCATGGGCACGCCGGAGTATTTCCGCTGCGTGATCGCAAGCGGCCAGCTGGCGCGGCGCTATGGCATTCCCTACCGCTCCTCCGGCGGCAATGCCTCCACCTCCGCCGATGCCCAGAGCATCTATGAAACGACATTCGCTCTGTGGGGCGCCGTGCTGGGGCACGCCAACCTTGTAATGCATGCGGCGGGCTGGCTCGAAGGCGGGCTCTGCGCTTCATTCGAAAAGCTTGTCGTCGATGCCGAAATCCTGCAAGGCCTCGCCGAATGCTTCAAGCCCATTGAGGTGAACGTTGCGGAACTCGCCCTCGACGCGATCCGCGATGTCGGCCCCGGCGGGCATTTCTTTGGAACACCTCACACGCTTGAACGCTACCAGACGGCCTTCTACACGCCGCTCGTTTCGGACTGGCAGAACTACGGCAACTGGCTGGCGTCAGGCAAGCAGGACGCCATGGCGCGGGCCTCCGTCATCGCCCGATACCTGATCGACTCGCACCAGCCGCAGCCGCTCGATCCCGCCATTGTAGAAGCACTCGATGCCTTCGTCGCACACCGCAAGGAAGAGGGAGGCGTTCTTGAGTCTTGACGTGCTGCTTTCGCCTTTCACTGTAAAGGGAGTTGAATTCCAGAACCGCATCGTCAGCACCAGCCATGCACCTGGTTATGGCGAGAACGGGATGCCGGGAGAACGCTACCAGCGCTACCACGAGGAGAAAGCCAAGGGCGGAATCGCCCTGACGATGTTCGGCGGCTCCTCGATTGTCGCCCCAGAAGTCAGCGCCATCTACAACCAGCTAGATGTCGGAACCGACGCAATCATTCCTCATTTCCAGGCATTCGCCCAGCGGATTCACCATCATGGCACACGGCTGATGTGCCAGATCTCACACATGGGCCGTCGGACCAGCGGTGAAGATGGTGACTGGATCGCCCCCATCGCTCCATCCTCGGTCCGCGATCCCGCTCATCATGCCGTGCCCCGAGCGATGGAGATCGAGGACATCGACCGTATCGTCTCCTCCTATGGCGATGCAGCATTACGCTGCGCTGAAGGCAATCTCGATGGCTGCGAGGTCTTCGTGCCCTCGCACTTGCCTGGCCAATTCCTTGCGCCAAATGCCAATTTTCGGACGGATGACTATGGCGGATCTCTCGAAAACCGCATGCGCTTCCTGCGGCGCGTTCTCGAGAATATCCGCGCTAAGACGCCCTCCGGGTTCCTGGTCTCGCTGAGGATGGCCGTGGACGAGTCACAGGAAGGCGGGCCCGACAGGGCAGAATGCCTGACGGTCGCACGAACACTTTATGAAGCCGACCTCTACGACATCCTGAACCTGAATGGTATCGCAGCTTCCACGACCTGGGGAATTTCGAGGGTAATCGGGGGAATGTCAGTCCCCCTTGGAAGCTATCTGTCCGATGTCGCCGCCTTCCGCGCCGAGGTAGGCGCACCAGTCATACATGCGGGCCGGATCGCAGATCTCTCCACTGCTGCGCACGCTATCGAGTCAGGCGCCGTGGATCTGGTGGGAATGACACGCGCCCATATGGCCGATCCATACATCGTTCACAAACTGATGAAGGGTCAACCCGACCGCATCAGGCCCTGCGTCGGCGCCGCCTACTGTATCGACCGCATCTATGCCGGTCGTGCCGCTTTCTGCCTTCACAATCCAGCAACCGGCCGCGAAACTACTCTACCGCAAAAAATCAAGGTTTCGTCTGGGCCTCGGCGCAAGATCGTTGTCGTCGGTGGCGGACCTGCCGGGCTTGAGGCGGCTCGCGTCGCGGCGCATCGCGGGCATGAGGTGGTGCTGTTCGAGGCGGGATCGAGACTTGGTGGACAGTTATTAATCGCCAGCAGGATCGGCTGGCGGCGTGACCTGATCGGCATTGTCGACTGGCTCCAGTCAGAAATTGAGCGACTTAAGGTTGACATCCGCTATAATTGCTATGCTGAAGCTGACGGCATTCTAGCTGAGGTCCCGGATATCGTGATTGTAGCCACTGGCGGCACACCCCGATCTCCTGCAATTGACGGCGCCGAACACGCCATGTCGAGCTGGGACGCCGCGACACAACCGGGTGAGTTCGAAACAGCATTAATCTACGATGAGGATGGCGGACATGCTGCCATTTCTCTGGCCCAGCAAATTGCAACACAGGGCCGAAAGGTGGTGATCGCCACGAATGATCGCATTCTTGGCCGCAGCCTCGGCGGATCAAGCTACCCTGTCTATCTGGGCGCTCTCGCCGAGGCCGGCGCAAGGATCATCACGGATTATCGCCTGGTTTCCATCGCAAAGCGCGGCAACCGGCTTTCAGCCACACTTGCCCATGATTTTGGGTCAGCACGCGAAGAACTCACAGTCGATCGCGTCATTGTGGAACTTGGTTCAGAACCAGCAGATCAACTCTTTCATGATCTCAAGCAACACGCACGCAATCGAGGCGTCACTGACGTTGACGCACTAAAGAACAGCACGCCACAGCCCTGGCTGCAGGACGGCGAAAACGGCTTGCTGTTATTCCGGGTTGGCGACGCGGTTTCGTCCCGCGACACACATGCAGCCATGCTCGATTCGCTGAGGATCCTGAAAGATGCCTGAACCCAGATGCCACGCAAACGGGCAAAGATCACCCCAGGAGGCGAAGGCCACCCGCGGCCTCTATCCCAGACTCAAGATCAAGAATCTCGTCGTAGTCAGAGGCTACCGTGGCCGTGAAGCCATCGATCATCAACGTGTGTCGGATTTCAGCGAGGCCTGGATCAGTCATGGCAGCCACGACTGCATCTTGCCAACGACCGATATCTTGCTCACGTGTGACATATGGGAGGCCCGGCACACGTACGGTCTCTCCAATCTCGTAGAGGCCGTCGAGCAATTGCGGCCTGTATCGCCGCACATAGGCAACACAGACGGCATCGATGGCACAGACATCTGCATCTCCCCTCTGCAAGGCCTGCAGCGACATCAAGTGGCCGCCCGAGAGGATCGCCTTGCTGAAGAACCTCCCCTCCTGTGCCGAGGAAATGAAAAAACTCTTGAGTGCCAGCATACCGGACATCGAGTCGGGCGTGTTCACCGCCGCTACTGCGCCACGATACTCGTTCAGCGGTCGTATTTCGCGCGCGAAGATCATGCTCGAGTATCGAAATCCCTCACAGCCCGCCACACCAAAGTGCGGGGTCCCGACAAGTCCCAGACTTCCCCGAAACTCATGCGTGAAGGGATATCCGCAAGTCTGACTGAACACCAGATCGTCCCGCCCCCAGTCAGTGACGTAATCGGCGGGACGGGATATTCGCACTTCGCATTTTGCAAACCGCGCTACCTCCGCAGCCCAGGCTTCTGTAGCGTTGGAGAGTTCGGGATAGTCATACATCGGAAGCGTCAAAAGCATGAAGACAATTATACAGTGGCGTCTGTACACAGACAATATTTTCTTCGCTTATCAACAAACGGAACAGCGGCTGATCAGTTGTGACAGAAGACACTTTCAAAGAAACTCGCTCAGCACGTTTTGAGTTACCAACCCTCGGGCTCATTGTGCTGGTCTACGTTGTTCTTATTGCTCTGGTAATGTCTCATAACATCGTGCCATGGTGGTCGCTGCCGATTGGTGCCTATTTTGCAGCACTTCATGTGTCGCTGCAGCACGAAGTTCTTCACGGACATCCCACCCGGCACCGATGGATCAATGAGGCGCTTGTCTTTATTACGCCCACACTCTGGGTTCCGTACGGCCGCTATAGGGACACGCACCTAAAGCACCACAACGATATTGATCTGACAGATCCGACACGGGATCCAGAATCATACTATGTGTTGCCCGAGGACTGGGCACTAGCCGGACCCATCAAGCGGCTGATCTACGGCATCAATCAGACACTAGCTGGGCGGATGGTTATCGGGCCAGCGGTCAGCATCGTTCAGTTTTGGGCGGAGGAATGGTGCCATATACTGCGCTTCGACACCTACAGAATGCGTGAGTGGCTACTGTTTGCAATTAGTGGCTCGATTACGGTTCTGTTCGTCACGCAGATCGCGGGTATGCCCTTTTGGAAGTACTACCTCCTTATCGCCTATCCCGGCCTCTCCCTGTCACTTGTTCGATCCTACTGCGAACATCGAGCAGCCGAGAGACCGGAACACCGTACGATAATTGTTGAATCATCTTGGTTCTGGTCACTCCTATTTCTATTCAACAATCTTCATGTTGCACACCACACACGGCCGGCTCTGCCTTGGTACCGACTCCCAGCCTACTATGCTGCTAACCGTAGTGTGCTCTTGGAAAAGAACAGCGGCTACACAATGAAAGGCTATGGCGAGATTTTTGGGCGATATTTTCTGGCAGCAAAGGAGCCGATTGCACATCCTAACATTGCGTGGTTGAGACCTGTGGATTTTGACAGATGACCATACGTCGATATGTTGATTTTCACGGAGCCACTCGGTGTCATTCACAGCAATATGGTCGTCTTAGGGAGCCGATTCTTGTTCAGATATGATCTCCCCCCGTTGCGTGCCCTGACCGCCTTCGAGGCTGTTGCGAGGTTGGGCGGAGTTTGTCGTGCAGCAAGGGAATTGGGTCTCAGCCGCTGGGCTGTGAGTTACCAGCTAAACACCTTGGAACGTAGACTGGGCGTTCAGCTCTTCTGTCGCAATGCGAAGCGCCTAGAGCTTACTCAGGCGGGGCAGACCTTGTTGTTTCCTGTAACGGAGGCTTTGGACATTATTCAGACGCACACTGGCGCTTTAAAAGCTTCTTCAAACGTCGCATCCTCGCCCTCAACCACTCCTCCCCCTGCCCCCGCCTCTCGGCCTGCCGCCAAGCAGCCTCTTCGTCCGGCGGCATCCTCTTCGAGACGTAGCGCCACGCTAGAGGCAGCAATGCTTTGCCCAGTCGCCCCCCAAACTCGATCCAGAAGGAGGGCCTCTGCGCCACAAGGAACGCCAAGGCCCCAAGGCCGAGGAGCACCACCGTGACAGCAACGCCCTCCTGTCAAGTCATCTGTCGGCCACCTTCTTGTTGGGGATGGCCCAGACC